>JACQWX010000126.1 GCA_016209035.1 Elusimicrobiota bacterium | reverse complement strand
TTGCCGGGCCAAGCCGCTGATCTGACCAGTCTTGCAACACTTTTGACGAATCGTCTCGTCGGGGACTCATGAAAGATAGCCGTTATTCAGGACTTGAGTCCCGCCGGTAGGAGCTTCTGGAGCCTGCTGGCAAGCCATGCCCATTCCTAGGGCTCAGAGGGAGGCCCTGGCCAGGCTGGTGAGCGAGCCGTGGACCAAGCCATTCCGCCTTGTCGGCGGCACGGCATTGGCCATCCATTACGGGCACAGGCTTTCCCAGGACCTTGATTTCTCCTCCACGGAGCCTTTCGACGTGGGAGAGATGGTCGCGCGGCTCTCGGGTTCGGGGGCCTTCACCATCAAGCGGCGCTCTGAGTTTGCGGTCGTGGGGACCTGGGAGGGCGCGCAAGTTTCCTTCCTGTACTACCAGTACCCCTGGATCAGGGACGCGGTCGGGGCAGGTTCCCCCCCGGCTCCGTTGGCGCATCCCTTGGACATCGGACTCATGAAGATCGAGGCCATCGGCCAGCGCGGCGCCAGGAGGGATTTCGCGGACCTCTACTTCATCTGCCAAAGGGAGCTCCCTCTGGCTGAACTGCTCAAGCTCTACCCTGCCAAGTTCGGCGAGGGCGCGACGCCCACCTACCACCTGCTCAAGAGCCTCGTGTTCTTCGAGGACGCCGAAAGGCAGCCCGAGATACCTACTCGCCCCAGGGTCCCCTGGAAGCGCATCAGGTCCCACTTCGAGGAGGAAGTCGCGGCCCTGGCCCCCCAGGGTCCCCTGGAAGCGCATCAGGTCCCACTTCGAGGAGGAAGTCGCGGCCCTGGCCAAGGCCCTGCTGGGGCTCGGCTAGAAAGCAGGACCGGCCGCCCAAGCCCGGCCTTCCATGCCGCGAAGTCAGGGCTTGCCGGCCCGGGATTTTATCCTGTCAAGGAGCGCGCATAGCCCGGGAAGGAAGGAGGATTTCACCAGGAGGTAGGTCTCGTAGGCGTCCTCGGCCGAGTAGATGTGCACGATCTCGTTGCGCTTCTTGACCATCAGCGGAAAGACCTGCTCGTGATCCGGCGCCACGAGACCGAGCTTGAACGCTTCCTTGAAGCAGCCTAGGGGTGAGAGGGATTCGATCCCCTCGGCCAGCAGCAGTTCCTTGAGCGTCTTCCAGGCGCTCTCGAAGGTGTACTCGAACCGCTTGATGACGATCTCGACCAGGATGTCCCTCTCGAATTTGCGCTCGAAGCCGGCGGCGGTCCCCTCCCGGAGCTTCGCTAGCGCCGCTTCGAATCTTTCAAGAGTCCTCGGCAGTTTTTTCCTGCGTGCCATATGACGATCTCCTTCAATGCCTCCCGCCTGACTGTCTCCGACACGTCCCGGAAATCGACGAAGTCGATGCGCCGCAGAGTAGGCAGCTCGGCATCGAGGCTTTCCTGAAGCTCCAGGAAATCCGACGGCGGGATGGGACTGCTGGCCAGGACGCCGATGTCGATGTCCGAATCCCGGACCTGTGATCCCGCTGCGCAGGTCCCGAACAGGAAGACCACGCAGTCGTCCTTGGGGATCCGCTTGAATATCTCCGCGAGCGCCAGGGCCTTGATCCTGCGCAAGTCGACCCCGGCGGAGGGACTCCTGGAAAGCACGGGAGGGATTATACAAAAAGAAACCCCCCGGCTTTCGCCGGGGGCAGGCTTCGAGCGTGCCGCGGCAGCAGTGTTGAAAACGGCTGGAATTTCTGTTAATCTAGTCCCGGTGACAGCGGATGACGTGAGATCAGCCGTGCTTGCGGCCATCGGGAGGCACTTGCCCCTGGAGGGATGCGCCGTATTCCTGTTCGGTTCCATGGCGGCCGGCCGGGGAAGACGGTACTCCGACTACGATGTCGGCCTCTGGGCCGCGGGACCCATCTCATACGGCATTCTGTCCAAGATAGAAGAGGACATCGAGGACTTGCCGGTGGATGTCGAGCTCGTCGACTTTTCCGAGGTTTCCCGGGACTTCAAGAGGACATCCTTGCAGGAGGTGGAGGTATGGAACGCGCCGAAGAGCGGATTGCCCTGGAACTTGGGGTTCTGAAGAAGGCGCTGGCCACTCTGAAGGACGTCATCCAGAATCCCTCCCAAGACCTCGTCCGTGATCGGGACGCCGCCATTCAGAGGTTCGAGTACACTTTCGAACTGGCCTGGAAGTCCATGAAGCTTCTTGGCGAAAGGGAAGGGCTCGCCTGCCCCGGCCCGAGGAGCGCCGTGAAATCGGCATTCAAGCTCGGCCACGTAGACTCTATTGAGGACTGGCTGGCGATGCTCAAGGCCCGCAATCAGACCTCGCACACCTACCACGAGGAGACTGCCGTCAAGGTCTACGAGTGCGTGGTCCGGTTCCCGCCCCTCGTGGAAGCATTCCTGGAAAAAGCCGCGGCGGGCCTCAACTCCTGACGCCGACGCGGGGGATCCTTTCGTTCTAAAAAGCCAGGGGACCCCGGTTGAAATGTTCCTTCAACACGACGTTGAAGGTGATGTCGAGCGACCGCAGGTCTCCGGCATAGAAGCGCCGCGCCGATCTGAACAAGCGGATGAGTCTCGATGGATCGACGTCCGAGTTTTCCAGCAGGTACTCGATGTCGGCCCGGTCCTTGTCGCTGTAGCGTGCGAGCTTGCTTAGGAGCAAGTCTACCTTGCCCAGGGCCATCGTCTTCAAGGCCGGGAATTCGCCCTTGAGGACCTCCACGGCTCGGCCGCGCCAGTCCGGGGCCTCGATCGGCATCCGGGTGGTGTTGGCGCGTTCAAGGCGCAGTCCGTATCGGCGGGCGAGTTCGGAGTCCGGCCCGCCCCATTCGAGGAGCAGGGCTTGCGTCCCGGCTTCCTCGACGAGAACGTCCAAGTCCATGGTCGCGCGGGGCGCGCCGTAGGCGACGACTGCGGCGGCCCCCCCGAAGAGGTAGATCGTCGTCCGATGCCCCGGCCGGTCCTTGCCGAGCCGCCGGTCGAGTTGCCCGAGGAATCCGACCAACGCCTTCCGGTTGCCGTAAGTCATCGCGGGATGCGGCGGCGCAGCGAATCCATGTCGACCCGGCCCATCCCATGCCAGAAGCGCAGCCAGGGAGGGGTGCGGTCCGCGAGGTATCCCAGGGCTTCCTGGGTCTTCGGCTTGGGGCCCAGGACCTCCTCGCGGTCGAGACGCGCCTCGGCGAGCCTGTCGTGGACCTCCTGGAGGACGTTCCAGGGCTCTTCGGCGGAGCCTGGGGCGCTCTCCTTGAGCTGCAGGGCGGCTGCTACGGCCATTCCCAGGCGGTTCTGCATCTGCAGGGCGAAGGCCCCTGAGGCAAGCCTGTTCCAATCCAGGCTTCGAGCGTGCCGCAGCAGCAGCCCCGGGAGCGCCTCGAAGACTCTCGGATCATGCGCGTGCTTGAGGGCGGCCAGCAGGGTCTCCTCCAGTGGCAGGCAGAACAGCGCCGGCCGGTCCGGGCCGCCTAGAAACCGCACTCCGTGAGCCGCCAACTGGCTTAGGGCGGTCTCTTGGTCCGCCAGCGCGGCGTGGAAGACCGGGGAGAACGCGGGGCGCGGGGCTGCGGGCCGGCATTCCATGCCGCGGTGCCCTCCGCCGAGAGCCGATTCCGTCTCGGACAACAAGCCGCCCACGGAAGCGCCCAGCGCTCCGGCCAGAGCGGCCACTTCGGCCAAGGTGGCGCTGCGGGTCCCCCTCTCGAGCCGGGAGACCGTCGGCTGGGGGCAGCCGGCTTCCCGGGCCAGCGCGGCCTGGGACATGCGCAGGCGCTGCCTTTCGCGGCGGACGACGAGGCCGAACGCCCGGTCAATGCCTCTATTCATTTCTGAATAGGATAATCCAAAAATGACTGATTGTCAAGAGGAATCTGCTCGCCCCGCCTCGTCGACCAGGTCATATCTCCGGGTCCGGCTCCGGGGGCGGTCCATCATCACGAAGAGGTCTATCTCGTAATCATGAGGTCACTCCAGGGGCGCGATGTGCCGGAGGGGCTTTCTCTGTCGTGCGAGCTCCCAGTCCTGCAGGAGATCCCCTGCGTGCAGCTTGCGCCACTCGTCGACCAGCCCCAGGGCGCGTTTTGAGAGATATCCCTTATTGGGGCCTGCCGGAAAAAGAAACCCCCCGGCTTTCGCCGGGGGGTCCTTTCGTTCTAAGTCTAGCTTGTAGCTATATTAGAACTTTATGTGCATGTCGCCGTAGGCGAGCACGACCGGGTTGTTTGAGACCCGCATGCCCGCGCCATGCATGCCGGGGCTGCCGCCAGCCGCTATGCCGCCGGCATTGTAGTTGTCGCGGATGAGTTCCTGAATGTACTTCCCAGGCCTGAAGGACGCGATGCCGGCCTGGAAGCTCACGTTGTCCGAGTGCTTCCAGGTCAGGTCGACGTCGAGCTCGTTGCCGATGTGCTTCTGCGTGCGGCCGTTGCTGAAGCCCTGGGCGCCGTTCGAGCCGTCCCAGTAGTCTCCAGTCCCGCCAGCACCAATGGTGCCGACGTTCGGCAGTCTCGAGTAGCAGCTCGTCGCGTTGCAGTAGGTGAAGCTGCCGAGGTTTGCCCCTACGCCTGCGCCTGTCGGGAACTTATTGCCGTAATTGGCTGCCCAGAAGTCGGGCTCCACCCAGATGACCTTGTCGTCCGTGATCTTCTGGAACCGGAAGTCCCAGACAGTGATCCCGACGGTCAGCTTGTTGGCGAACGCGGGCGTGACTTTAAGACCCGCGCCCCAGATGACGCGGTTGTTGAGGCCCACGCCGCCGATGTTGGAAGCGCCCATGTGGGTTCCAGCCGTGCGCACGCCGAGGCCTTCGCCGCTGCCTGCCCCTGCGAGGGGGTCGTTGCCGTCGCCGTCAATGTCAGCCACGGTGCAGCCCACGGCCCCGAGCACGCAGGGGATCATGGAGCCCAACTGCGAGCCGAACCGGCCGTAGATGGTGCCTGGCCGGTAGTCTGAGTTGACGCTCTGGAAGCCCTCGTTCTGCGCGTCCTGCATGCTGTTGCGGCCGGTGCCGATGCCGAAGTGGATCCAAGGCGTGAAGGACGCGATGTCCTCGATGTCGGCCTTGAACTCCCCGTCCACGGTCCAAGCCCAGCCGGAATACGACCCGCCCGGGATGTTGTAGCTGAAGTCATTTCCTGCTGCAAGAACACCGTCCTGCTGAACGTCCCAGTTGAGGGGAGCATTGTAGCGGTTCTTGCCGGCGTTCTTGGCGAACAGCATCTTGCCGGTGAACCCGCCGAAGTTGACCTTGCCCTTCAACCCGTAGACATACAGGGTGTCGTTCTTGCCCCAGTTGTTGGCCCAGGTGCACTCACCCGGGTCGTTGCCGGCGACTCCGTCGGCGTCGTTGTCAACGCAGGCGTTGCCGCCGGCGTTGCCGAGAGCGCCGGTGAAGTGCTGGACCCGGTTGTAGGCGAAGGCGTCGAGGTTGATGTTCTCGACCTCCTTGAGGCTGAAGACCAGGCCGCGCACGTCGGTGTCCGCCCCTGTGAAGGCCCAGGCTGGGACGTTGGTGGTATATATGCCGGAGCCCACGGCCTTGCCCGCGAGGCCCGTGATGTTGACGTACGGCAGGCCCCCGACGTCGATGCGCAGCGCGTCGAGGCCGTTGGTCGGCAGACCGTACAGGTTGTCCTGCGGCCCGTAATAGATGACCAGGTCGCCCGGCTCGCCGTAGAACTGGCGGCCGGCAGTGAAGTCGATATGGCCGAAGACCTTGTCGACCTTCACGTAGGCCTGGTCGATCGCCAACTCGCCGAGCAGGTTTTGGCCGGCAGCGTCCGAGCCAGCGCCAGCACCCCCGACATACTGGCGAGCGTTGGCAGGATAAGGCGCGTTGTCCTCAGCCATACCGCCGGCCGTGCCCCATGCCCTGTCGTTCTTGCGCAGGGTGACCTTGGTGTGGACATCGTCCAGCAAGTCCCAGTCCAGGTTCACGATGACCCTGAATTGGGCGTTGTTCGTGCGGTCGTTGAACGTCGGCCGCTCGGTCGCGTTGCGGGTGATGTCTTGGCCAGACTGCGCCGCTCCAGTGTTCGGGTTGATGATGTTGCTCAACTCGTCCTGCCGAGTGACGAAGTCATAGACGTTCCGGCTGGCCTGCGACTGAAGGTCCACCTGACCGCTCAGCTTGAAGTTCTTAAGGAGCTCTGCGCTAGCAAAGCCAGGCTGTACGAGCATGGCGATGGCGAGCACCGATCCCAGGAGCTTCTTCATCGTTTTGCTACCTCCTTGCATCTTTAGCTTGTTTTCGCAAGCCCCGCCCGTGGCGGGGGTCTCATTCGCAACCCCGCAACCGGCGGGGCTCACGACTTGCCTCTCCGGAGTCCGGCCCGTCGCCCCGGCGTCTTGGGTGGGGCAGTCGGCCTTTCCTCCAGCGAGGGGCAAATTCTTGCAAATCCTTGTTTTCCTTGTCAACACTTATTTTCGATTATCCCGGCCCCTGGGTCCCCCATGGGCCGAAGGCCCAGATATATAGCAGGTCGGCCCGTTTCTGTCAAGGGGGTCCTGTTATCCACTCTGTCCACAGTATCCCCCGGTGGGGTCATGCCAGGGTCTCCAGCAGGCGCAGGGCAGGGGCTCAGGCGGGCTTTCAGGTAGCGCAGGCTCGGGGAGGGCGGCGCGTCGCCGGTCTTGCACTTTATTAAGGAGAGAAGGCTTGCCTTCCTCCAGGACGACGAAATCCACCTCCCGGCCCTCCACGTCGCGGAAATAGCGGACCTCGACGTCGAGGCCGAGGCTGTCCTGCTGGAAGTGCGCCCACTTGAGCAAGTGCATGGCGGTTATGTTCTCGAAACGGGGGCCTGGGTCCTTGATGAGCGACCAGTCGTAATGGTAGTGCTTGCGCTCCTTCTTCACGGCGCGGATCTTGGCCGGGCCGAAGGGTGAGAGCCGCGCCACGGCGTAGAGGCGCTCCAGGATGTCGAGCCAATGGCTGACCGCTTTGTGGCTGGCCCGGAGGTCCTCGGCCAGGCCGTTGACCGACAAGGGAGAGCCCACGAGCTCCGGGAGCCTCAGCATGAGAAGTTCCATCTTGCCGAGGTCGTTGACCCTCTCCAGGTTGGAGAGGTCGTCGCGGATGAGCCTGGAGCGGTATTCCCTGGACCAGCGCTTGGCTTGGACCTCTGAGCCGCCCAGGAATGGCTCCGGGAATCCCCCGAAGGTGAACAGCTGCTCCAAGTCGTTTCCGCCGCGGAGCTTGAGCTCCGCGACGGAAAAGGGATGCAGCCTCAGATAGTGGTATCTTCCTTGGAGGGAGTCCCCCCCGAACCTATTGGTCAGGACCCAACAGGGACTTGGCGAGCGTAGTCTTGCCGACTTGTCTCGGCCCGCCGACGAAAACCATCTTGCGCTGCAGATCCTGAAGGACCTGCGGCTGAAGATAGCGATCTATCACGATGGGATTGTACTACTAATTTTGCCTACAGGCAAATAAAGTAGGGGGGATTCTTGCCCAGGGGTGAAATCACTTGCCCTGGAGCCGGGCTTGGGCCCAGGTCGCCCAGAAGGTGTCCGGGTACTGGAGCGTCATCTTCTGATAGGCTGCGCGGGCCTCGTCGGTCAGCTTGAGGTAGCCCAGGGACCGGGCCAGGCAGGCGTGGACTTGGGGCGCCATGAAGTGGTCCGGGAAGGAGTCCAGGAACCGGCGGGAGGTCTCCTTGGCCTCGGCGTAGAGGCCGGCGGCCTCCTGGGCCATGCCGATGTCGGCCAAAGCCAGGGGCTCGAGCCTGCGGTCCCCCTGGGCGAGAGCCTTGGCGTAGCTTGCGGCCGCTTCCTTATAAGAGCCCTTCCGGTAGAGGACGTCCCCCTCGAACACGGCGGCGAAGCCCGAGGCGTCCGATGAGGAATAGTCCTTCTCGATCTCGGCGAGCTGCTTCAAGGAGTCGTCGACTCGGCCGGTGAAGGCGTAGGCCTGGGCGATGGAGAGGCGGTCCCAGGCCTCGAACTTGGACTTCTCCCTGCGGAAGTACGCGAACCCCGCCAGGCTCACGGCCAGCACGAAGGCGACGACCCCGAAGAGGACCTTGTCCCGATGCGCCGCGACCCAGTCGATGGCGGTCTCTACGAACTCCTGGAGCTCGTTCCTCTTGATCTGCTGCTTCGCCCATTGCTTGCCCATGCCTATATCAGGAACCGGGTGGAGGGATCGAATCGCTTGCGCTGGGGCCTGGGGTGGTCGAAGGCGGCGCTGGCGCTGGTGAGGAATTCGATGACTTCATCGAGCGTCATCGCCTTGGTGGACCTGCGGACATTCTCCCGCACGGTCTCGAAATCGCGCCGGATGGATTCCGAGGCCGCGGCCTCGCGCCATTGGCGCTGCTCCTCTTCGCTAATAGGCTCGGACACGCTTTTTCATCTCCTCGAACTTGGCATCCAAGTGGAACAGTCTATAATATTTCGCCACTCGTTCCCAATCCAGGGTCTCGCGGTTCGCCAGGGCAAGGCTCTCGATGTCCACCGCGTCCTGACCCCTCTTCTCGGGTTCGTTGGCCAGGGCCTGGACCTTGAGGCCGATGACGTCCTCGGGCCTGAGCACCCGGATGCGGACCGTCCCGTCCCAGATCGACTTGACCAGGGCCTCGGAGAGCATCTGAAGGGCCAGGGGCCGGAAGGCGTGGATGAAGTCCACGTAGCCCCACGGTACGGTCTCTCCCGCGTATTGGGCGATGTTCTCGCTCTGGAAGATTCTCCGGTATCGCAGGCTCGTCATCAGCAGGTCGAGGCTGAGGAGGTCGTCCTTGTGGACCAGGAAATCCAGGTCCTTGGTCAGCCTGGCCGCCCCGAGCGCGCCCAGGGCGAAGCCCCCGGCGCACGCGTACCTGATCTTCAGGCGGTCGAAGCCTTCCAGCAGGTTCTTCAAGACCAGGTCGAAATCCATGGGAAGCGTGCCCCGAGAAGGAATCGAACCTCCATCTTCTCCTTAGGACGGAGTAGCTCTATCCATTGAGCTATCGGGGCTGGGACGGTGATGATACCAAATTGGTCTACGTATTGCGTGACCTTAGGAAGGCCAGGAGGTACTCGCAGTACCTCCTGTAGTCGCGGATGCAGGACTTGATGGAGGAATGCAGAATTCTCCGGTCCACGTCGTTGTAGTCGTGGACCAGGATGTTCCGCAGGGAGGCGCTTTTGGCGATCCTGTCCGCGCCCTGGGCCTCAGTACGCGATGAGGGCGCGGGCGTCGTAGCCCTTGATGCGGTCCCGGCCCTTGAGGAAGCCCAGCTCGATGAGGAAGGACACCCCCACGACCCGGCCGCCGATGCGCTCGAGGATGCCCAGCGCGGCCTGGGCCGTGCCGCCGGTGGCCAGGACGTCGTCGACGAGCAGGACCTTCGCTCCATTGGGGCATGCGTCCTGGTGCGCCTCTAAGGTCGCGGTCCCGTACTCCAGGGAGTAGCTCTCGGCGTAGACCGCGCGCGGGAGCTTGCCTCTCTTGCGCACCGGCACCACGCCCGCGCCGAGCTTCAAGGCGACGCCCGCCGCCAGCAAAAACCCGCGGGACTCGATGCCGGCGACCGCGAGGATGCCCGAGCCTTCCCACGGCTCGGCCATGCGCCGCACGGTCTCGTCGAAGGCCTTGGCGTCGGCCAAAAGAGGCGTGATGTCCTTGAAGATGACGCCCTTCTGCGGGAAGTCCGGGACGTCTTCGATGAAGGACTTGAGGTCCATCGCGGAGGTCTTGGTCATGGTCGTTTTTTCTTGCGTCCACCTTTGGCTTGGGGCTGGGTGAAGAAGAGCTGGCGGGGCTTCCTGCGGATGAACTGGGGTCCGGACTCCGAGCGGGGCGCGGTGCGCCGGCCCGCCGGGATGGTCTGGCCGAGGATGTCGGTCTTGAGCTTGGGCGTGTCCCAGCCCGGCTGGAGGTTGGGGGTGCCCAGCGGCCGGCCTTCGCTCACCTCGATCAAGCCCATGCGGTTGGCCACGCGCCGGAGGCGCAGGAGCGCCCGCTCCTCGATCTGGCGGATGCGCTCGCGGGAGAGCCGCAGGCGGCGGCCTACCTCCTCGAGCGTCATGGGCGTCTGGCCGGTGAGGCCGTGGCGGAACTCGAGGATCATGCGCTCGCGCTCGCCTATTTCCTTCAAGGCCTGGTTGAGCTCGTCGTGGAGCTTGAGGACCGAGATGAGGTTCTCCGGCGACTTCTGGTCGGACTCGGAGATCATGTCCTCGACCGTGATGTTCTCGTCCTCGCTCTCCACCGGGGTCTCGAGCGAGCCGATGCCGCGGGCGGCCTCGGCGGCGTCGAGCACCCCCCGGACCTGCCGGGCGGTCCAGTGCATCTTGCGCGCCATCTCGGCCAAGGTCGGGTCGCGCCCGAGCATGGCGTGCATCTTCTCCCACTGCTTGAGCCACTTGCGCAGGGCCTCCCACGCGTGCGGAGGGATGCGGATGGTCTTGGACTGCTCTTCCACGGCCCGGCGGATGGACTGCTCGATCCAGTAGGAAGCGTAGGTGGAGAAGCGGTAGCCCTTCTTGGGCTCGAACTTGTCGATGGAGTGCATGAGGCCGAGGTTCCCCTCCTCGATCAAGTCGAGGAAGTCGATGCCCTGGCGGTGGTACTTCTTGGCGATGGGCACCACGAGCCGCAGGTTGATCTCCATGATGCGGGTCTTGGCGGCGCGGTCGCCCTTCTTGGCCTTCTTCCACAGGTCGTGGATCTCCTCGCGGCTCGCCGGGGGCAGCTTCTGGATGCTCTTGAAGTACTGGCTGATCGTGTCCGTAGTGGGCTCAACCATGTCGAAGTGGTTCCTTAGCAGTCAAGTGACGATGTCGAAAGTCCCCTTCTTTCCCCGGGACGCGATCCGGGACGACTCCACGCGGTCCACCCGCGCGTACGGATGGCCGGAGCGCACGGCCGCGTGCAGGCGCTCCAGGGAGTCGGCCGCGCCTTCGGCCTCGAACTCCACGGAGCCGTCCGGTCTGTTGCGCACCCAGCCCGACAACCGCAGGTCCGAAGCGCTGTCGCGCACGAACCACCGGAAGCCGATCCCCTGGACCCGGCCGTACACGACGGTCCTGACGCGTTCGACCTTGACTTCTTCGGCCATGCTCGAAAGCTTCGGGGTACTCAGGGTCGAACTGAGAACCTCTTGGTCCCGAACCAAGCGCTCTGCCAATTGAGCTATACCCCGTGTCACTCGCCTCCCCCACGGGGAGGCGAGTAGCCGAGGGGGCTTAGGCCGTTGCCGTTCCCCTCGAAATCCGTCGGGGACCCGGGAATCGAACCCGGAGTCTCTCCCACCCCAAAGGAGCGCTCTACCATTGAGCCAGTCCCCGTCGTCTGATTAAACGAAATTCTCTTGATGTTGTTCCAGATGAAAATAGTTCATCTGGACAATTCCTCCATGAGGCTGCGCAGATCCCTCTTCACCTCGGATAGGGTATTCATGGCCTTGCCCGACAACTCAGGACTTCCGCCCTCGCGAGCGAGGGCGGAGAAACGCCTCCCCCGTCTCAGCGCGCGCCGGGCGCCGTCGAGGGTGAGCCCACGGCGCTCTAGGAGGTCCTTGATCGACAGGATGGTCTCGATGTCGGAGCGCGTGTAGCGGCGGTGGCCGCTGGGCAGGCGGCTGGGCCGCAGCGCAGTCACTCGCGATTCCCAGTACCTGAGGGTGTGGGCGGACACCTGGGCGAAGCGCGAGGCCTCCCCCATGGAGAAGAAATCCTTGTCCGGCAGGGTAGACAGCACGAGCGTCCCCGTCGCGGCGGGCCTTAAGGGTTGAGCAGGTTCTTGGACGCCTTGAACCGCACGCCCTTGCGCGGAGGGACCGCGACCTGCTGGCCGGTCTTCGGGTTGCGGCCGGTGCGCTGGGCCCGCCGCCTGACGCGGAAGGTCCCGAAATTCGAGACCACCACCTTCTCGTCGCGGTTGAGGGCTTCGCGGATCGTCTCGAAGGTCGTCTCGACGGCCTTCGCCGCCTCCCCTTTGGTCGAAAGGACTTTCGCCACGGCTTTGATGATGTCGAGTCTGTTCATGGGATCGTTCCCGACTAGCTGTCGGCCTCCTCGTCTTTCTCGTCTTCTTTGCGGCTCTCGGGCCCTTCCTCTTTCTTCTTCTTGAGGTCCCCGAAGATGTCCTCGGGCTTCAAGGTCTTCAGTTCCGACTTGAATCTCTTGACCTCGTCCTCGGTGATCGGCTTGGTGAGCGTCTGGCAGCGGTCGAAGACCTTCTCCTCGACGAAAATCGGACAGCCGGCGCGCACGGCCACCGCGATGGCGTCGGACGGGCGGGAATCGACGGCCAGCGACTGGGCGCCCTTCTTGATGAGCACCCTCGCGTAGAAGGTGTTCTCCCGGATGTCGTGGACCACCACTTTATGCACCGTGAAGCCCACGGCGGTGACGGTGGCCAGCAGAAGGTCGTGCGTGAGCGGCCTGGGCAGGACGATGCCCGAGAACCGGATGGCGATGGCCTGTCCCTCTGCGATGCCGATCCAGATCGGCAGGAGGCGGTTGCCGCCGAGCTCCTCAAGGAAGATGATGCACTCGTTGGCCGTGGTGGCCAAGGAATAGATCCGCACCTCCTTCTCGGGGGTGCCCTCTTCCGGCGGAGTCTTGTCCGGAGGGTTCTTGTCCGGGGGGTTCTTGTCCTTGCTCATGATCTAAATCCGAAGGCCTCGAGCACGCTCTGGGGAGGGGCCCCAAGGTGGAGGATCCTGTAGATGGAGTGGAAGAGCGGGTACTCCCCGCCCGCCTTGGCGGCCAGGTCGTGGGCGCTCAAGGAGGTGTCGATCCCCTCGACCACCTCGTCGATCTCGTCCTGGGCCTCGCCCAGAGGCTTGCCCTCCCCGAGCTTCTCCCCCAGCGCCCGGTTGCGCGACTGCGGCGAGGTCCCGGTGGCGATGAGGTCCCCGATGCCGGCCAGCCAGAAGGCGGTCTGACGCCGGCCGCCCATGCGCGAGATGAGGCGCCCCATCTCCTTGATGCCCTCGAGGAACAGGGCCGCCTTGGTGTTGATGCCGCAGGGATTGCCGGGCTTCTTGGCCAGGCCGTCGAGGATGCCGCACCCGATGGCCAGCACGTTCTTGAGCGAGCCGCCGAGCTCCACGCCCTTGCGGTCGCGGCTCTGCTCCACCACGATGGGCCGGTGGTTGAAGAGGGAGCGCAGGAACCGCGCGCGCGGCCCGGCGGGCCCGGCGAGCACGAGCTTGGTCGGCGCTCCCATGGCCACTTCCTTGGCGAAGCTCGGGCCTGAGAGGGTGTATATCCCGCGGCCGCACTCCGGGATCTCCTCGGCGATCATCTCTCCGACGGTCAGGAGCGTCCTGGGCTCGATCCCCTTGGAGGCGCTCACGATCAGGGGCAAGGCGTGCCCCAAGTCGCGGCGCGCTTCCCGGGCCGTGTGCCGGACGTGGGCCGAGGGCAGGACGAAGACCAAGACGCTCGCGTCCTTCACCGCTTCCGGAAGATGCGAGACGACCTTGACGGATTCGCTCAGGCGCAGTCCCGGGATGTGCGGATGGCGCCTGCGTTTGCGAAGGGATTGCTCGACGTCCTTCAGTATCTCCCAAAGCCAGACCCTGCGGTTCTTCGCGAGATGCTGGGCCAAGACCGTGCCCCAGACACCTCCGCCTAACACCGTGATTTTAATACTTTTTTTCATGGAGAAAAAGCTCTTTTCCCGCAAGGAGCCTTTTGATGTTGGGCAGGTGCTTGAAGAGGATCAGCGCGGCCGCGGCCGCGGCCATGGCCGTGAAAGGGAGCGGAGTCTGGAAGACGAGGTTGAAGACCGGCAGGGCGGCAGCCGCGGCTATGGAGCCGACCGAGATGTGGCCGGAGGCGGCGTATCCGACGATGAATGCCGCCACGGCGGCTGCCAGGGGCTTGGGCATCATGGCCGCGAACACGCCGGCGGAGGTGGCCACGCCCTTGCCGCCCTTGAAGCCGAGGAAGACGGTCCAGTCGTGCCCGATGATGGCGGCCGCCCCGCACAGCATCATGACGACTGCTTGGTGAGGGAAGAAGCGCTGGGCCAGCATGACGGGCACGAAGCCTTTGAGGCCGTCCACTACGAGGGTGATGACCCCGGGCACGACACCCGCGATGCGGTAGACATTGGCCGTCCCTGGGTTGCCGGAGCCGTGCTCCCGGATGTCGATGCCTCGAAGCCAGCGCACCGCGAGATAGCCGGTCGGTATCCCCCCGAGCAGGTAGCTCAAGACGACGAGCCCGGCGACCCTCGCGACTTCAGTGAGTGAAGGCATCCCCAAAAGTGATGGACAAGTCTAGCAAAAATACTGCCGCGTCAATGCCCGCAGTCGCTCCCAGTTCTCGGCCGTGACCCTCATCCGGTAGCGGACCATGGTCCCGTCATGCGTCTCTTTGATGACCTGGCTGCTGGCGTAGATGACGGAGGCGAACCGACCCGCGCCGTGCGGGAGGTCGAGCTCCCTCAGGAGCCACCTGCGCGAGAGTATCTCCTGGACCCGGTCGAGCGCGGCCGAGATGCCTTCCCCGGTCACGGCCGAGATGAGCGTCCGGCCCGGATGGGAGAGCGCGAGCTCCCGTCTTCGCTCGGGGCTGACGAGGTCCGTCTTGTTGAAGACCTCGACCCTGGGCACCGCGCCTGCGCCGAGCTCGTCGAGGACGGCGTCGACGGCGCTGTCCTGCGCCGAAAAGTCAGGGGCGGTGGCGTCCGTCACGACGAGCAGGCAGTCGGCGAGGCCCGCCTCCTCCAGCGTGGAGCGGAACGCCGCCACCAGCGCCGTAGGCAGGCGCCGGATGAAGCCAACCGTGTCCGTGGCCACCACATGGGTCCCGTCCGGCAGGCGCACGCGCCGCGTGGTCGGGTCGAGGGTCGCGAAGAGCTTGTCGTCGGCGTAGACGAAACGGCTTCTTGCCCCCTCATCTGCCCCCCCGATGCTCGCCCCCCCGCGGGGGGGGCTCGCGACACGGGAGGCTTGCGACAGCAGGGCGTTGAGCAGGGTGGATTTCCCGACGTTGGTGTAGCCGATGATCGCGACGAGGGGCACGGGGATGGAGAGCCGCCTCGAGCGCTGCACCTGACGCCGCGCCTTGACCTTCTCGATCTCGCTCTTCAAGCGCGTGATGCGCGACTGGATGTGGCGCCGTTCGTATTCCAGCTTGCGCTCTCCGGGGCCGCGGGTGCCGATGCCGCCGACCTGCTGGGAGAAGGAGCGCCAGGCCCCGGTCAAGCGCGGCAGGAGGTAGGAGAGCTGGGCGAGCTCCACCTGGAGCCGGCCCTCGGAGGTCTTGGCGCGCTTCGCGAAGATGTCGAGGATGAGCCTGGTGCGGTCGATGACCTTGGAGTCGGTCGCCTTCTCCAGCGTCTTCTGCTGGGCGGGGGACAGGTCCGCGTCGAGGATGACGGTGCGGGCCGAGACTTCTCGGGCCATCTGAGCGACCTCCAGCACCTTGCCGCTGCCGATGAGGGTCCCGGGATGGTAGCGCGTCACCGACTGGCTCACGGTCCCCGCGACCACGGCGCCCGCGGTCTCGACCAAGCCGCGCAGCTCGGAGAGGCTGTCTTCGACCGTGCGGCCCGACGGCCCCATGGGGCCGTCGGGCCCCAGGCCCCTGGGCCGCAGGCCCGGGGGCTTGAGTCCCACGCCGACGAGCAGGACCCTCTCCGCGATCTTGGTGAGCATTAGCGCAGGGCCGCCTCGCCGGCCGTGTCCTGCACGACCTTGCGCCATGCGAGCGCGGTCTTGGCCAGCAGGGATTCGACAGGGGCGTAGTCGTCGTTCAGCGCGACCGCGGCCCGCAGCGCCTCGGGCGGAGGGGTCAACTCGTGGCTGAGAGCGTACTCGCTGCCCCGCCGGACCTCGGCCCGGGCCCGAGCCCGGGCCCGAGCCAGCGCCCCGTCGAGAGGTCCGTCGGAGCAGAAGAACACGACGTTGGCCAGCCCTTCGTGGGGCGGAGATGCGAGGTGGACGCGCACCTCCTTGAAGACCGACCGCATGGTCTTGTAGGCGGTGACCCAGGCGTCGTCTTGGCCCGCGCCCACGAGGCTCACGAGGTTGGCGGCCAGGACGCCGTCGGGCTCGAGTAGGCGGCGGGCGGCCTGGAAGGATTCCGCGGTGAAGAGATGGTAGGGCGGGTTTTCCCCGACGAAGGCGTCGAGCACGATGATGTCGTAGCGCCGGACGCGCCCGCCTTCCCCTATGGCGTCCCTCGCGTCCCTGCCGATTCTCTCCATGAAGGTGCGGCCATCCTCCACGAAGACGCGGCCGGGGTCCGGGCTGCCCTGACGGCGTCTCGGGAAGCCGAAGAGCCGCGCCGCCTCCAGCATGACCGGGTCGATCTCGACGACGTCCGAGTCGATGCCGTAGCGGATCTCGAAGGAGTCCGGGAGCTGCCCTGCCCCGGAGCCGATGAACAGAGCCCTGGGACGCGGCCTGCCCCGCGCCAGGCTCCCTCCGGCGAGCGGAGAACTGCCTGCGCCTCCGGGGACCTGCCCCCCATGGGGCAGGAGCGCCGCGAGTTCGAGCGTGTGCACGTACGGGGAGTCGGCTTCAAACCCCTCCCCAAGCCTGCGCGCGACGGATTGCGTCACCCCGTCGACAAGGAGGTAGAGCCGCCCGTTCGAGTCCAAGACCTTGACTTCGCCGTAGAGCGACTGCCTCGCGAACAGCATCCCGTGGCTCCCGGGCCACCAGCCGAGGACCGCGGCCGAGACGGCGGCCACCGCCGTCTTCACCGGGAACCGCCGGCGGCCGATGATGAGCCCCACGCCGCAGAGCAGGAAGAGGAGCGCGGCGAGCCCGAAGAGGATGCGTGGGACCGGGAGGTTGGGGATGAGGAAGAACCCGGACGCCACGGCGCCCAGGACGCTTCCTAAAGTGGAGACGGCCATGACCTCGCCGGCCCGGCTGCCCACGGAAGAGACCTCCCGGGTCAGGAGCCGCACTACGACGGGGACCACGGCCCCCAGGCACGCGAGCGCGGGACCCAAGAGGACGGCCGAGCTCGCCAGCGCGCCCAGCCGCACCCCCATCCAGGCGGTGTGCCGCAGGACCGGGATCCTCAGGAGCGGGATGAGAGCGACCGCCACGGCCGCGGCCGCGACCAGTCTCGGGAACAGGTCCGGCGTGGGGTCGCGGTCGGCGGCGCGGCCGCCGAGGCCGTAGCCCGCCGCGAGCGCGACCATGGTGACCGTGATGATGGCCGCCCAGCAGTACAACGACGAGCCGTAGAACGGGCTGATGACGCGGGACCCCACCAGCTCGAGGGCGAGCACCGCGGCCCCGGTCACGAAGACGCCCGAGAGGAGATAGAGGCGCAGGGCGGCCGGGAACGGCTCTGGGCCTGGAGGCCGCTTCACGGAGCCTTCACGCGCCATGGGCGAACATCCGCAGGGCGGCGTCGAGCATGCGCTGCGTGGGTCCCCCTTCGACGCGCGTCGCAGCGGGGAGTTGATTCTTGAACCAGGTCCTCTGGCGCTTGGCGTAGGCGGTCGTCGCGCGGATGAGGAGGGCCAGGCCTTCGTCGGCCGTGATCCGGCCTTCCAGGCACGAAAGGGCCTCGCGATAGCCGAGGCTCTGGAAGGCGGCTTCAAGGCCGGTCCAGCGTTCGAGATGGCGGCGCGTCTCGTCGAGGATGCCGGGCCACATGGCCTGGGCCCTGTCCACGATGCGCGCGCGTAGCCGGTCGGGAGGCCAGACGATGGAGAGGTAGACCGTCTCCCAGCGGCGCTCCGCTCCCTTCTTCCAGAAGCTCGAGATGGGACGCCCCGTCAGTTCACGCACCTCGAGGGCGCGCATCAGGCGGGAGCGGTTGTTCTTGGGGATGCGGGCCGCGGCCTCCGGATCGAACTCGGCGAGTCTCCGGTGCAAGGCCTCCCACCCGCGCGTCCTGGCCTCCTCCGAGATCCTGGACCGGAGCGCTTGGTCGGCCTCGGGCAGGTCCGAAAGCCCGTCCAGCAGCGCCCGGATGTAGAGCCCGGTCCCTCCCGCCACGATGGGGACGCGGCCGCGGCCCACGATGGCCTCCAGCACGGGCCCGGCCATGCGCGCGTAGCGCCCGGCGCTCACGGTCTCGGACGGGTCCGCCGCGTCGATGAGGTGGTGAGGGATGCCGTCGGCGTCCCTCCCTGCGGTCAGCCGGGGCTTGGCCGTGCCCGCGTCGAAGCCACGGTAGAGCTGGCGCGAGTCGGCGGAGACGACCTCGCCGCCCAGAGACCGGGCCAGCGCGACGGCGAGCTCCGTCTTGCCGGAGGCGGTGGGCCCGACGACGGCGACGACCCGCGTCAATGGGTCTTGCCTTTCCAGTACTGCGACACCTTCTGGGGCTTCACGCAGAGGTGGTGGAAGGCGCACTTCGGGGCGCAGGAGTCCGGGAGGTTCAGGGAGATCCGGGTCTCGCAGTCCAGGTTGTCCTGGGCCATCCCGTTGATCATGTTCCGGTGTTTGGGGCTGAGCAATGTGAAGGCGATGCCCACGTTCCAGGTCTGACCCTTCTGGTGCATCCGCGCCACCCTGCCGACGATGGGCACGGACTTGAGGCCCGGCAGGGTCAGGACCATGTCGAGCCTCCTCGCCCTGGGCGGCTCGGCGAAGCAGACCATGGACATGCCTCCGGCCGAGAGGTTGGTGAGGATGGCGGGCTGCTCCACCCCGCGGACCGGCCGCTCCCTCCCTTCGCACCGGCACCCTTCCCGGGAGGAACCGTCGAACCTCACGGTGACGGGCTCGATCAACCCCTCGACGAGGGAGAAGCGGTGGTGGCGGCGTCGTTCCGGCAGTTTCCTGGTCTTGTTGGTCATGCGTTCCTCCGCAGAAGGTTCCCAAAAAGCATGTTGCGGGTCCGGCCGACGACTTGAGCCTGGACCAGCCGGCCCGGCGGGACCGGCGGGACCGGCGGGACGAGCCTCACCTTGAATCCGTCCGCGGCCCGGCCGACTCCGGGCTCCTCGGTGAGCACCTGGACCTCGCGGCCCGCGAGGGAATCGAGATAGGCGGCCGTCCTGCCTGCGACGAAGGCGTTGAGCCGGGCGAGCCGGTCTTCCTTGACTCGCCTAGGGACGTCGTCCGGCAGGAAGGCTGACGGCGTCGAGGCCCTGGGGGAGTACTTGAAACAATACGCTGAAACGGCGCCCATATCTTCGAAGAGTGAAAGAGTGGATTGGAAATCTTCGTCGGTTTCCGAGGGGAAACCGACGAGAAAGTCCGTCGTGACCGTGAGGCCCGGCACCGCGCGCCGGACCATGGACACCTTCTCGAGGAAGGCGGCCCGGTCGTAGCCGCGCCGCATGAGCCCGAGGATGCGGTCCGAGCCGGACTGCGCGGGCAGATGGAGCGCGGGCGCCACCTTGCGGCACTCCGCCATGGCGTGTGCCATGGGTCCGTCGAGATGGAGGGGATGCGGGCTCATGAAGCGGATGCGTTCGATGCCGGCCACCGAGTCGACCAGCGCCAGAAGGTCGGCGAAGGAAACCGAAGACCGGTAGCTGTTGACGGTCTGGCCCAGCAGGGTCACCTCCTT
Source organism: Elusimicrobiota bacterium (assembly GCA_016209035.1). Classification (GTDB taxonomy): domain Bacteria; phylum Elusimicrobiota; class Elusimicrobia; order UBA1565; family UBA9628; genus JACQWX01. Next base: position 64,331 of record JACQWX010000126.1, on the reverse strand, counting down.
CGCCCCGGCTTCGGCCTTGCGCCTGACCTCCGCGAGGATCTCGTCCGCCGGGCGGTAGACCTCCCGGCCGCGCACGGACGGGACGATGCAGTAGCTGCACGAGCGGTCGCAACCCCGCATGACGGTCACGGACGCGCAGATACTCCGCCGTCCTTCGGGGACCTGCCCCCCCCGGGGGAGGCGATGGTCGGGCATGACCTTGTCGATCAAGGAAGGGAACTCCCCCACGGACTTGGAGCCCGTCACGAGGTCCACATGGGGGAACCGCCGCTTGATGTCCGGGCCGAGGCGTTCGGCCGCGCAGCCGGCCACGATCAGGGCGCCGGAGGGGCGCTCGCGCTTCCAGCGCCGGAGCCTCCCGATGTAGGAGAGCGCCCGGTGCTCGGCGTGCTCCCGCACGGTGCAGGTCCCTACCAGGACGGCGTCGGCCTCGGAGAGGTCCGAAGTGAGCGTGTAGCCTCGCTCCACGAGCGCGCCGGACATCTCCGCGACGTCGGCCGCGGACATCTGGCAGCCGAAGGCGCGCGTGTAGAGTCTCGGCCGGGCCTGCGATTCGCAGGTCTCCATCCCTACCATTATACTATACGTAGCGAGAGCCAAATGATATGATTCGCTCCGTGGACGGCAGGGCTTTCCTCTTCGCCGCGGCCGCGGCGGTCTTCCTGGCGGGGATGCCGTCGGCGGCACAGCATGCCCAGCATGAGGAGAACCCGTCGGCGGGCGAGGACCTCCAGCCGCCCGCAGGGGGCGAGGCCTCGGCGTCCGCGTCTGGAGGCGCGCCCGGAGCGGGGGCGGCGGAGGACGGAGGAGCGGATCAGGGGTCTTCGGACACCGGGATGGCGGACCGGCCTCAGGACTCAGGTCCTTCCGATTTCGAACCTCAGCCGGAGCGAGGCCCCGCTCCTTCGGAGTCTCCTCAGGCCGAGTCCGCCCCGGAGGGCGAGCCTTCCGCTGTCCAGCCGGATGTCCCGGCGGAGCAGCCTCCGAAGCCTCGGCGGCAGCCGCGCAAGAAAGGGAAAGGCAAGGCGAAGCCGAAGCAGGCTGCGGCCGCGGCGGAGCCGCAGACGACGGAGGCTCCGCAGGAGTCCGCCCCGGAGACGGCGGCGACGGCTGAGGTCTCTGCCGCGCCCAAGCCCGGCAGGACGCGCAAGGGACGCGCCGGGCGGGCCAAGGCGGCGACGGCCAAGGGGGCCGCCCCTGCCGCGGCGCCTGAAGCCGCTGGCGCGAAGGCGGAGCGCTCGCCGCTGCCCTCGACCCCGTTCGCTCCCTCCCGGCCGTAGAGACGTCAGAGGCGCTCGACGGATTCGGAGAGGATCCAGCCCTTCGCTCCTTCCTTGGCCAGGCCGATCTCCAGCCATCGGCCGTTCTCGGAGAGGATCTCGACCCTGCGGCCTTCGGGAGCGGTGAAAGCCACGCTGAAGTTGTCGCCCGGGCCGCTGCGGATCTCGGCGAAGGGCTTCGTCACCACGGCGCGCTCGGTCGGCTCGAGGGCCTTGCGCGTCCCCCACCATCCGCCGAAGAATATCCATGCCGCCGCGGCGGCCGCGCCCCACCAGCCGAGCGGCCCGGACACGGACCGGCGCAGCAGGGCCAGGCTCGCCAGCAGCAGGGCGGCCCAGCACGCGATCCAATGCAGCCCCGCGAGCTCGCGCGTGCCGAGCAGATGGAACAGGTAGTGGAGGAAGGGCGGGACGCCCGCCGGGACCAACTCCTCGCCCGCGCGCTTGAGCGCGAAGTCGAGGTTGTAGCGTATGTCCGCGTCCCGCGGGCGGATGTCGTAGGCGCGCTGGTATTCGGCGATGGCCGGCCCCGTCCGCCCCGCCTTGAAGAGCGCGTTGCCCAGGTTGAAGCGCAGGGAGGCATTGCGCGGCTGGGACTCCAGCATGGATCTGTAGATCGCGGCCGCGCCCGGAAAGTCCGCCGCGGCGTAGCGCTGGGCCGCCTGGCTGAAGTCCGACTCCGCGCAGACGGCCGGGCCCGCGGAGGCCAGCAGGAGGATGAGGGAGGCGAGCCGCAGCGGAGCCCTCATCGGCGGATATCCTTCTCCAGGTCCTTGAGGAGGGACTCGAGCCGTTGGGCGGGGTGGGCTCCCTTGCCGTGATCCGAGGCCGCCGAGGGGGCGAAGCGCAGGAGATCGAGTTCCTCCCACACCTCCCGGAGGCTCTCGACCCCGCCGCTTCCCAGGCCCGGCGCCTTGGCCTGGAGGAGTTCCGCCGCGCGGCGCAGGGTCAGGCCCGAGGCCGCGACGTCGAGCTTGTCCCCCAGGTAGTGGAGCAGGGCCTCGGAGAGGAGGGCCGCCGCCGCCTTAGGGTCCTGGGACCTTAAGGCCTCGGCGGTCCGGATGCGCTTCCTGGCGGCCTTGAGCGCCGAGCGGAAGCGCCTTCCCTTGGGGTCGGAGGCCTGCCGGTCCTGGTACATGGTCAGGGAGAGCGCGGCCGCGAAGAGCAGGAACGGGACCGTATGGGCGTTCCCCCCGGCGGCCACCTCCTCCAGGAGCCTCCCCAGGGGCGACCCTCCCGGGGAGGCCTTGAGATACCGGATGTCTTCGGACACGGCGGAGAGCCTGCCCGCGGGCGCGGACGCCGCCGCCGGCGCGGACGCCGCGGCGTCCCCCTCCGCCACCTTGAGGCGGATGGGCGGCGTGAAGGCCTGCATGTATTGGCGCCGCGCAGGATCGAAATACGGGAAGGAGATCGAGGGGATGGTCAGCGGTCCCGACACCTTGGGGACCAGCACGGTCTTGAAGACCTTGGAGCCGCTCACGAGGTCCTTGGTCCGGTCGAGGCTCATGGAGCTGACGGTGTCGTAGACCCGGAACGACGGCATGTCCGGGAGCTTGAGGTCGCCGAGGGCCTTGACGTTGCCGGTGCCTTGGACGGTCACGGTGAGGTTGACGGCCTCGCCCGCCTTCGGGTTGAAGCGGTCGACCGCGGCCGTGACGCTGAAGCGTCCCACCGCGCCGGTGAAGTCCGGTGGCTTGCCCTCGGCCGGCAGGGGCTCGGCCGTGACCTCGATGGGCTCCGAGGTGAGGACCCGGTCCTCGGCGCCGACGAAACCCTGCGAGAAGAACCTCTGGAAGAAGTCCGGGGCATAGGGGTCGATGGTGACGTCGCGCTGGACCTGGGCCTTCACCGTGGCGCGCCCGATGACGAGGCGGCCCGCGCTCGCGGCAAATAGCGCCGTCCGGATCTCCGAGTAGTAGTAGTTCCGGCCATAGTGCTCGATGTTGCCGTGCCGTTCCGGCGGCAGGTCCTCGGCGAGGAAGCCCGGGATTTTAGGAGCGTCGTACTGCGGGTTGCCGAGGAGCGAGACGCCGGTGAAGAACTTGACCGTGAGCGTGACCTGCTCGTTGACGAAGGCCTTCTTCTTGTCGACGTCGGCCATGACGAAGATGTCCGGCGCGGACGGGGTCGGCCGGGCCTGGGGCTGCCGCCCCAGGGGCCGGGCCGAGGGCTTCGGGCTCGCCGGGCCCTGGCCCGGCGCGGCCCCGCCCGACGGCGGGCGGACCTCGATCTCGATCGGGTCCGTCCTGACCGTCTTCCCCTCGACCGCCACCGTGACCGGGCCGATGGTCGCCTTGCCCACGAATCGGGGCACCAGGACGAAGGTGTGCGCGATGGAGCTGGAAACCTTCCCGTTGATGAAGGATATGTTGTGGCTGCTCCCGGAGTTGTACACGCTGAAGTTCGGCAGGGCGGGGAGCTTGGGGTCCGGCATCGAGGTATGGGGACCCGCGACAGAGACCTCGAGGACGATCTGGTCGTCGAGGGCGACCACGGTCTTGTCCACGCCGGCGTGGATCAGCACCTCGCCGGCTCCTGGGCCTGCGGCCACGGCCCCCGAGGGAGCCGCCAGGAGGCTCGCCAGGAGGAGGGAGTTCCTCACCAGTCCTCCTGGACCGGCGGCCGCTCCTTCTGGGCGGCAGACCGCTGCATCATCTGAGACCGGACCGCCTTCTCCTTCTCGGCCGCGGCGCGCATGATGCGCTCGGCGTCCTCACCTGGCATCTGGTCCTGGGGCCGGGTCGCGGGGTCAGGGGTCTTCCCCTGCTCGGGCCGGGGCTTGTCTTTGTCCTTGTCGCCCTGGTCCTTCTTGTCCTGCTTCGGATTGGGGCACTGCTGGGGAGGCTTCTTCTGGCTGCGCAGGGCCAGGGCCAGGTTGTAACGGGCGTCCTCGTCGGCCGGGTTGAGGATGAGCGCGGACCGGTAGGCGCGCGCTGCCGCCTTGTAGTCGTCCTGCTGGTACCTCGCGTTGCCCGAGTTGTAGTGGGCTCCGGACCGAAGCTCCACCGGGAGTCCCGGCTGCGTCAGGGAATCGAAGGACTGGGCTGCCTGGTCGAGCTCGGAGAGCCGGTAGAGGGCGTTGCCGCCGTTGAAGACGGGCCGCGGGTCCGACGGCTGGTCCTTGGAGGCCAGGGAGTACTGGGTCAGGGACTCGACGTACTCCTCCTTGCCGTAGAGCCGGTTGCCCTTGCGAAGCTGGCGCTCGGAGGCGAAGGCGGGGGAGATTAGAACGAACGTCAAGAAAGCCGGGAGCAGGATTCGTTTCATGATGCAGAGAGGCTTTCTTGACGTTCGGACTTGCCGTCCCTATTATAGACGATTCCATCACGGACCGGCGCAGCGCGCCGGGTCGTTTCCGGAATGAGCATCTCGATCAACAGGACGATGAACGCCAGGGCCAGAGGGAACATGAACCTGTTCTTGTAGTGCTGGCTGCGGCTCAGCATGGCCTCGGACTTCTCCAGGGCCGCGACCTTGGAGGCGATCTCGGACACCTCGACCTCGCCCGAGGAGGCTCGGTAGTAGGCTCCGCCCGAAGCCGTTGCGGCCTTCATCAGGGCGTCCTCGCCCAGGCGGCTGATGACCGTGTTCCCCTTGAGGTCCTTCTTGTAGCCGGACATCGATCCGTCCTCGCCCTTGATCGGGATGGGCTCTCCCTCTGGCGTGCCGATGCCGATGGGGTAGAGCTGGATGCCCGCGGCCGCGGCGCGGCGGGCGGCGTATTCCACCGCGGCCGGCCCGCCGGCGGTATCCTCCCCGTCGGTCAGGAGAACGATCGCCTTGCCGCCCGGGTAGCGCTCCAGAGTCGAGGCCGCAAGGCCTATCGCCTTGGAGACCGCCGTGCCCGGCCTCGGGAGTGCGTCCACCCGCATCGTCCCGAGGACCTGCTTGGCGGCGTCCACGTCCATGGTGATTGGGCACAAGACCGCGGCCTCTCCCGCGAACGCCACGATGCCGACGCGGTTGCCGCGCAGCTCCTCCAGCAGGAGAGAGAGCTCGGTCTTGGCCTTCTCCAGGCGGCTCGGCTTGACGTCCTCGGCCAGCATCGAGGTGGAGAGGTCCAGGGCGATGACCACGTGCCGCATGGGAGCCTTGGTCTCCACGAGCTCGATCCCCCACTGCGGACCGGCCAGGGCCACGATGATGAGCGCGAGCCCCGCCGCCTGGAGCGCGGCCTTCAAGAGCCTCCTGGCGGCGCCTTCCGGAGGGACGAGGCGGGCGATGGTGGCGGGGTCCCCCATCGCCTCGGTGAGGGCTCTCCGCCGTCCGGCAGCCCGCCAGAAGAAGCCCGCCGTCAAGCCCAGGGCGGGCAGGAGCCAGAGGAGATGGACGGGGTTCCGGAACATCAGGAGAAGCTCCTCATGGCCACCTCAGGAAGAAGGTGCTGCACAGCGCCAGCTCGGCCATCAGGAGGATGGCCGCGAGGGCCGCGGGGAAGTGGTAGCGGTCCGCCCGGGACACCACCTCGGGCAGCTTCACCTTGGTCTTCTCGAGCCTGTCGATGTCGGAGTAGACCTCCCGCAGCTCGCTCAAGCTCGTGGCCCGCCAATACCGGCCATCGGTCAGGCGGGCGATCTCGGTGAGGATGTCCTCGTCGAGATCGTCCTTGATGCGCATCATGACGCGCCCGAACTTGGGGTCGTCGACCGGCATGAGGGCTTCCCCCCTCTTGGCGCAGCCGACGGTGTAGATCTTGACCCCGAAGGTGCGCGCCACTTTGGCCGCGGTGAGCGGGTCGATGACGCCGGTGTTGTGGCGGCCGTCGGTCAGCAGGATCAGCACCTTGCTCTTGCCGTCGGAGTTCTTGATATGGTTGACCCCGGTCACGATGCCGTCGCCGATCGCGGTGCCGTCCGCGTGGGTCATGCCGGGCTCGAGCTCCGCGATTCGGCCGGCGAGGGCTTCGTAGTCCAGGGTGAGCGGGCAGGAGAGCATGGCCGCGCCCCCGAAGATGACGAGGCCGATGCGGTCCTGGACCCTCCCGCGGACGAACCGGGTGGCGGTGTCCTTGGCCGCGTAGAGACGGTTCTCGGGCTGGAAGTCCAGGGCGGCCATGCTCGTCGAGGTGTCCAGGAGCAGGATGATGTCGATGCCCTCCCCGATCCCCTGGGCGCTGCTCGAGACCTTCTGGGGGCGGGCGAGCCCGAAGGCGATGAGCACGAGGACCGCGGTCTTGAGCGCGGGCGAGAGGTGCCGGGCGGCTTGCGTCCGCCAGGAGGGCTTCTCCGCGCGGATCCGGGGGAAGGTGAGGGCGCTCTGCCGGGGCTCGATGCTTCGGCCGTACCACCAGCATGCGGCGAGGGCCGCCGCGGCCAGGAGGAGGAGGTAGGGATGGGCCAGGGTCATGGGGCGGCCGCCTGCGCCGGCTGGGGGGCCAGGTCCTTGGGCGCCGAGGCTTGGACGATCTCCCGGGCGGCGTGGATCTCCTGGGCGCCTTGGCCGGTTTCCGGCCTCCACCGCGCGAACTTGGCCAGGTCGGCGCGGTCGAGGAGGTCCTTGACCGCCTGGCCGAGCCGCCGCTCCACCTCCATCGCGCGCATGCCGCTGACGAGCTCGGTGGTGGTCAGCTGCATGGCCGGGAGGCCGTAGCGCCTCTCGAGGTACTGCCTCAGCGTGTCGGTCAGGCGGATGTAGAACTCCTTGTAGCGCCCCTCCTCCCACAGGCCCGAGCGCTCGAGCCAGTCCAACTCGGATTGGGCGATGACATGGGCCGGCCGGGTGTCGGGGGGCGCCGCGTCCGGGGCCGCGGCCGGGCCTGCGGTCTTGCGCCGCTTCCAGAGGCAGTACCCCGCGGCGGCCAGGGCCGCCAGCAGGAGCCAAGGCCAGAGGGCGCTCCGGGCGGACCTGACCTCCTTGATGTCCTTGAGCTGGGGATTTTCCCCGAGGTCGGGCTCGGGGACCTCGACCGTGAAGGCGGGGCTTTCGACCCGGCGCAAACCGGAGGGGGCCCGGCCTTGGACCGTCCAGAAGACCCGGACGGGGATTTCCCCGATATCCAGCGGGAGGAGCTCGAGATCGAAGGCGCGCTCGGCGAGGGGCCCGGCCGAGCCCCCGGGCTCGACCGCGCCCGAGCGCGTGATCCGGGCCTTCGTGATGGAATAGGAGTCGGTGGTGGAGGCCTCGAGGTCGCAGAACAGCTCGAGGCCCGGGGCGGAGCGCACCACCGCCTCCACCTTCATGGGCACGCCGAGCCGGGCGGTCGTGGCGGCGTGGAATTCGAAGGAGATTTCCTGGGCCTGGCCCATCGAAGCAACGGGGAGGGAGAGCAGGAGGAGGATGGCGTTCATCGCCGTCAACGCCTCAGCTTCCTCGCCCGCTTCTGGAAGAAGCGCACGATGGGGTCGATGAAGGGCTTGTCCGTGTCGATGCGGATGTGCTCGATCCCTAATGCGCTGAAGAGCCTCTCCATCCCCGAGAGGCGCGCCTCCTCCGAGCGCTTGAGCGCGGCGAGGCTCCCGGCGTCGGAGGCGTCGAAGAGGGTGCGGTCCCCGCTCTCGGGGTCGTCGAGCCCGAGGTACGCCCGGAAGCGCGGAAGGGCCCTCTCGCGGGGGTCGGTGATCACCACCGGCACCACGTCGTGCTTGAGGGAGGCGAGCCTGAGCGCCCGCTTGAGGCCCTCGGACGGCGCCGCGCTCTCCGGCTCCTCCCTGAAATCCGAGATCAAGAAGAGGATGGAGCTGCGCTTGAGCACGCGGACCATGGTCTCGAGGCAGGCGGATATCCTCGTCCCCCGGCGCTTCGGCTCGAAGGCCAGGACGTCGCGGATGATGTGGAGCACGTGCTTGCGGCCCTTCTTGGGCGGCACGTACTCCTCGATGCCGTCGGTGAAGAGGAACAGGCCCGCCTTGTCGTTGTTCTGCAGGGCCGAGAAGGCCAGGACCGCCGCGATCTCGGCGGCTATTTCCTTCTTCAAGGCGCTGCGGCTGCCGAAGAACTGGGAGCCCGAGAGGTCGCAGGCGATGACCGCGGTCAGCTCCCGCTCCTCGGTGTACCGCTTGACGAAGGGCTTGCCCATCCGGGCGGTCACGTTCCAGTCGATGGTGCGGATGTCGTCGCCGGGCGAGTACTCGCGGACCTCGGTGAACTCCATGCCCCGGCCCTTGAAGACGCTCAGGTACTCCCCCGCGAAGGTCTCGGTGACCAGCCGGTCCGTCATGATCTCGATGCGGCGGACTTGGGCGAGGAGCCCGCTGGAGAAGGCGCCGCCTTCCCCGACCGGGTCCTCAGAAGGAGGGCGTTGCGTCATGCTCGTGGCATTCCTTGATTCTTTCGCTCCAGCGCTAAGCGCTGGAGCGAGTCACGGGACCTCCACCGTCTCGAAGATGCTCTGGATGACGTTCTCGGAGGAAACGTTCTCGGCTTCGGCCTCGTAGCTCAGGATGATGCGGTGGCGCAGGACGTCGGCCCCTATGGACTTGATGTCCTCGGGTGTGACGTAGCCCCGGCCGCTCAGGAAGGCGTAGGCCTTGGCGGCCTGAGCCAGGTAGATGGTCGCCCGGGGGCTGGCCCCGTAGGAGATGAGCTTCTTTAAGCGCGGGAGCTTGTGCGTCTCGGGCTCGCGGGTGGCGAAGACCAGGTCGAGGATGTAGGTCTTGATCTTCTCGTCGAGGTAGATGTCGGAGACGGTCTTCCTCGCCCGGACGATAGCCTTGGGGTCGACGACCTTCTGGGCGGACGGGGCGGCATGGCCCGTCATGCGCTCGAGGATGCCGCGCTCCTCGGCCTTGGAGGGGTAGGTGATCCTGAGCTTCAGCATGAACCGGTCCACTTGGGCCTCGGGGAGCGGGTAGGTCCCCTCCTGCTCGATGGGGTTCTGCGTCGCGAGCACGAGGAAGAGCTCGGGCAGGGGATAGGTCGTGGTCCCGATGGTGACGTGGCGCTCCTGCATGGCCTCGAGGAGCGCGCTCTGGACCTTGGCCGGCGCCCGGTTGATCTCGTCGGCGAGAATGAGGTTCGAGAAGACCGGACCCTTGCGCACGGTGAACTCGGACTCCTTGGGGTTGAAAATCAGCGTGCCGGTGAGGTCCGCGGGCAGGAGGTCCGGCGTGAACTGGATCCTTGAGAAGCCCGCCTCCACCGTCTGGGCCAGGGTCTTGATCGTGAGGGTCTTGGCGAGGCCGGGGACGCCCTCGATGAGGATGTGCCCGTTGGCCAGGAGACCGACGATGACGCGGTCGACGATCTCCTCCTGGCCGACGATGACGCGGGCGATCTCGCGCTTGATCTCAGTGACGAACTGGCTCTCCTCCGAGACTCGCTTGTTGATCTCCTTGATTCCCAACTCCATGGGCGCACCTCGCGCTATCTCATCTTCCTGACTTCCTTCTCCGCTTCCGTCGTCCCCTTCTCGGCCTCCAGGCGCAGGCGCTCCATCTCGGCCTTCTTGATCTCGGCCTCGCGCAGGATGTTCAGGCTGTTGATGGTCCTGAGCGCCTCTTTGCGGACCAGCTCGTTGGCGTCCTTGAGGCAATCCGTGATCTGGGGGATGACGCCCATCTCGCCGACCGCGGCCAAGGCTTGGAGGACGGCGATGCGCAGTTCCGGCGGATTGGCCGGCTCCTTGAGGGCTAAGACCAGGTTCTCGGCGACGTCGGCCCCCGTCTTGGTCTTGATGAGGCCGGTGATCTTGAGGCGGACGTCGAGGCTCTCGTCCTTGTGCAGCCTCTCGAAAAGGACCGCGTTGGCGGACGGCGACTTGAGGCTGGTGAGGAGCTGCGCCGCCTCCCAGCGCACGTCGGCGTCGATGTCGCGGGAGGCCTTGACGATCTTGGCCTCTTCCTCGGGCGTGATGAGCGGCGGGGGAGGAGACGGTTCCACCACCGGCGGCGGCGGAGGAGGCTTCCTGAAGAACGAACGCGCGGCGAAGAACCCGCAGACGGCGAACACCAAGACGATGACGACGATCTTAATCACGGGGGGCGCATCCTCCTAGGGCCGCGCGCGGGGATCGGCATCGTCCCAAGCCGCGAGAGCCGTCCCGTTGCCTTGGACACCGGATGACGGCAAGAGGTTCCCGGCGTCGGAGCATCGGTGGGGGATTATATTAAGGAAGACGAAATGGATTCAAGGAGGTCCAGGTGCGATCTTCTCGATGAGCGCCCGCGCCTTCTCGGTGTTCTCCACCGCGAACAGGAGCCTCGATGCCCTGCCGTCCTGCGCCGTCCCGTAGACGGTGGTGATGTTGATGCGGGCGTCCGCGAGGGACTTGGCGATCTGGAACAGCTCGCCGGGCCGGTCCGGCGCCTCGATCGAGAGGAGCCTCGATTCGACGCTGGAGAAGCCGTTCTTCGTCAGGATGGAGGAGATGTCCTTGTCCTCCCCCACGGCGACGCGCACCACGCCGGAGTCGTCCCGCACCTCGGAGGCGATGCCGACGATGTTGATCTTCTCGTCCGCGAAGATCTTGGTCAATAGGCTCAACGCCCCCGGCCGGTTCGGCAGGAAGACGCTGAACTGCTTGATGACCTCGACCTTCACTCGAACTGCGCGGCGGAGGCGCGCTCGATGGCCCTGGTCACCTTGTCCTTCATCCCGAAGTCGAACGGCCCGCCGATCTCCTTGAAGAGGCCGTCGCCCTGGAGGTAATAGAGCATCTTGATCGTGGAGTCCTTGATCACGGTGCGCACCCGCATCGTCAGAGTGGGCATCATCCCGGCGATGGGGTCCTCCGAGGTGCCCACGTTGATGACCGAGCTGTCCGGCACCGCGGCGGTGAGGTCGAGCGAATAGCCCCAGGCGACCTCGACGAGGAGGGGCTCGACGGTCACGCCCGTGAGGTAGGCCCCCTTGCCTTTGTACTTGCCCCCGTAGGTGCGCAGGACCTGGAACTTGACGTTGACCGTCGTGGACCCGTAGGCGTTCTTCGCCACGATGTTGTACACGGTCCCGACCGGCGGCTTCCAGCTCTCGAGCTGGGTCCAGTGGTCGATCCCTTTCGGGACGGCGTTGGCGTATTGCGTCGTGATGTTGACCACCGGCTTGTTCTTCTCGATGATGGCCCAGATCTTCTCCACGATGTTGATGATCTGGTCGATGTCCACCTTCGAGTCGTCCACCGGGGGCTCGACGGGAGGCGGCTCTTCCCGGCGCTCGATGGACGCCGCCGGGCCGATCGGCGTCACCTTGATCGACTTTTCGTCGATGGTGAAGTACTTCGGGTCTTGCTTGGCGGCCTTGATCATGAGCGGCGTGAAGGGCGAATCGCCGCTCTGGGCCATGGCCGGAAGGGCCAACAGCACGGCGGCTACGGCACTCATTGCTACGCGCGAGGGGTACTTCGTCATCGGCGCACCTCCGTCGGGATCGCGGATGGAGTCACCCGGGTAGTCCTTTCGTCCTGGTTAGATTATAGCACAAGTCCTACCCTGTGGAGGGCCTGAAGGCCCATCAGCACATGGGCCCTTTGGCCCATCCGGGGGTTTTTCCTCCCGGGCCTACTTCTTGTTCAGGCGCCTCAGGATATCGTCGAGCGTGGGCAGGTCGATGCGGTCGTTCCGCTGCTCCGGCTCGGGCCCCTGTTGCTCGGCGGGCTGGCGCGGCGTCTCGGGTGGATTATACTGCCGAACCAGTTGTTCCGCCCGCCAGTTCACCCAGGCTACGTTCAGCTAGCCGCATCATTTGTAGACCTCGACAAGGACCGTATTGGACTCCACGATACCCAGAAATTCAGAAGCCCATTCCTGGTAGGAGCGCATTTGATACTCCCGATCTAACCCTAGCTTGATCTTGCGCTGAATCTCAGCCTCGGTAGGTGGCTTGGGGGGAGGGTCCTTGTAGACGACCTTGATCCTGTAAGTTCCAGGCTGGTCGAACGTAATCTCCTCAAGCGGTAATTCACGGAAATCACCGCTGATGGGCGGGTGGGGGTCGTCGCCGGCCATGATGCGAGCAAGGCGTTCGTCCTCCGTCCCAAAGCGCCATGCCCGGGTGACCAGCGTTTCTCCTGGCTGAAGGTTGACGTAAAGATGGTATCGTCGGGAATTCTCCCATCCTTGCCGCTCCACCAGGTCCCTCGCGTACCTTTGCTTCTCCTCATCGGTCGCCAAGTGTTCCGGCAGCACGATGGTCTTCCTAAAGGGCTCGTCCAGATCTTCCAAGAGACGGCCGAGTTGTTCTTTGCCGCCCGGTGGCGTGATCCGAAACCTGCACTTCCCCAATCCGTTGCCGACCTTCCAGAATGACGACCTTTCGTCGAACAGGATGGGCTCCCGGCCGACGTTCTGAAGCTCCAGCCGATACCAGAAGGTCTCGCCAGTCTTCATCATGGCCTTTTTGGGGATGAGCGTGAGCCGGATCTTCCTGCGGCCTTCGGGTCCAAACCCCTTGGGCGCAGGGCGAACGAACTCGGCGCGGTCCTCGGCCTCGCGACGGGCCCTGTAGGCGTCGTTGTCAGGCTGCCCATCCTGTGCCGTAATGAAAGCTATCTGAGTCTTTGCAGGGCGAGTGCCGAGCCACCCCGCAAGCTGCGGCCCCAGGTCTGGTTTGTGCTTGGATTCAAGCCAAACCTTCTGCGCCTCGGGGCTCAGTTCCTTGAGCCAATTGGGTTGCTCGTTTCTCGATACAACAGGCGCCGTCCGGGTCGGCACACCGGGAATCTGTTCCGATTTCGCGGCAGGCTGGTGCGGCGGCTCTTTTCCGCCGCATGCGGCCAGGAAAGCCGCCATCACGGCGAGACAGAGAGATCGCTTCACCTCTACCTCTTGTCCGTCGCCGAGAGCTTGTCGAGCCTGCGGGTCAGGTAGAGGTAGTAGACCGCCAGCGGGATCATCGCGGCCGCGATGACCACGAACGGGGTGAAGCCCGCGAATCCCTTGAAGAGGAACTTGAGCGCCAGGATGGCCGCGGTCGAGACGGCCAGCGAGGCCGAGCCGAAGAAGCCCATGGCGTCGGTCATGTCCTCGGCCCGGGTCTTGGACTGGAAGTAGCTCTTGAGCTTGACGGTGCTCACCACCTGCGCGATGCCGAAGGGGATGAGGGCCACGGCCGGAAGGGTCAGGGCTCCGAGCCAGGCCAGCCACGACGGCAGGGCCACCAGCGCGCCCAGCATGGGGACCGGGAAGGCCATGGTCGCGATGGCCGCCAGGCCCACGGTCCCCCACTTCATCCACCGGAGCATGGAGCGCCTCAGGAGCTCGCGCTCGTCTGCGTCGCTGATGGGGAGACGGCCGATCTTCTTCTGCTCGGCCATCATCATGAAGCCGCCCAGGAGCCCGCCCAGGCTGTAGAGCCCGGTCAGCATGCCGATGACGCTGGTGTAGAGGTTCTCGTTGGCCGGTCCCAGCAGCCTCATCCCGAAGCCGGGCGCCATCATGGTGTAGAGCATGGGGTTGAGGATCATGAACGCGGTGAAGGCGAGGAAGGCGGCCCGCAGGAGCGGGTCGTTCCAGACGACGCGGGCGCCGCGCGCCATCTTGCCGAAGAACTCCTTGAAAGCGCCGCCGACGCCTTGGGGAGCGTCCTTATTGCCCGACGCCTTCGCCTGGGCGTCGGCCAGCTTCATGGCCGCGACCTTGGCGGGGATCTTCAGGGTGAAGAACATGATGGCCAGCGCGACCACGAAGCTGATCGGGAAGGCGACGAGGGCGGGCAGGAAGCCCATGCTCGCCACCACCGCGCCCGTGGCGATCGGGCCGGTCACGCCGACGATCTCGAGCAGGGTCTGCTGCCAGGTCCAGAACTTCTCGAGCTTGACCTGGTCCGAGCCGTAGATGGCGGGCGGGATGCTGAACTCGGCGGTCATGGCGATGCCGCCCAGGAACCCGTTGAGGGAGTAGAAGGCGATCATGAGGGGCCAGGTCATGGTGCCCGTGGCCAGGAGCGCGGCCAGGCCCGAGACGGAGAGGACCCGCAGGGCCGTGGCGCCCAGGTACGTCTTCTTGAGCCCGAAGCGCCGGACCGCGATGGTGCCGATGGTGCGGCCGATGATGTTGGTGGCCGAGGCGAAGATGGTGATCTCGGCCATCTTGGTGACGTCGCCGAAGGACTTCTCGATCAAGGCCGGGAGCGCCGCTCCCAAGGCCTCGATGCCGATCTGCCCGAAGATGAGCGCCAGGATGAAGAAGACCGCGACCTTGCCCAGACCCAGCCAGCTCGATGCCTTCGGAGCGTCCTGCTTGGGAGCCTCGACCGCGCTCCCGGGCAGGGGCACGGCAGGCACCAGCGGGGTCTCCAGCGCGGATGCCTTCTCCTCTTCCGGAGGGGCCTGCGACGGGCTGGCGAGGCGGTAGGCCGCGCTCTCCGGGGAAGCTTCGCCCCTGGAGGCGTCGACCTGGGAGCCGTCCGTCGGGAGCGCTTCGACCTTGCGTCCTGAGAACAGGCTCCAAAGGGCCTTGAAGTGCCTGGCCAAGCCCTTGGACTTGGCGGCCGAGGCGATCTGGCCCTGGGGCGCACCCGCCAGCACGCCTTCGGCCAAGGCATCCGTCTTGGCCTGCGGCACCGCGGACGGCCCAGCCTCGGACAGGACGGTGGGGGTCGCTTGGGTGAGGGGCGAAGAGACGGGCGCGACGGCGACGGCCTGCTGGGGCGTTTCGGCCAACGGGACCGCGACATCGTAGGCGTCGGGAGCGGCCAAGACCGAGCCGGAGAGCCCTCCAGGGACCTCCAGGTCCTGGCTGACCACGGGGAGGGCCGAGCCCAAGTCCGGAAGGACCGTGCCTGCCTTGATGTCTGCGGAGCGCAGGGAGGAGGACGGCGCGGCCAGGGAGAGACCGCGGCCGGTCACGGGCACGATGCCGGGGTTGGAGGTCGGAATCTGAACCGAGATCTGGACCACTTGGCCGAAGGCCTGGTAGGGCAGCCAGCCCGGGCTGATCAGGACGAGGGCGAGGGACAAGGAGACGGAGATGGTCTTCATGCTTAGCGCTACCTATTATATCGGACGCCGCCATCGAGCCGTGTGGGCCCAATGGGCTAGTGAGGCGGCGTCAAGTGGCCTATCGCGGGCTGGGCCCGGGCCGCTCGACCTCACCCAGTTTTCGACCGGGTGGCTTGGGGCAGGGCCAGCGGGCCTCCATCTGGCATTGCGACCTGCTTTCACGGACGAGGCGGCCACAGGTCCCCGGCCGCGGCAGGGTGATTGAGACGCGAGCCTGTGCATGCTATCGCGATCCGGACCTTCGTCGCAAATTCTGCATGAGACACCGACGGTTCTTCATCTTTCATGATGGCGCCATCATAAGAAATGAGAAAACGCAATCATCGCAATGGTTTATTTGTCTGGAGTTCCGAATGATCTTGCAGCCTGGGCATGACCCGCTGGCACCGAGGACCCGAGGGACGGATGGGACCCTGCCCTGCTCTCCGGCCCGCAGTTCGACGCGTCCAGGGGGGCGATCTCCATCCCGGCGACGCGGCACGTGCAACGTGCTTGGTCCTCCCCGCAGGTCTTTCCTCGGCGCAACGGGAAAGCTTGCGAAGTCGGACACCAGGCATTTCCCTTTCCCGGGCGAGACGGCGCCCACTTTCGGGGCATAACTCAAGGGACAGCCTGCATCCTTGCGCAAGATTTAGAGCAGACAGGCTGGCCCGGCGGTCTTCATGGAAAAGTGGGTGAGGCCCGGGCCTTGACAAGGCCCGGGCCGGACTTGATTCCCCGTCCGCGACCTTCTATACTAGGTGCCAGGCTTGGCCTAAGCAAGTCGTCGAGCTAGAAGCCTGGCGCCTGGACCTGATGAGATGACTGAACTCAACCTTCCGTCTGATTTCGCAGGACCGCCGACTTCAGGCCCCGCTTCTTCGGGTCAGCCCCCCTTGGGCATGGCCCGGGCCGAGATCCGGCCCGCGAAGTTCAGCGACCGGTTCATCGCCTATGTGATCGATTCCTTCCCGTTCGCGGCAGGCTACTACGTGTGCATGGTCCTGCTGTTCATGCGCTTCCAGGACCTGGCGTCCAACCCGGCCTTCCCCCTCCTGCTCGGCGGAGTCTGGATCGGCCTGTGCTGGGCCTACCAGCTCGTGGGCAACCTCGCGGGCGGGACGGTCGGCAAGAAGATCATGGGCCTAGCCGTGGTGGACCGCGAGGGCCGCAGGCTGGGCCTCGGCCGGAGCGCCCTGCGAGCCTTCGCCTGGTTCCTCAGCATGCCGTTGTGCAACCTGGGGTGCGTCATCGCCCTCTTCCATCCGGAGTCGCGGGCCTTCCACGACCTCCTCTCCGGGACTCTGGTGACGGAAGAAGGTCGGGCCAGGAGCCCCGCCGAATCCTTGGTCGTGTTCCTGGGCTCCGTGTGCCTCATCCTCGGGATGCTGGGGGTCTCCACGGCGTTCGTCCTGAGCCAGCCCACCCCGAACGACTTCAAGGCCGTGGCCAAGGCGCGGGAAGGCCTGAGGATCTTCGCGCAGATCGAGGAGAAGTTCAAGGCGGAGAACGGCGCCTACACCGCGTCCTTGAGCGAGATCGCCCAGACGAGCGGCGACGTGGAGTAGTTCAAGGGCGCGATGCTCGAGCTCTACGACCCCAACCTCTTCCAGATACGGGCCGGCAACAGGGGCTACCGGATCACGGCCGCCGCGCTCGACCGCAAGCGCACCCGCGTCACGATCCAGGGCCCATAGCCCGCGCTCGGCGCGTATCCTACTTCCGCCAGGACCCACCTCCCGTAGGTCTCGAAGCTCCTGATGTGCTCGGGCTTCACCAGCGTCCTGAAGTACTCCGCCTCCGAGCGGCGCAGGGCGACGAACACGGCCCTCCCGCGCAGGGGCAGGGCCCGGATGGCGTTGTCGTCCCCGAACCGGTCAGCGTTGGCGGGGTCGCGCTGGGCGTAGTGGAGCTCGCCCACCCAGTAGATCATGCGGTCCACGGGCCTGCCTGAGTAGAAGGGCAGGCCGTGGAGGTAGGTGCCGTAGCAGTAGACTAGGTCTTGCGGGGCGGCCCGGGCCGCCAGGGCGAGGCCGACCGGGCGGGCGCTCACGAAGGGTTCGGCCGCGCGGAACCCTCCCATCGCGGCGGCCAGCGCGAGCAACGCGCCGGCCGCCGGACCGAGCAGGCTCAATCGCGGACGCAGGGCTGCGAGTTGCCCTAGGCCCAACAGCGCCAGGGACAACGCGGCCGCGGTCCAGGCCGCCGCGGGGAGGGGCGCGAGCGCCCTGACCGGCGGGGTCAGGACGGCGGCGGCGCAGGTCAGCAGGAGGACGGCGCATCCTCCCGCGAACCACCTGGCCCATCGGGGCGCCGGCCGCTCCGCGGCCAGCGCCCCCAGCAGGCACAGATGCGGGAAGGCGGGCAGGATGTAGGTCGAGAGCTTCGACCTGGAGACCGAGAAGAAGAGGATGACCCCCAGGGACCACAGGGCCAGGGCCGGGGCTTGGGCCTCGCCGCGGCGCCGCTCGCGCCAGGCGCGGCCCAAGCCAGCCAGGACGAGGTGGGTCCACGGCAGGAGCCCGGCCGCGGCCACCGGGAGGAAGAAGAACCACGGCCCGGGCCGATTGTACTTGGGGGTGAGGAAGCGCTGGAGATGCTGCTCGATGAAGAAGAAGCGCAGGAACCCGGGATGGCGGTCCTCCATGCACAGGAACCACGGCGCGGCGATGAGCAGGAAGCCGAGCGGTCCGACAGGGAAGGCCAGGCCGCGCCATCCCCTGCGCAGGGACGGGAACAGGGCCAGGAGGGCCGCGGACCAGAGCGCCGGGAACATGAGGGCGACGAGCCCCTTGCTGAGGAAGGCCAGCGCGGCGAAGACCCAGGCCAGCGGCCCGGCCCACCTTCCGTCCTCCGGATGAGCGAGCGTCCTGAGGATGAGCGCCGTGCACCAGACGAGGAAGGCCGTCAGCGGGACGTCGGGCGTGACGGCGTGGGAGAGCGCGAGCGTGCCGGCGCAGGTGGAGAACATCAAGGCGGCCGTCTGGCCGAGGCCGGGGAGGAGCCACGAGCCCAGCCACCACACCCCTGCGACGGCCATGAGCGAGAGGAGCGCCAGGGGGAGCCTCGCGCTCGCCTCGGACACGCCGAAGGCCTCGTAGGAGAGAGCCGTCAGCCAGTACCCCAAGGGGGGCTTCTCCACGTAGTCGAGCCCGTTGAGGCGCGGGGTGGCCCAGTCGCCGGAGGCCGCCATGGCCCGGGGCACCTCGGCGTAGCGCGCGTCGTCGACCTCCCAGAGCGGATGCGGGAGGAAGCACAGGGGCGCGGCCAGCGCCGCGACGAGGACGACCGTTCTGGTCAAACCTTGAGGACGACCTTCCCGAACTGCTTGCGGGACTCCAGGTATTCGTGCGCGGCACGGGCTTGCGAGAGCGGGAAGGTCCTGTCGATGACGGGCCGGAGTCTCCCCTCGCCCACGAGGCGCGAAACCAGCCGCATGGCCCGCAGAGAGCCCATGTAGGAGCCCCGGATATGGAGCTGGCGGCTGAAGACAAGGCGCAGGTCGAGGCTGACGGTCGGACCGGTGGTCGCCCCGCAGGTCACGAGCCTGCCCCCGCGCTTCAAGGCCCTGAGGGCGCTCTCGAACACCGCGGGGCCGACATGCTCGACCACGATGTCGGCCATGGCTCCGCCGGTGAACGCCGCCACCTGCCGCACTATGTCGCCGGGAGGGCAGGCCACGGCGTCGTCCGCGCCGAGGGCTTTCGCCTTCTCCAGCTTGTCCGGTGAAGTGGAGACCGCGATCACGCGGGCGCCGGCGAACTTGGCGACCTGGATGGCGGCCGCGCCCATCCCGGCGCCTGCGCCCATCACGACCACGACCTGCCCCGCGCCTACCCGCCCGAGCTCCACCAGCATGTGCCAGGCGCTCAACATGGTGAGCGGATAGGCCGCGGCCTCCTCGAAGCTCATGGAGTCCGGCGCCGGAAGGAGGTACATCTGCGGGACGCAGAGGTACTCGGCGTAGCCCCCGGGCCCTCCGTGGGCGCCGATGATGCCGTACTCGGCGCAGTAGTTGTCGCGGCCCCCGAGGCAGTACTCGCAGCCCCAGCAGGAACGCCCGGGCGCCACGCTCACCCTGGACCCGACGCGCACGCTCTTGACGAGCGGTCCCAGGGCTTCGACTTCGCCGGCCACGTCCGAGCCCAAGACATGGGGAAGGGAGATCTTGTAGGCTGGGATGCCGTTGCGCACCCAGACGTCCAGGTGGTTCAAGGCGGTTGCCCGCACGCGCACCAGGACTTCTCCCGGTCCAGGCGTCGGCGTTGGGAGGTCGGCGAGCTCGATGTTCTCCGGCCCTCCGAATCGCTTGATGATGGCGGCTTTCATGTCGCAAGCCTTGTCGCGAGCCTCCCCCGCGGGGAGGCGAGCATTGAGGGGGCTAATGTAGTATTTATGGAAGCCGTTTTGAAAGTGGGTCTGGAAGCTGGTCAAAGGGCCGCTGGCCAACAGCTCGCCCAAGGACCTCTGCGACCTCAAGAGCCGCATTCATCGCCCGCTCCAGCGAATCCGACAATCCCAGAAGCTGCTATGGTCCTGCATCTATGCTTCCGATCTCCCATGGAAACGATGAGCCATCCTTCCATTAGTTATGCAAAGGTCAATAAGTTCAGGCGCGATGACTTTTAGACTGCGATTCTGTCGCCTTACGAGTAGACGCCCCTGGAAATCGTAGCCACGCGCGTTACAGAATTCCCTGATCCTGGCCGCTGCTTCGAGAAGTGCCTCAACTCTTTTACTGCGCATCAGAAGAGTGGAATTTGAATGGGGGCGTTCTTCTTCTTGGCAACAACCGCCACCCGACAATCCCGCCATGCATAAAACAGGTTCAGGGCGTGAACCTCCGAGCTCTTCATCGAGAACGAGTGTCCTGCCCTTGCTTTCGATACCAGGCTTCTGACCGCAAGAACGGCTTGCTGTTTAGATTCTGCATCAACCCAGACGGGATACGGGAGGCGTTCGAAGTCCTTGCTCTGGATATTTCGTGTGTGATTCAGCACTTCTTTAAGGATGCGGTTGCACAAGTCGGTAAGTGCCCAGCCAAGAATGAAAAATAACTCATCCTGCGGGACTCCTTGTCGCAAGAAAGCGCATGGCGCTCCACTGTCTAGGATATACCCGGGAGGCAGGTATCGTGCGTAGAGCCTAGGCGCGATGAGTGACCATGAGAGTCCCTCGCGCCCGAAGTACTTCATGCCACCAACGCCATGGAGGTACCAATTGCCGGTCTTCTTAAAGGTGTAGACATACTCCCCATCGCCGCGCCAGAAGATCACCCATTCAGGTTCTGAGTAGATGATCCGTGAGGTGGCCTTGTTGTAGTAGCAGTAGTCAGCGTGTGGGAGTTTCACTGGGCGCGGGTTTTTCAATCGGTCCCAGACGACAACCCTTTCGGTGGCACAACGCGCCTCCTGTTCTCGGACAGCTATTAGGCGACGCGGGGGCACCTTGCCTAGTCGTGCGCGGGTAATCTCTCTTTGGACAGTAATGGGGCGAGCGGTGAACGAGAAAGCATAGGGCTCATGAATCTCGCCTTGTATGATCGGGCGAAGAAAGAGCTCGTTGTTGCCGATGGTCATGCCGGATGTCGCGACCATCTTCTCCCCGACCGTTGCCCCGGTGAAGTACTTGGCCAAATCGCCGCTGACACGCCAACTCATGTTTGGCGTCGCTTCAATCTCAGAAAGGGGAAGGCATGTTCCAAATACTGTGATCTGTCGAGGTTCGATTGGGTGCTTGGTAAGCGTAACAAGCAGCATATCTTGATTGGTGTCTGAGAAGGACCCCGGAACCTCTGATATCTGAATGCTACAGTTGCTCTGAAGCCATGCGCGGAGCCCCGTCATGGTTGCAATAGTAAGAATCGTATCGCTGCAAATGAATACAAGTCTCCCGCCCGACTTCAATAGGTCGACGCACTTAACAATGAAGAACGCATAGGTTTCCTTCTTGATCTTCCGGCCGTCACGGAAGCCGAAGATGCTATCTAGTTCATCTTGGATGTCCGGGTTGATGCTTCCGCCAAAGGGCGGATTGCCTATCACGAGATCGAAATACTCCAGGGGAGATGCGAAGTATCGTTGGCGATTGGTGGCGGCTGTTCGGTCACAACCGGGAGGTAGCCACTCAAAAAAGTCGCAGTGTTCCAAGTTGTTGGGAACCCCACCTAAACCCCTGGACTGCCAGGTTTCCTTGAAGGTCCCATGTGCGTCGGCATCGATTTCGCAGCCGAAAAGATGCGCGTTGCACCATGCATGGATGTCATTGCGGGGGATGTCGGCTTTGAGGGAATCGATCACTTGAAAGATAAAAGAGCCCTCACCGAATGATGGCTCCAATATCCGGTGACTTGGCAATATTCGCAAGTCTCTAGCGATGGCCGCCGCAGTGGAATCGGGGGTCAGGAACTGGCCAAGCTGGCGTTTTCGATCTCGTGAAAGTCTCGCAACACTCATTGCAGGATGAGGCTCCTTTGAGTTTCGGGCGTGACGCGGAAATTCTTGCCCGCGAGGAAATCACGAAACTCATGTCGGTAGTGCTGAAGGTCTCTCTCGCGGTTCTCCTTGAGTCTCCGTTCGCCATCCTCGTACAACTCCATGAGTCTCTGCGCTTTGCTCTTGATGTCGAGGGTCTTGACTTTCGTCGGATCGAATTCGGCGAAGAACTTGACAGCTCTCAGCATCATCTGGCCGGGGCCAGAATCAAAAGTGACGTAGTCTAGCCAGTCAAGCATGTCAATGAGGCACACGGATGGCGCAATTCCTTTGGCGCTAATGTCCATTTTGACAATCAAGAGATAGTAGGAGTCAATCTGCCTCGCCATAATGGCGCTGAAAACCTTTTTCAACGAGACCAGATTTGGCTGGCCTTCTGCGCCAACGATGCCCGTCTTGACGTTGACCGGATGATAAATACCACTGTCCTGCAACCACAAATCGCCCATGCTGCGTGACCGCTTTTGGCCCTGCGAGTCCCGTTGGTGTTTCGTGAGGAATTCCACCGTGAGCAGTGCCGTCGTTTTCTCATCGACGAGGTCTGCGAGTTTGTGGCCGATTTCTTTGCCCTTGCTGCGAGTTTGTGGCCGATTTCTTTGCCCTTGGCGATTCCGACTATCTCGGGCTTTTTTACTTCGGCCTTCCAGTAGGCGATCGTTTTGGAACTTATTGCCGCCAATGTCTTGGCTGATATCATCTTCTCATCCTTAATGGTCTATAGCGGCTGCCCGATTTGTTTGGCGGAATCGCTTGGGGATACGTTCATTGTATCTTTTCTGTCGTCCGTCCGGGGGCCGTATTCGCTTCCCCTGGTGAGAGCATCCAGTCAGCCCAACGCATGAATGTTAGGCACCTACCCACCGTAGTGCGATTTTCTGGCTCGCCGACCTTTGAACCGTGGGGTGTGATGCGGTGGACAAGCTGTTCCGTCGGCTGAAGGCCGAGCATCCGCGGCTGGCCGTGGTCTACGAGGCGGGTCCATGCGGCTATGGGCTGTAAGGCCTTGACGGAAGGCCGTGAAGGACGGACCGCTACTTCTTCAAGATGTTCTGGAACGACGCGGAGAGCATGGAGATGAGGTCGTCCTTCTTCCTGAGGGCTTCCAGGAGCCGGGCGCGCTCTTCCTGCCAGGAGGCGCTGCCCTGGACGGCGGCGTCCCTCTCCTGGAGGGCTTTGGCGGCGTGGGAGGAGAGGACGGCCGCCTGGCTGGCAAGGTCCCGGCGCGACGCCGCCTCCCGCTGGGAGATATCGGCGGCCTCGTCGAGCTTCTTCTCCATCTCGGCGACCTTCTTGGCCCAGGTCTCGTCGGAGACCCTGCGGGCTTCAATGGCGTCCCGGAGCCTCCCGGCCTCGGCCGCCATCGCGCGGGCGATCTCGTCGCGCTCAACCGCGAGACACGCGAAGCGCGTCTCCCTCTCCTCGACGGTCTTGGAGGCCATGTCGAGCCTGTCCTTGAGCGAAGTGATCTCCAGGTCCTTCTCCATCATCCGCCGGCCGGCTTCGAGGCCTCTCGCCTTCTCTTGCGAGAGCTCGCGGTTCAAGGCCAGGAGGCTCTCTCCCATGCTGGCCTCGATGCGCTTCCTCTCTTCGGTGTAGCGCCTCAAGGCCTCGATGCGCTCGGAGAGCATCCCGCGCAGGTCGGCGTTCTCGTGCTCGAGTTCCGCCATCACCGCGTCCTTGGCCTTGGGCTCGGCCCTGGAGAGGGCCTGGCCGAGGACCTCCTTGAGCTCCGAGGTCTCCCGGTCGGATTGGGCGTGGCGGCGGCCGAGGTCGTCGATGCGGGCCGCGATGCCGGAGAGGGCCTCGTTGAAGGCCGCTTCCTGGGCGAGGCGCTCCTTGAGGAGGTCGGAGCGCAGGGCGTGGCCGGCCTCGTCGAAGGCTTCCCGCAGGGCGAGCCGTTCACGGGCCACGGCCCCGAGGCGGTCGTCAGCCTTGGCCAGGTCGATCTCGCGCTTATGTTCCGCGTCGGCGAAGCGTTCCCGCAACGCGGCGGAAAGGTCCCCGACGAGGGCGCGCAGCTCATCCTTGACCTGGAGGTCCTGGCCCCGCTGGCGCGATTCGAGGTCCGCGACCGCGTCGACGAGCCTGGGGAGGGCTGAGAGGGCTTGGCGCCACTCCTTCATCTCGCCCACGACCTCGGCCGGCCAAACCTTGGCCACGACCTCCTTGCCCAGGAGCGTCTCCTTGAGCAGGTCGGCCCAGGTGCGGTGCAGCGAGTCGAGCCGCTCCTCGAGCGCAGAGATCCGGCCCTTGGCCTGGGAGGAGGACTCCTCATGGTCCCGGTCGGACTTCTCCCGCCGGAGCTGGTCCGTCAGGGCTTTGAGCTGGGCCTCGACCTCGGAGCGCATGGAGGCCTGGGCCTTGAGCACGCTCTCCGCCGAGGAGGCGCGCTCGCGTTCCCGGGCGAGATCGGCCTCGAGGGCGGCGAGCCTTCGCTCCATGAAATCCATCATCGGGGTGCGCGGGACCTGCTGCGCAGGGGTGGGCGCGGGCCGGACGAGCTCGGGCGCAGGCGGCGCCGGCGGGATGGGAGCCCCCGGAGGGGGCGGCGGGGGCGCGGAGGGGTCGTCGGGGCTCATCGTTCGCGGTATCTCCTCGAGGATTTCGAGGGCAGGTTGTAGCTGAAGGCCAGGCGGTGCGTGCCCTGCGAGCCCAGCACGCCCATGTAGTTGAAGGAGTAATCCACGGAGATGTCGGAGAACTTGACGCCCATCCCGAGGTTCATGGCCGACATGGGGCCGAGACTGGCGAGCGTGCGGCTGTTGAAGCCGGCGCGCGCGGCGGCGCTGAGGTTCTTGTCGAAGTGACGGGCATACTCGACTCCGAGGGCCGCGAAAGGATAGTTGTTGACGGGCGTCACGGCTTCGAGGCACAGGGCGAGGCCCCGGGCGGGATAGATGGTCCCCCCGAGGCGCGCGCGGAATGGGAGCGAGTCCCTGACGTCCACGTAGCTCTGGCCGACCCCGATGTTCTGCAGGGACCCGCCGAAATCGTAGAGGAACGGGCCGGCATAGAAGCGCGCCTGGATCCCGATGTCCCCCCCGAAGCCGTCCGCCTGGACGAACATGACCGAGTGGATCCACCGCACCACGGCGCCCACGTTGAGCTCCATGTCGTTGTCCGAGAGGTCGTAGATGGACTGGCCCCAGCCCGCCTCGACCACGTAGTGCCTCGGAGTGAACTTGCCGACCGTGTCGCCCGCGAGGTCGGTGTTCTCGATCTCCCCCATGTTCAGATAGCGCCAGCCGGCGCCCAGGACGACGGATTCCTTCATGCGGTACCCGAAGACCCCGGCGTGGTAGGTCATGTCGGCCACGTGCAGGCTGCTCTGGTACGAGGCGGATAGCCTCGGGATCCGGGCCAGGCCGGCGGGGTTCCAGTAGAGGGAATAGGCGTCGTCGCTCAAGCCGCTGTAGGCCCCGCCCATGGCTATGGCCCGCGGGCCCAGGTCGAAGAGCAGGAACTCCGAGCCTCCGGTGCCGACGGTCTCTCGCGAGAAGTCCGCGGCGGCGGCGGGCAGACGCGCCAGGAGGACGCATAGGAGCAAAATCCCGGCCTTCATGGTCTCCGCTCTGCCGAGCCCTGCCCCTCCAATAATTGGAAGGGCAGGCCATTTCCTCGCAGACCCGTTGCGCGGGACGAGGAGCCCCTGCGGGGCTCCGAGGTGCTCGGTCATCTGAGGACCACCATCTTGATGATCTTCTTGTCGTCGCCGTGCTGGATGACGGCGAGGTACATGCCGCTGGCGACCATGCGGCCCCACATGTTGAGGCCGCCCCAGGTGAGTATCCCCGCCCCGGTGGCGAGGCGGTCGAGGATGAGGTCTCCCTGCATCGTGTAGATCCGGATGCGCGAGTAAGGCGGCATCTCGCTGAAGGTCACGTAGCCGTCCCGCGACTTGTAGAACGGGTTCGGGAAGGCCTTGGCCGCGTGCGGGTTCGTGGGAGGCGTGACCACCGCGAGCTGGAAGAACGAGAAGTGGTTGAGCAGGGCCGTGATCCTGAGGCTCACGGTGTCGACGACGGTCGGCATGGGCACGCATTTGTTCTTCGCCGGGTCGTAGCGCATGAGCACGACCTTGTCCGGGTCGGCGGCGCCGAGCTCGTTGACGGGGCTCGTGGAATAGGAGAAGGTCAGCATCAGCGGCTTGGCGGGCTGGACGTACGGGACCGGGGCGATGGAGATGCCGACGTTGAGCCCGCTGCCGCACAGGGAGCCCGCGCCCGAGACGTTGAGGGTGGAGATGACCACCTCCACGTTCGTGGTGAAGGCCCCGGCCGGGGCCCAGAGGCTCACGGTGCGCTGGGCGGGGCTGCCGATCGTCCCGGAGAAGCTCGAGTCCACCGCCGCCTGGAGCGTCCCTCCGAGTTGGCCCGAGGAGGCGCCTGCGGAGCCCGTGGGCGTGATGGTGCTCACTACGGTGGAGTAGGCGGTGTTCACCAATCCTTGGAAGTTCTGGGATCGCACCCGGAAATAGTACCACCTGCCCGTGTCGAGGCCCGAGACCGTGGCGGAGAGCGAGCTGTTCCACTCCGCGAAGCTCCGGGACACGTAGACGGTCAGCCCGACCCCGGGCGGCTCGCCGGTCGTGTAGCTCACCTCGTAGGTGGTCGACGAGGTGTTTCCGTTCGGATCCCAGTCGATCGTGATGCTGTTCGGGGTCACGGACAGCAGCCTCAATGAGGTCGGCTGATTGGCCATGGTGTAGATGCTGCCCAGGGCGGTCCTGCTGCTCGGGGTCCCTTGATTGTTGACGGGCTCGATCTCGACGAAATAGTTCTCGCCCGGGAGCAGGTCCTCGATCCGCTCCTCCTTGAAGCTGTCGGGGCCGGAGGTCTGGTAGTCGCCGGTGGACAGCCAGGACCAGATGCCGTCGACGGCTCCCGTGGCATAGTAGAGCCTGTAGTAGGTGGCCAGGGGAGGCGATCCCGTGGGGTTGCGGTTGGTGTTGTATTGGACGTTGACAGATTGCGAGTCCCTGATGACCAGATAGGGCATGTACTGGCCGGAGCCTTGGTCATACTGCTGGCCGGGCTGGGCCGCCCATGTGTAGACGGTCGTCGGCTGGGTGAGCGGCCATTCCTCGCTGGACGCCCTGATCCCCGTCACGAAGACGACCCGCGGGGTGTTGGGGTCAAGCGGCGTGTCCGAGAAGGTGACGTTCCCGTCCCCGTCGCCGTCGGTGAGGGGGGCGGGGTTGATCTTGTAGCCGGGGGAGGCGGAGGGGACGGTGGCGTTGTAGATGTTGTAGCTCACGACGGTCGCGGTCGACCTCCACTGCCAGGTGATGCAGACGTCCCCGGTGTTCGCGGAACATTCCTGCCCCGACAAGGGGATCCAGCTCCACCTGGTCGTGAAGGTGGTGTAGGTGAAGTCCGTCCATATCCCGGTCGGCTTCTCGTTGTTCTGCGCGCGCATGCGCACGTAGTAGGTGGTCAGGGGGATCAGGCCGGTGATCGTGGTGTAGGTGCTGGTGAAGGGCGCGTAATCGTTCGTCGGGATCCGAAGCCCGATCGTGAAGGCCGGGTCCAAGGCGATGGACGCCTCGTAGACCGTCCCGTCGCTGTTCCCGTTGGACTGCCACTCCATGTTCACGGAGTTCGCCTGGATCGTGGTGAAGCGGATGTTGGCCGGAGGCACGGCCAGGGTGTAGGCGTTGGCCGACACGGTCCCGGAGCTGTCGCCCGTCTGGGAGAACCCCTGGACCATGATGGCTGCGGTGACGTTCGGCGTCAAGCCCGTCTGGATGAAGAAGGCGCTCTGGCCGGCGAGCGCCACGGCTCGGGTGGTGATGAAGACCAGGGAGGTGGCGTAGTAGACGTTGTAGCCCACGTTCCAGCCCCCGAGGTCCGGCCAGGTCCAGTAGACGGAGGTGGAGCCCATCACCGTGCCGGTGGCGGGCGTCGGGGCGGGCGGGAGCGGCGGGCCGATGCGGATCAGCACGCTGTCGGAGTAGACGGCGTTGGCCGCCTCGCGCAGGTGGTACCAGCCGTTGGGGATGGCCGTCGAGGCTTCCGGGAGGCGCGCGGTGATGAGGGAGGTGGTGCTCGCGTCCACCTTCTCCTGGCCGTAGTAGCCGAAGATGTTCGGGTCGCCGCCCGCGCCCTTGTTCCAGCGGTTGCAGTAGTCGTTCGAGGCCGGGCAGGAGCCCGCGATGGAGCGGTATATCCTGGTGGTCAGGTCGATGAGGAAGCCGGAGTTGCCCTGGGTCGCGGTCCCGCCGCTGGCGTCCACGGCCTGCAGGATCATCCTGGGGTGGAAATGGGAGGAGCCGCCGGTCTTGCCGGAGGAGGCCTCGGTGAGGCGGGTGAGGTTCCTGTCGCGCACGATGAGGTTGTTCCCGGGCAGCGAGATCGAGGGGCTCACGACCGTGATCGTGGCGATGCGGATCGAGGGAGGGTAGCCGGGCATTTCCTCGTCGAAAGGCCCCGCGATGCCGATGGGATAGTACTCCGCGGACTTGAGGTAGCCGTCGGTCTGGTTGAAGCCTCCGACGGCCACGATCTCCTGCCCGGCCGTGAGCGTGGTTGTGTGCCAGGCCCTGGCCCTCACCAGGCGCCCGGTAGCCGTGTAGGTGGCCGAGATCATGTCATAAAGGAAGTTGCTCCGTTGCGTCTGATTGAAGCCGCGGGCGCCGCCGACGATGAGGACCCGCCCGTTGGGCAGCAGGGTCGCGGTGTGGTTGAAGGTGACGCCCTTCTGCTGGAGGCCGACGCCGTACCTCCAGGCGTTCGCGGCGGGGTCGTAGACCAAGGAGAGCGGCGGCAGCTCCGCCTGCCCCGTGCCGTCGTTGCCGAAGCTCAGGAGGACCTCGCCGGACTGCAGGAGGATGGCCGAGTGCGAGTGGACCGGGAAGACCACCGAGGGAGGGTTATCGGTGGGAAGGCTCTGAATTCGCGCGGCGCAGCTCCAGCCGAGGGCCAGGTCCTGGTTGAAGAGATTGAGCAGCAGCGCCGAGCTCAAGACGCCGCTGGCGCCGTTGATGCCGCCCGCGAACAGGATGCGGCCGTCCTTGAGCAGGGTGGCGGTATGCTTGGCCCTGGCATGAGCCCCGCCGGGGCAGGCCCCGAGGCCCTGATTGGTCGGGCTCGGGATGGCGCGCCAGGCGCCGATCGTGGAATAGTATATCTCCGCGCTGTCGAGGTAGGCGCCGCGGTCGTAGCCTCCGAACACGAGGATGTTGCCGTCCAGCAGGGTCACGGCCGTGTGGGAATCGCGGCGCCAGTTCATGGAGCCGGTCTCGCGCCACACCCCCTCGTCGGGATAGTAGACCTCCGCGGTGTTGGTGGCGCCCGTGGACACGGAGTCCGTGGAGAAGCCTCCGGCCGCCAGGACCTTGCCGTTGGGCAGGAGCGACGCCGAATGCAGGTCGCGGGCGTAGTTCATCTCGCCGGTCTGGGAGAAGTACCTGGTCTGGACGTTGTAGATCTCCGCGGATTTGAGCACGCTTGGTCCGTTGGTGCCGCCGGCGATGAGGACCTTGCCGTTGGGCAAAGGCGTGGCGGTGTGGTTGGCCCGGCCGTGGGTCATCGCCCCCGGTCCCTCGGTCCAATCCTCCTGGTAGATGTTGAGGCTCAAGCGTCCGAGGGGGTTGACCTCGTCGGAGGCGCAGGTCGCGGAGCCCACGTAGTCGCAGGTCTCGCCGCCCCAGAACCGGGCGGCTCCGCCCGGGGTGAGGGAGGCGCTGTGGAAGAACCGCGAATCCGCCAGGCCCGTATCGAGGGGCCACCTGGACCACTCGTTGTCCTTGGGGGAGTACATCTCCACGTCGCCGAACACCATGGTGCGGATGACGACGGTGGAAAGCTGCACGGTGAGGAGATCCCCGTTGAGGTCCACCCGGTCCGCAATGTACCGGAGCACGCTCCTGGAGATGGAGAGCGTGAGCGGGACATCGATGGGGCCGAGGATGCCGGGGTTGGGGTAGGGGTCCGACGAGGTCTCTACGGTGCCCGCCATGTTCCTGAAGTTCGCGGCGAACGTGAACTGGCCGCTCGGGAGATCGCTGCTCGTGTCCTGGATGATGGGTATTCCGGCCGGGACGTTGGTGAACATGGAGGAGATGTTGATGGTGTACGTGATGGCCGGTTCGGCGCCGGCCTCTTCGCCCGTCATCTGGGCCTCGAGGACCATGAGGGTGGCGCTGGATATCGACCCGCCGACGGTGCTGCCGGGCAGGCCCTGGACGATGATGTTGCCCCGCCAGCTGTTCTCGTCCACGACGGGGGCGGTGCAGCGGTTCTCGGCGCTGTTGGACCGGATCGGGTAGACGTCGCCCAGGATGATCCTTCCGTCGTTGTCGTCCTCGGTATCGCTGAAGTCGACGCAGGCGTTGGGGTCGGACGCCGAGCCGCCGATCTGGGCGGAGAGCCTTAGGAACCCGTACCTGCCGGCGATGCCCGCGAGGAAGAGCTGATCGGTCGAGACCCAGCCGCAGGTGTCCTCGGTCGGGTCACAGTAGACCTCCATGCCGTTGAGGCTCGCCCTCAGGCCGGAAGCCGTTCCCAGGCCCTCGTCCCCTATTCCTTCATTCAGGTACGCATAGCCTCCGTTGAACATGATGGAAGGCGTGGAGAAATAGATCTCGCCTTGCCGGATGACGCCGGTGACCTCGGCGTCGAGCTTGATCCTGAAGGGGGCGCTGAGGGCGCCGCCGGAGATGGCCGAGCTGGAGTACGTGACCCCGAGGTCCATGTTGGAACCGGCCCCGCCCACCCCGTTCCACGCGGGGCCGGTGATGAAGCTGCCCGGCATCAGCGTCAGGGTGGGGGTCACGTAGGTGGTCGTGACGTTCCCCAGGCCGCCTTGGATCAAGAGGTACCCCCTCGGATGGAGGATGGCGGCGAAGCCGGTCTTCCTCGCCGGCATGTTGGCCGCCATGAGCATCTCGTCGGCCACCGGGTCGTAGACCTCGACGGTCTGGAGGAAGCCCCTGTTGGCCTCGAAGTTCTTGGCGTTGTTGCCTCCGGCGATGATCACTTTCCCGTCGGACATAGCCGTGGCGGAGTGGTACGCCCGTCCTTCGTTCAAGGGACGGGCCGGGGTCCAGCAGCCGGTCGGAGCGCTGCAGTCCGGCCGGAACCGCTCCGAGAGGGGAGTGTAGTTCGGGGTCACGGCGGGGTTCCAGCCGCCGGTGACGAACACCTCGCCGTTGAACAGCATGGTCGCGGTGTGGTTGGCGCGGCCGCTCAGCAGCGACGGCCCCGCCGCCCAGTCCGACTCGTTGTCGGCCGAGGATTCGTCGTAGTCGGGCGTGAACACGTCGCAGGAGCCGAGCGCCGCGCCGCCGTTTTGCCCTCCGCAGACCAGCACCCTGCCGTCCTTGAGCACCGTGGCCGTGTGGTTGTAGCGTCCGCCGCTGGGGAGGTCGTGGGAGCCGTCGTCCTCGTTGGCGGTGTCCCAGGTGTTGGTCCTGGGGTTGAAGACGTTGAAAGTGGCGATGGTCCCGCCCGCGTTGATGCCGCCCACCACCAGGACCTTGCCGTCCGGCAGCAGGGTCGCGGTGTGGGACGCCCGGTTGATGGACATGGCCGTGAGGTTCTCGATGAGGCCCCTGCCCTCGTTGAGCCTCTGGACCCCGGTGCCGCCTGAACCGAGGTAGGTGGGCGCGGTCTCGTCGCTGATGCCGCCCACGGCCAGGATGTTGCCGTCGGCCATGAGGGTCTGGGTGTGGGAGCGCCGGGGGGTGAATAATGTCTGAGCGAAGGCTTGGTGGGCGAAGGCGGCCAAAAGCGGGGCCGCCAATCCTAGGGTCGTGATGAGGGAGCGGGGCCGGAGTCTGGCTGCCATAGAACGCCCGTCGGACTGCGCTCCGGCGGGCTCTTATGGCTAGGTTATCAGGCGGATGTTACAAAATCAATAACGCCCTATTTCGGGTAGACCACCAGCACCGAGGCCCCGCGTTCGACCTTGGTGTTGGCGGGGTCGATCTTCCGCTTGCCGTCCTCCAGGAACCAGTACCGGTAGGCGCCGGGCTTGAGGTACAGGGTGAGGGTCCAGTCGCCGCCCGAGCCCCGGACCATGTCCTTCCTCCCTCCCCCCCGCACGAGGAAGGCGCCTGCCAGCCGGACTGACTTGGCGTGCGGCGCGTGGAAGGAGAAGTCCACCGGCAAGGCTTTGACGCCTGAATCCGGCGCCGCCCCATCCTTGCCCACGTCCGCCAATGCCTTTCCAGAGGGCGTCCGGGGCGCTCGGGCTCCGCCCTCGACCGCGGACGAGGGCTCCTGGCGCAAGGGCGCCGGGCCTGGGGCGGCAGCCCCGGGGGCGGGCTTGGAGGCGGCCGGCTTGGGGGCCGGGGCTTCCTTGGCCTCGGCCGCGCCGCCTGCCGCCAGCGCCTTTCCTGATGGCGCAGGCGACGCTCGGGCTCCGGCCTCGGCCGCGCCGGGGGCCGGTTGAGCAGGCTGAGTCTTGACAGGCTCGACCTTGGCCGGGGATTTGGAGCGGGCCTGGGCCGAAGGCCCAGGGGCGGCGGGCTTGCGCCATTGCTGGTAGGTCTTCATTCCCACCGCGCCGAGGTAGCTGCCGAAGACCGCGATGAGCAGAGAGTCCACGACCAGGAGGCTCATCCAGAGGGTCTGCGATCCGAAAGGCTTCGACGACGAGGCCGCCGTCGCCGAGACCGGCCCGGGTTCCTGCGGCTCGACCGCCGAAGGCTTGGAGTACTTCTTCAGGCCGATGAGATCGCCCATGGCAGGGGCATTCTAGTACACATGGCAAGGAATCCGCAATAGCGTGGCGTCAGGCATTGCGCAAGTTGCGCAATGCCTGACGCCATCAAGAGAACTTCTTCAGGATGCCCTGCCACCGCCCCTGGGCCCGGAGCACCAGCTCGGCGGCCTCCCGGACCGCGCCATCGCCTCCTGCTGCGCGGGTGACCCAATGGGCCGCGGCCCTGACCTCGGGCCGGGCGTTGGGCGGGGCCACGGACAGGCCCACGGCGCGCATGACCGGGAGGTCCTGGATGTCATCGCCCATGTAGAGCGCTTCCTCCGGCGCGGTCCCGGCGTCCCGGCATATCTCGGCGAAGACGGTCATCTTGTCGAGCCGGTGCTGGTAGACGTAGCTCATCCTGAGGGCCTTGGCGCGCTGGGCCACGCCGCTCGAGACGCGGCCGCTGATGATGCCGGTCTTGATTCCCGCGTCCGCCAGCCACGTCAGGGCGATGGAGTCCTGGGCATGGATGCCCTTGAGCTCCACGAGCGAGCCTTCGGTGTCCACGAAATGCCACAGGACGCCGCTGGTGAGGACGCCGTCGACATCCATCAGCATGAGGCGGACCTTGCGGGCGCGCTGGTTGAGCCGGGAGACGGCGAGCCTCGCCATGTCAGTCAACCCCGGGCGCGGCTTTGGCCAGGCTCCGCAGCCCTTCGACGGCCGGGGCGTTGAGGTCGAGCCTGAGCACCCTGCGGCCCGCGGCCTTCATGGCCGCGAAGTCTCCCCTCGCCTGGGCCCGGTGCAGGACGGCGAAGCTGTACTTCTCGCCGGGGACCGGGAGGTCGCGGGCAACCGGTTCCGTGACGAGGATGTAGAGCCCTGAAGGCGCCCCTCCTTTGTAGAGCTGGCCGGTCGAATGCAGGTAGCGCGGGCCGTACTGCAGCATGACCGGGGCGCCGCCCGAGCGCAATCTGCGCGCCACGCTCTCGAGCAGCCGGACCTTCTCCGGCGTCTCCTCTATGAAGGCGAGGATGGCCCCGTAGTCGCCGGCCCGCATCCTGGCCCAGTGGCTGCGAAGGACCTGGGCCAGCGGCATAGACGAGCCCTTGGTCGCTCCCAGGCTGGACACGAGCCCGTCGTCCGCGTGGGCCGCCAGCCCCCCTGCCCGAAACGAGGCCGTCTCCTTGGGGAGCTTCCCTTTCTCAAGGCCGGACAGGAGAGCCAAGGTCTGGTCCTTGGCGCTGGCCACGTCCGGCTGGTCGAAGGGATTGACGCCCAGGAGGAACCCAGCGGCCGCGGTCGCGATCTCCCAAAGGTAGAACTGGGACCCGAGTCCATAGACGTCCGGGAGGGTGAATCTGATCACGGGGTGCGATTTCTCCAGGCGCTGGAGGTCCTTCTCCGCGGCCTTGTCGACCTCCCCGGCCAGCGCGATCCTGACATAGACCCTGTCGCCGCCGCCGTCGGCGCTGATAGGCTCGCGGACCGGGACGATCCCGCGGCCCTCCTTGCCCGTGGACTCCGCGACCAGCTGCTCGATCCAGAGGCCTAGGGCCGCGATCCCCGGAGACAAAGACAGGGTCATCTTGTCGCGGCCTCGGCCTGCGAGGACGCCCAGGGCCGCTCCCAGGCGCAGGCCCGTCCCGGGGTCATCGGCCTCGACGGCCGCGCGCGCCAGGAGCTTGGCCACGTCGACCCCCATGAGCGCGGCGGGCACGAGGCCGAAATTCGACAGGACCGAGTATCGCCCGCCGATGTCCGGCGGGTTCGTGAAGACCTTCCTGAACCTCAACCGCAGGGAGAGCTTCTCCAGCGAAGTGCCGGGGTCCGTGATGGACACGAAATGCCGGCCCGCCTTCGCTCCGCAGGCTTTCGAGGCTCTTGCGTGGAAGTACTCCATCATGGAGTTCGGCTCCACCGTGGCGCCCGACTTGCTCGATACCACGAACAGGGTGCGCTTGAGGTCGAGGGAGGACTCGAGACTCCGGACGCTCCCCGGGTTGGTGGAGTCCAGGACTTTGAGTTCCAGCCCCCCCTGGGGGCAGGCGAAGCAGCGCCGGAAGACCTCGCAGGAAAGGCTCGAGCCGCCCATCCCGAGCACGACCGCCGACTTGAAGCCTTCCTGGGACGCCTCGGCCGCGAAGGAGCGGATGGGGCCGAGCGCCAAGGCCATGGATCGGGGCAGGGAGAGCCAGCCGAGGGAGTTGCGGATCACCTTCCGGTGGGCCGGGTCGCTCTTGAAGAGCGAGGCGTCCTTGGCGGAGAGGCGTTCCTGGAAGCGGGCCCTTCCAAGCTCCGAAAGCCCCTGGTCTGCGGCCGGGTCAGGGATGGGATGGCGGGCGTCTCTTCGTGTCTGCATGGTCGGGCTCATGGGCTTGAGAGGAACTCCTTTTCGATGGCCAGTATCTTGTCGAGCCTGCGTTGGTGGCGTTGCGTCTTGGAGAAGGTGCTTGCGAGCCAGGCCTTGACGATCTCGAAGGCGAGATCCGGCCCCACGACGCGGCCTCCCAGGCACAGGACGTTCACGTCGTCGTGCTCCACGCATTGCCGGGCGGAGTAGGTGTCGTGGCATAAGCCCGCGCGGATGCCGGGGATCTTGTTCGCGACCACGCTCGCGCCGACTCCGCTGCCGCAGACCACGATGCCCCTGGAGGCCTTGCCTTTGGCGACGGCGAGGGCCACCTTCTTGGCGTAGTCCGGGTAGTCCGCGGGGGCCGGGCCGTCGACCCCCATGTTGACGACCTCATGGCCGAGGCCGGGCAGGAAGTCCTCGAGCCGCTTCTTGAGTTCATAGCCGCCGTGGTCGGCGCCGAGAGCGATCTTCATGCGGATATTCTACGCTTTCAGGACCCGAAGAGGAAGGACCGCCGCGGCCACCTCGGCCCGCAAGAGCGCCGGCCGCGGATCGAACCCCCCGGACTTCTCGAGGGACAGCAGGAACGCTTCGAGGAACCCCCGGTCGCGGAACAACCCTCCGTGCCAGGAGACCGGCGCCGGTCCGTCGAAGGCGAGCTCCCGCCGGACCTCCAGGGCCAGGTCCGCGAGGGCGCGGCAGGCATCGCGCCGGATCCTCGCGAAGCCCGGGTCCCGGCCCGCGAGTCCCAAGACCGTGGGAGCCAGAGCCGCGATGGCTCGCGCCGGCCGGGGCGCGTGCACGAGCTCCAGGGGATCGGGACCCGGGAGCCTGCGCCGCAGACGCGGGTCGCGCAGGGCCTCCCGGCCGATCCAGAAGCCCGAGCCCTCGTCGCCCAGCAGGCAGCCCAGGCCACCGGCCCGGCGGGCCGAGCCTTGGCCGTCGCGGCCGTAAGCGACCGATCCCGTGCCTCCGACCACCAGTATCCCCGGGCCGCCGGCGAAGGCGGCGACCCGGGCGAGCTCGATGTCGGAGAGCACCAGCACGCGGCAAGCCTTGCCTTGCAGCGCGGCCGTGGCCGCGCGCCTGCGGCCCGCGGACCAGATGCCCGTGGAGCCCAGGACGAGGCGGTCCGGCCGAGGGCCGCGGGCGCCTTGCCGAAGGCTGGGTCGGGAATTGAGCCGCTTGAAGGCCGCGGCGATGCCTTCGAAAGGGACGGCCGGCTCCCTGTGCAGAAGGAAGGACCCTTGGTCCGTGTCCGCCAGGCACAGGCGCAGCCAGGTGCCGCCGAGGTCCGCTCCGATGGTCCTCATGCCGCGGCCGGTGATGTTCCGCTTCCGGCCTTGCCGGGGGTAGCGTCCGAAGGACGTATGGGGTCCCCCGGCGCGGCCGGGTTCATCAAGGGGACGGCTTGTAGAGAGGCCGGCGCTCGATCTCGGCCTGGAGGGTCACGAGGTGGTCCTCCAGGGACCCGGACCAGGCGAAGTCGCGGTCCCTTTCGTCGGCCGGGGTGGAGGCGGAGGCCATGTCGCGGACGATCTGCTGGACCGCGTCCCGGCGCGCGGCCACGCTGTCGTCGATGCGCACGACGATCTTGGCCTCCTTCTTCACCGGGTCCGAGACGAAGCGCGCCTCGATGATGCCCAAGGAGACGACCTTCTTGGGCCGCAGGTCGATGGCTCCCTTGCGCATGATCTGGGAAGGGAAGGGCGCCTTGTAGGCGAAGTCGTCGGCGACGATGCGCATCTGCGCCTGGTGCCAGCCGAAGACCGAGCGCGTCGGGGTCAAGCGGTAGACCCCGGGCTCGACCGGGTAGAGCAAGGCCCGGCCGGCCGGCACCTCGAGCCGGTAGAGGTTCGCTCGGCGGCCGCCTTCCCCCTCCAGGTTGATGGCGATGCCGCCCGCGTTGGTCTCGCCGGTCGGCAGGATGATGCGCGTGCCCATGACCACGGCGGCGAACCGGTTCTCAGGCCCCTCGTCGAAGATGGGCGACGAGCCCCGGCAGCCGCCCGCCGCTACGGCGGCGCATGCCAGCAAGACGACGGCTGTCCCTCTCGCGCCACCGGCCTCGACCGCGCCGCGATTCATCGCTGATATCATATCAGGTGCCAGGCTTGGACCGCAATCGTCTCTACGAGGCTCGAGCCTGGCGCCTAGTACTTGAAAGTGAGGCCTGTGAAGACCCCATGGCGCCTGCTCCAGACCTTCTCGAGCTCGATCTCTTCCATGGAGCCGTCCGTGTAGTAGACCTTTTCCGAGCCTCTGCCGCCCTTGAAGTACATCCACATGTAGCCCAGCTCGAACGAGAGGAAGCGCCACGGGCTGTAGCCGGCGAGTACGGCCCAGTCGAAGGAACGGCCCCGCGCGGTCTGGACCCGGCTGGGGTCCCCCTGCCGTTCGTCGGTCTGCAGGTTCAGGTAGCTGGCCCCCTGGAACTCGAGGTCCGGGGAGTAGGCGAAGCGGCCCATGAGGGAGAAGCGCTGCGGGAGGTCCAGCTCCTCGCGGATGCCCAGGCGGAAGCCCTCCCAGCGAAGCCGTTGCTTCGAGTCGAAGCCGCCGACCGGGCCTTCGGGCGGGGTCACGGTCCAGGTCCGGTTGGCCATGATTTGGGACAGTTCGGCGAGGCGGAAGGTGTCCTGGTAGAGCGTGTAGCCCGCGAAGACGTCGAACGCCTGGCGGATGACCTCCTCGTTCTTCGGCCTGCGGGACGGGTGGATGAAGACCCGGAAATAGGCGTTGGAGGAGAGCATCCGCGTGTCCCCCTTCAGCCTGGATTCTTCCAAGGCCCAATCCTGATAGTTGGGACGGTCGTACCACGTGTCGGTGGGAACGTACCAGAGCTTTTGATTCGGCGCCTGGATCCAATCGTGCGCATGGTAGCGTCCGCGGCCGTAGTCGCTGCCGGCGACCTCCACGTCGAAGGAGAGGCGGCGGTGGACCCTCAACTCGTAGTTGAACACCATGACCGGGTGTTCGACCTCCTTGAAGTCCCGGGTGTAGCCGAGAGACACCTCGGATTTGAGCCGTCGGGAGCAGTTCTCGGGGTTGCCGGAGAAGTCGCAGATGACCCAGGGGAAGGGATAGCCGGCCCGGAAAAGGCCGTGTCCCTTGCTCAGCCAGGGCCGGATCGACAGCCGCATCGTGTCGAACTCCGGCGCGCCGGCGCCCCGCCGCGTGCGGCGTCCCAGGCGTTCGTAGTCGGAGCGGGCCGTGTTGTCGTCGGGCCAGCCCGCGGCCCCTGCGCCCAGGGCGCAGGCCGAGGGCGGGACGGCCGGCAGGCCCTCGCAGCAGAGGGCCGCCGCCAGCAGCCAGGGCCACCCGTAGGCCAAGCCCGCAGAACGACGGCGGGATTCGGACATGTCGCCCTGCAATGCTAGCAGACGCGTGTTACGCATTGGTGTCAGTAGGACAGTCGAGAGATCTCGACGCCCTTGAAATAGGCCTTGATGATCTCGTCGAAGGTCTGGCCCGCCTCGGCCCGGCCCATGGCCCCGGATTGGCACATGCCGACCCCGTGCCCCCACCCCCCCCCATGCAGGACTACGGAGACAGGCACCAGGGCGGGCGGGCCCTTGGGCCTGCGGCCCCCGCGTCCTGGGGGCAGACCCGCGGGCTTCGCCTTGTACTGCGTGTCCAGGACGAAGAGGGTGCTGCGCAAGGAGCCGATCCCCAGGAGGCTGCGGATGCTCATCTCGTCGGTGATGGTGAAGCTCCCGCGCGTCCCCACGACCCGAAACGAGTTGAGATGCCCGCCGGGGGACCGATGCCCCGGGCGCAGGGCCATGAGCCTGCCGATGCGGCGCCGCCGGTTGACCTTCTCGTCGAGCTCGCGGTAAGAGAAGACCCTGGCCCAGCGGGAATGCGAGGCGCCGACATGGGTCGAGGGCTTGCAGAAAGCCTGCGGGGCCGACCTCAACCAGAGCCGGAGGCTCCACGGCGAGTCCGGGAAACCGGAGCCGTCTTCCCCGGCGGCGCCTCGACCGCCGCCTGCCGCGTCCGCCTGCGCCCACACCTTTCCTGATGGCGCAGGGGACGCTCGCCCTCCGGGCTGGACCGCGTCCAGGATGCCCAGCCAATACGGGAGGCTCCCCCAGCCGGTGAGGTCCGAGCCGCTCTGGGTGTGCCCGCCGCAGTTCGAAGAGTAGATGACGTGCGCGGGCTTGCCCTGGTAGGTCACGACCATGCCCCGGGTGGCCTTGACGATCTCCCGGGAGCGCGCCGTCTCCGCCCCGAACCCACCGTAGACCTGGCAGTGCTGGCTGTCGCAGAGGTCGTAGCCCTCGCGGCGGTGGCGTCTGGCCACCGTCTTGATGTAGAGCGCGTGGGCGCGGGCCAAGGCGGCTTGGGCTTTGAGCGCCTCCAGCGGCGAGCCGATGGGCATCTCCATGGAGAGCACGCCGTGGGTGTAGTCCTCCAGGTTGATGCGGTTGATGAGCTTGAGAGAGCGCTTCTCTGGGTAGGATGCGATCTCGAGATCTCCGCGCAGGCGGCGGTCGGCCCTGAGGCTGCACCGCGGGACGCCGTCGCTCAGGTCCTCGGCGCCGGAGCCCTCGGAGCAAGGCGCGAAGTTGACGGAGATGAGCCCTTCGGAGGCGGAGTCGGGACGGATGACGACCGGGCGAGCGGCCTTGAGCCTCTGGTCCCGGCCAGGGCCCCGCAGTTCGACGATCGAGCGCTTCTTCTGCGCGACCCGGCGAGCCTGCCAGGTCTGCCCCGGCTGCCCGCGGGCGAGCTTCTTCTGCGTGGAGGCGTCCACGACCCAGAACGGCTGGTTGACCGACCATGAGACGGCGGCCCCTGCGCCCTGGGCGCAGGCAGCGGGCTTGCCCGCCATGTTGGCGCCGATGCCCACGCGCAGGACGGGCATCCGGCCATCGCCGAGGGCGCTCGGAGTGGCCGGCGCCGCGAACCTCATCTCGTCGAGGCGCGTTTGGAAGCGCTTGTTCTTGGGATCGGCATCCGCGGCCTTCGAGAACTGCTTCCAGGCTTCCGCGAAGTTCCGGAGCCTTGAGTGGACCAGCCCCAAGGCCTCGCGCGCCTCGATGAAGAACGAGTCGGCAGAGACGCATTGACGCCAGGCAGCCGCTTCCTGCGCCGGATCCCGCATGAGGGCGTAGGCCTTGCCCTTGAAGAATGGGATGAGGGTGTCGAGGGGAGCGCAAGCGCCGGCCCGGTCGAGGAGCTTGAGCGCCTCGACGGGTTTGGAGGCCTCGAGCTCCACGCGGGCCAGGCCTAGGAGGGCCTGCGGATGCTCCGGCGACCTGGCGAGAGCATCCTCGAAGTGCCGGCGGGCATCGGCAAGGTCTTCGATGTTGAACTCCGCCCATGCCAGGGCGTCGAGCGCGTCGGCGTCGGCGCGTGGCAGGGCCGCGGCCCGGCGGTGCCACCGGACCGCCTCGCGCGGCCGTCCGAGCTCTGCGAGCACGACGGCGCCGTTGAGCAGGGGCTCGATGGGGTCCTGAGAGAGGCGGACGGCCGCCTCGTAGCTCTTGAGCGCCCTCTCATGGTCTCCGCGGAAGTAGAGCCGGTGTCCCTGCCTCAGCAGGGCGCGGGCGCTCTCCTTCCCTGCTCGGGTCCGCGAGCCCTGCGAGGCCTCCGCGAGCGTCCTCTGGGTCTGAGGCCCCTGGGCCTGCGCCCTGGGCGCAGGCCCAGCATGGACCAGCCAGCCGACAAGGACGGCGAGCGAGAGCGGCCTGAGCATCGGAAATCTGGAGCGGGCGTGCCGCGTCTTCGACGCGGCACAGCCCGCAGTCAGAGGAAATCTGGAGCGGGCGAAGGGAATCGAACCCTCGTCTAGAGCTTGGGAAGCTCCCGTTCTACCATTGAACCACGCCCGCAAGCCGCGCTAGATTGTATCACAGGCTCTCATCCCCGGACAAGGCTGAGGAACTCCTCCCGGGTGCGGGGGTCCTTCCTGAAGCAGCCGAGCATGGCGCTGGTCACGGTCGGCGTCATCACGGACCTGGCGCCGCGCATCTCCATGCACATGTGCCGGGCCTCCAGCACGACCCCGACCCCGAGCGGGGAGAGCCGCTCGGCCAGGGCCTGCGCGATCTGGCAGGTCATGCGCTCCTGCACCTGCAGCCTGCGGCTGAAGGTCTCGACGAGCTTGGGGATCTTGGAGAGGCCCACGATCCTGCCGTCCGGGACGTAGGCGACGTGCGCCTTGCCGAAGAAGGGGAGGAGGTGATGCATACACAGCGAGTACCACGGGATGTCCTTGACCAGGACCATCTCATGGTAGGAGACGGGGAACATCGCCCCGTTGAAGAGGACATCCAGGTCGGTCGCGTAGCCGCAGGTGAGCTCCCTGAGGGCCTTGGCGTAGCGACGGGGAGTCTTCTCGATGCCCGGGCGGCCGGGGTCTTCCCCGATCTCTCTGAGGATGGCGCGGATGTGCCCCGCGACGCGGTCGAGGCCGGCGGCAGGGTCGTTCGCCTTCATCGCCATGTCACTTCCCATGCGGCCCCTGCGCCAGAGGCGCAGGGGCCGGGGGCTTCCAGCCGCAGGCGGCGGCGCACTCCAGGAACGCGGCCTCGGAGTCCTTCTCGAAGACGAGGCCCAAGGCTTTCTTGATCTTCTCGTTGGAGACCACCACGGGGAACGCCAGGATGTCCGCCAGTTCCTCGGAAACGGAGTCCTTCCGGCGCGGGGTGTTGGAGAGGAAGAAGTAGAGCCAAAGGAACGAATAGGGCAGGGGGATGCGCGTCTTGCCCAGCCTCCTGCACAAAGCGGCGACCGTCGTCCAGCCGTCGGGGGCGACGTTGTAGGTCCCGCTGAAGGAGGGCTCCTCCATCGCGCGGTTCATCGTTCTACAGAAGTCCGCCTCGCTGAGGAACTGCATCTCGCCGCCGCGCAGCATGACGGACACGCCGAACGGCGCCTCGCAGAAGAGCCGCACGGGCCCCTTGGGCCTCTCCGACCCGCCGACGACCGTGGCCAGCCGCAGGACCGCCACGTTGAGTCCCTTGCGGCAATGGGCAAGGGATTTGGCGAGCTCCTCCTCCACGAGCCTCTTGTGCAGCCCGTAAGGCCAGTCCGTGGCCCTCAAGCGGTCGCTCTCCCGCAGGGGCACGGGGTTCCCGCGGCGGGCGCCATAGGCCCAGGTCGAGCTCGTGATCACGAGCTTGTTGACCGCCGCGCTCCGGTTGGCGGCGTCGAACACGGTCAGCGTCCCGCCGACGTTCATCGCGTGGGACAGCACGGCCCGGCTGGGGTCGGCTTCCATGAACGCGAGGTGGAAGATGGTGTCGACGGATTCCTCCTCGATGATGCTGCGCAGGAGGAACTCGTCGCGGATGTCGGCGGCGCAATGCTTGAACTTGTGCCGCGCCGGGACCTTGGGAGGCTTGAGGTCCACGGCCACCACCTTCTGGACGAGGGGGTGGGCGAGGAGGTTCCTGACCAGGAGCTCTCCCAGGTAGCCGGAGCATCCGGTGACGAGGACCTTCTTGGCCATGGGCCTATTATAGGAAAAACACGGGCGTCAGAATCGGTAGGCGAGGGAGAAACGGTGGCCGGTGGTGAGTATGCCGAACGGCGTCCAGGCGTAGTCCACGTCCACCCGATGGAAGCGCACCCCGGCTCCCAGCCCCAGCGCGGAGAGGCCCATGAGGTCGCTGTCGTAGTTCATCCCGTTGTAGCCGGCCCGCAGGGAGAAGCCCGCCTTGGAGGTGAGGGCCTGCCGGAACTCGAGTCCCGCCGCGGCGTAGAGCCGGTTGTCCCGCGGCGCGACGAGGTCGCCGGTCAGGATGAGGCCCTTGGTTACGCGCAGGCCGGCCCCGGCGCTCACGAAGAAGGGGAGGTCCTGGCTTTGCCGCCCGTACCTCAGGCTGCCCCCGAAGTTGTGTGCCCCGACCGACAGGGTCAGAGGCATGCGCGCGATCCTCAAGCGCAGCCTGGCTCCGACGTCGCCCGCCGCGGTCTGGGCGCTTTCGTAGAGCTTCGAGTGGATGAACTTGACGCCGATGCCGGCGTCCAGGTTCGAGGAGAGCCGTCCGCCCCAGGCCACCGCGCCGGCGAACTCCTGGGGCATGAAGCTGCCGCCGGTCGCGGTCCCGGTGTTGTCGGTCTCCTGCAGGGAGCCCGCGTTCATGTAGAACAAGGCGACGCCCAGGCTTCCG
This sequence comes from Elusimicrobiota bacterium, assembly GCA_016209035.1. Taxonomy (GTDB): domain Bacteria; phylum Elusimicrobiota; class Elusimicrobia; order UBA1565; family UBA9628; genus JACQWX01. Next base: position 21,573 of record JACQWX010000126.1, on the reverse strand, counting down.
AGCTGGCTCTCGCGGATCTGCCGCGGCTCCTTGCGCCCGAGGATCGACTCGATGGGCTGGGCATAGGCGAGGAAATCGTAGAAGATGCCCTGGTAGAGGGCTCCGTGGGAGAAGGTCGCGTGCCGCAGCCTCAAGCCCGAGAGTCCCGCCGGGTTCCAGTAGACGGAGGTCGCGTCCTCGGCCAGGGACCGGACGGCCTGGCCCATGCCAGCCGCGCGGGCGTCCGCCCCGAGCTTGAGGAACTGAGCGGCGTTGGAGCCGGTGTCCCGGCGCTTGAAAGATGCCCTCGCTGTGGGCGGAGCCCACAGCGAAACGGCAAGAAGGAGACCTAAGAAAACGGGAACGCAGACACGTCCCATTCCAATCAATTCAAGGGAGGGACAGTCCCGCAAGGCGGGACGCCGGCAAGGAATCCTAGCCGCTCTGCGAGACCTTCCACCGATGGATTCCTTGCCGTTCACCGTTCCACCACGAACTTGAGGATGCGCTGCGCCCCGTCCGTCGACGACTTGACGTACGCGAGATAGACGCCGCTTGCGACGGGCTGCCCGACGTAGTTGTTGCCGTTCCACACGACCCTGCCCTGGTCGGACGGCCCGAAGCCCAACTCCACGATCTTCTCCGCCGCGAGGTTGTAGATGCGGATCAGGCCGTCGGTCGGCAGCCGGTCGAAGACCAGGACCTCCGCGTCGAACCGGCCTCCGGAGCCGATCTGCCAGGGGACCGGATAGACCCGGACCTCCCGCAGGCTGTTGCCGTAGACCTGGGCGCCGAAGAGCGCGAAGACCGAGAAGTGGCGGGTGAGGGCCGCCACCCGCCGGTTGGCGTAGTCGATGGAGCTGGGGAGTTCGTCCCAGCGCATGACGCTGGGCTCGAAGACGAAGGTCCTCAGGGTCGAGGCGTGGATCGGCGGGTTGCTGCCGTCAAGGACGCCGTCGTTGTCCTTGTCCGTGTAGGAGATGTAGACGGTGGCCGCGGATCCCAGGGTCCCGGAGAAAGGAGTGCCGTCGATGACGGGGACGATCTCGACGAGGGTGCCGTCGATGAAGCGCTGCGCGGTGGGCATCACGGTCAGACCCGCCGAAATGAAGTTGACCCCGGGCCGCACCGGCTGGCTGACCGGATCGGGGGAGATAAAGAGGACGGCAGCCCCCGAGGTGAATGCGTTGGGCGGGAGCTCGACGGAAACCCGGTCGGCGGTCGTGGCTCCGGAGTAGACGAAGGGCTTGCTCGCCTCGTACTCGGCGAGGACCTCGGCGTCCCCGAGCGCCCTGGCGAAGACGCGCACCTCGTCGATCGCGCCCGAGAACGAGAGGGCGTAGATCCCCGAGGCGTTCCTCCGGCTCCCGACGCTCAAGGGCTCGGCGCTCCAAGCCCTGCCGGCCGCGGCCGTCGCCGGGCCGGACTGGATGCCGTTCACGTAGATCTTGAGGGTGCCGCCCATGTCGGAGTAGACCCCCATGACATGGTCCCAGGTCCCGAGCCTCGCCGTCATGGTCGAGAGCACGGTCCAGGTAGCCTTGAACATGAAGCGGTACGTGTCGCTCGTGAGGTCCAGGCAGAAGTCCTCGGAGTTGAAGAGGCCCTTGGCCGCGATGGCCGTGCCGTTGGCCTGCGATGTCTTGGAGGGCTTCACCCAGGCGCTGACCGAGAGGTCGCCGCTGAAGTGATATTCGCCGCGGTCCGCCATGATCACCATGGAGCTGGAGACCCCCGGGAAAGCGAAGGCCGGCCCAAGGCCCGGCGGCCCGGTCGTGAAGGTAGGAGTGGAGGTGCACCCGGGCCCCATGCAGGTGAGCGTCCCGACGTTGTTCGTGTACGAGGAATCCGCGGCCGAAGTGTTCGAGCTCTCGTCCATGTGCCACAACCCCACCAGGCCGTCCTTGAGCACGTAGGGCGAGGTCAGGGGGTCCGAGACGCTCACGTAGGGGTTCGGGTAGGTCACGGCCTTGAGCGGCGTCTCCGGGATGAAGGGGGTCGCGACCCCCCCCCCGCTGACGGCCCTGACCCGAAAGTAGTAGGTCGTCTTCGGGAAAAGGTCCTTGATGGTCGCGCTGGTGCCAGTGACGCCTTGGGTGCTCAGCGCGGCGGCGAAGGCGGAGTTCGTCGCGATGACGACCTCGTAGTAGGTCTGCGGGCCGTTTCCGTTGGCGTCCCAGGACACGGTGATCTCGTTGGTGCTGACCGCGGTGATGGAGGCGTTGACCGGGCTGGTGGCCAGGGTGAAGATGTAGACTGTGGGCGAGCGCGGCCCGGCCGTGCCGTAACGGTCGTAGGCCTCCACCGAGGCGCCGTAGGCCGTGTTGGTGCTGAGCGTCGAAGAGGAGTAGGAGAGCGCGGGCGTGTCGACCATCAGGCCGTTCGTCGAGCTGTAGAGCTTGTAGCCGAAGGCGCCCGTCACGGAGGTCCAATCCCAGCGGACGGACCCGGTGGACAGAGCGGCGCCGGTCAGGACCGGGGCCGCGGGCAGGGTGGTGAAATCGGCGGTGGCGTAGGCGGTCAGGTCGGTGCCGTAGGAGTCGGTTTGCCTGCCGTTCTTGGCTCGGACGCGGGCGTAATAAGTCGTGCCGTTCTGGAGTCCGGAGACCCCCTTCTGGCTGCCGTTGAAGTCGTCGCTGATGGCGGCCAGCGTCACGGCGCCGCTGGCGAACCCGTCCACCGTGCTGTACTGGAGCTCGTAGCGGGTGTAGTTCGGGTTGTTCTGGTTGTTCCACTGCAGGACGAACGACCCGGTCGAGATGGAGGTCGCGGCCAAGGCCGTGGGCTGGGCGGCCTTGGTGTAGGCGGTCGTGCAGTCGGAGAGAGGACTGGTGCCGTAGATGTCCGTGGCCGAGATGACCCGGCCGTGGAGCTGGTTGGGGGGCTCGCCTCCGAAGTTCTCAAGGATTTGCAGGGTCGGGTCCAGGACGCTCATGATGGTGGCGCCGCTGCCGGGGTTGATCAGGGTGTAGAAGGCCGCGTACTCCGGAGGGCCGCAGAACGAAGCGGGGGTCGGCCAGGTCCAGAGAATCTCGTTCGTGGATTGCGGGGCGCCGGAGAGCACGGGCTTCGACGGAGGGGTCTTGTCCACGTACACGGTGTACGGGGCCTGGACGGTGTACTCTCCTGTTCGGTCCTGGGCCATGAAGACGTACTTGTGGTCGGTCGTGATGTCGGACTGGACCGCGGGCTGGTAGTAGACGGTGACCGTGGTGCCGTTGGAAGCCGGGGGATTGTAGGCGTTGGAGGGCGGATCGCGGAAGACGTAGGAGAAGGAGCTCCCCCCGTTGATCGAGAAGCGGTGGACGGTCGCGTTGTAGTCGAGAGCCATCTCATCGTCGGTCATGGAGTATCTCCAGAGGCGCACGTCGTCGATCATGCCGTTGAAGAACTCCGATGAGCCGAGGTAGCTCCCGACGTAGGCGGGGTTGGAGAAGCCTGTCGAGAAGGCGGCAGCGGTCCTGGCCGGTGTTGTGCCTAGAGACTGCCCGTCCTTGTAGAATTCCCATTCCACCCCGTCCCTGCGCACGACGGCCACATGGTGCCACTGATTGTCGTTCAAGCCCGAGCCCAGCGAGTTGTCCTGGTTCCCGGCGTCCTCGCGCGAGTCGAAACGCCGAAGGGCTCCGCCGTTGAGGCCGAATCCCCAGTACTTGGTGCCATCCTGGTGGGAGAATATCCTCTGCAAGCCCCCGGCCGAGGTCCTGACCCAGGCGCTCATGGTGTAGTAGATGCCGATCGTGAGGGCCTGGGTGCTCTCCACGACGGGGGCGTGCACGCTGTCTCTGAACAGGCCCGTGTCGAATCGGCCCAGGGGGATGGTGGTGGGCTGATTCCCGCTGGGCAGCGTGGCCGTGCTCGCCGGACATGCTCCGATGGAGAACAACTCGGGCTGGATGATGGGCCAAGGCAGCGTCGCGCTGAGGCTCATGCTGCCGATGCCTGCCCCGCATTCGGGAGTCGTAGAGCTGGCGCTGTAGGTGCAGCGGCCGGCCGTGATGTTCGAGAAAGCATCCTCGTAGGTCCAGGTCCAGTATCGGCAATTCTTGGCCGAGCCGCAAGTCGCCTCGGGCAAGCACCCCGAGTCCACGGTCCTGGTAGTGGGGTTGAAGGAATAGGTGGCGGGATGATTGGCGATGGTCTGGGTGCTGCTCGGACAGGAAACCCATGGATAGGGGGTTCTGATTGGGAACTGGGTGACGGTCGCGTCGAGAACCATGGTGTTGAGGTCGGCTGCGCATCCGGCTGTGGGGGTGCTCGCGCTGTAGGCGCACCGGCCCACGATCACGGGTTCCGCCGTCTCGGGATCGTCGTAGCGATAGACCCACGAACGGATTCTCTTGTTACCCTGCTCGAGACAATTGTTCTCGAGGGCCTTGGTATAGGATGTGTTGAAACGCCACATCCCAAAGCCGGCGGCCGACCGGTAGGGGGTGCTGGTGATGCCGACCCTCAAGCCCGTGGGGTCCTGGATGGGGACCTTGATCTGGGGCGAGGCCTTGCGCGTGGACGACCCGGAGACGAAGGTGTCGTTGCACTGCTGGACCTGCGGCTCGGAGATGCCGGGGCCGGCAGCGAAGGCGGGCATGGCGGCAGCCAGTAGGCAGGCGAGCAGGGGCGCGGTCCAGGCCGGAGGCCGAGCGTCCCCTGCGCCATCAGGAAAGACGTGGGCGGCAGGGGGCCACTTCAAGAAGCCGGTCAGCATGGTCGCGGGTGAAACAGATGTCCACACTATTTAGGATAAAATCATCTTATTTCGTCTTTGTTTCGACCGGAACCGCTCGATGCCGAGGTCCCGGGCCTGGGCTGCGAGCGCTTGACATGATATATAATTGATTATATACTATTATATATGGATAAGATTATACCTATTAGTGACCTGCAGTCGAAGGCCAGGCTGTATGTGGATCAGGTGCGGCGCACCGAGGAACCGGTCGTCATCACCCAGCGCGGCCGCGCAGCGGCCGTCCTGGTGAGTTACGAGGCTTACGAGGGATTCCTGGCGACCCGCGACGAGATGTCCTTCACGGACTGGGCGAAAAGGCTGGGACGCGCCCGCCGCGAATCCGCGGCAGGCAAGGGCATGCCGCTGGAGTCCTACCTGCGTCGCAGGGGCCCCCGGGCTTGAAGATACTCCTCCTTGCCCAGGCGCAAGAGGATTTGGATCGCGTCCGCGATCCCCTCCTGCGCAGGATCATCCGCCGCCTGGAGTCCCTGCGCGATTTTCCTGAGATGGGCTCGCCCATGGCCGGGCCTTTTTCCGGATACCGCTCGACCGTGGTGGAGTTATTCCGCATCGTCTACCGGATCCTTCCATCCGAGATCATCGAGGTCGCCTACATCCGGGACTGCCGCCGGCGACCGTTGACCTAAGGGCCGCTTCCGGCCGGTTTATTCCGGTCGGAACCGCTCGATAAGAGCGAGAGCCTGGGAGCGGCTGGCCAGCCGGCCCAAGGCCCGTGCCCGGGCCACCTTGCCCAGGATTTTCCCCACTTCGGGGCCCGGTTCCAGTCCGAGGACGCGCATGACGTCGTTGCCGTCGATGAGGCGCTCAAGGGGACGGACCGGCCGGCGGAAGCGCCGGGCCAGCAGGACCGAGATGGTCCAGAGGTGGCGCAGGGTCTTGGCCGCGTCTTCAGCCAGGCCTGGAGGGGCCTGGAACTCCTCGTCGGCCAGGCCCCCTTTGGCGAGCGGCAGGAGTTCTAGGAGCCGGTCCTCCGGCAGGTAGCTGGCATGGTCGGCCCACGCGACCAGGAGCAGGCTCACCGCGTGCTCTCCCGTGTCCCGGAAGAAGCGGCGGGCTGCGCGGTCGGTGACAAGGCCTGCGGCCGCGAGGTTGCCGGGCCGCAGATGGTGCGCGATGACCGCCGCAACGGTCGCGGTCTCCTCCCGGGAGAACCTCAGGCGCTTCATGATGGCCGAGGCCGCCTGGGCGCCCTTCGCGTCGTGTCCGAAGAACCGCAGACGGCCCTTGATGCGCCGGGCCGTGGAGGGCTTGGCGACGTCGTGGAACAGGACCGCGAGCCGAAGCAGCGCCCGGCGGCGCTCGGCGCCCCCCCGGCAAGAAGCGAGCTGCTCGGCCACCGAGCCGGCGACTCCGGGGAAGACCAGGGGCAGGCGTCGGAACATGAGGTCCGCGCGGTCCAAGGCGGCGAAGGTATGGGCTAGGACCCCGCCCGGTCCGTAGTACTCGAGCGCGCACCGGCGGCTGGGCTCGAGTTCCGGGAACAGGGCCGTGAGGAGCCCGCAGTCGTCCATGAGCCTCAAGGCTCGTCCGGAGCCTGGCAGGGCCAAGAGCGCCATGAGTTCGCGCCGGACCGCCTTGCCGGCCCTAGGGCGGGGCAAGGCCCTGCCTCTTCTCGAGCTCGAGGCGCCTGAGCTCGCGCTTCAAGACCTTCTGCAGGGCGTTCTTGGGCAGGGACTCGACGATCTCGATGGCCCGGGGCCGCTTGTAGGCGTCGATGCGCTCCCGGCAGTGCTTCGCGAGGTCCGAGGCCTCGGCCCCTGCGCCTCCGGCGCGGGCGCCGGGCTGGAGCACGACGAAGGCCTTGATCATCTCGTCGCCGTGTTCGTCGGGCACGCCGATGATGGCCGCTTCCGCGACCGCCGGATGCTCGAGGAGCTTGGCCTCGACCTGGGCCGAGAAGACCTTGAGGCCCTTCACGATGATCATGTCCTTCTTGCGGTCCCGGATGTAGACAAACCCTTCGGCGTCCAGGACGCCGATGTCTCCGGTCTTGAGCCAGCCGTCTCTGGTGAATATCTCGCGAGTCGCTTCCGGCATGTTGTAATAGCCTTTCATCACATTGTCGCCCTTGACGCAGATCTCGCCTTCCCGTCCCTGGTCGAGGACGCGCTCGTCGTCGTCGATGATCTTGACGGCCACGCCGGGGATTGCCTTCCCCACGGACCCGAGGCGCCGGGCCCACGGCGTGTTGGCCGTGGCCACGGGGCTCGTCTCCGTGAGGCCGTAGCCCTCGCAGATCGGCACGCCGAAGCTCTCCTCGAAGGCCCGGGCCACGGAGGCCGAGAGGGGCGCGGCGCCCGAGATGGCGATGCGCACCCTGCGGAAGAATATGTACTTCATGATCAGGCGCTTCAAGCCCCGGGCCTCCTTGGCCAGCACCGCGTAGAGCTGGGGCACCGCGGCCATGACGGTGACGCCGTGCCTGCCCATCATCTTGAGCCAAGGCGCTGCCGGCACGATGGAGGGCGCGATCACGAGGGTCGCACGCAGGGCCAGGCTCACCAGCACGCAGCCGGTCCAGGCGAAGCTGTGGAACATCGGCAGGACGCACAGGTTGCTGTCGTCCGAATTCAGGCGGAAGATATCGACCGAGCTGATGGCGTTGGTGACGAGGTTCCGGTGCGTGAGCATCACGCCCTTGGGCTGCCCCGTGGTGCCGGAGGTGTAGAGGATGGCGGCGGTGTCCTCGCCTCCCGCCGTTGCGGGAGGCGAAACTTCATCAGAGAGGAGAGCGTGAAAGGGTTTCTCGATTCCTCTGCATTCGCTGGGCGCCGCATCCGTCACCCAGAGGCGCCTCACGCTGGGCGTTGCCCGGATTGCCTTGCGCAATCCGGGCAAGAATTCCCCCTGCGTCACCACGCCGACGGCCTTGCAGTCGTTGAGCATGTAGGCCAGCTCGTCCGGCACCTGCACCATGAAGTTGATCGGGACGGCCACGGCCCCGATCCTCGCGAGCGCGAGGTAGCCAGTGATGAACTCCACGCCGTTGCGAAGAACGATGGCCACGCAGTCGCGCTCGCGAACTCCGTCGCGTCGCAGTCCGGACGCGATTTTTGCGACATGGTCGTGGAGTTCGCCGAAAGTCATCCGCCGCGAAGGCGTGATATAGGCGGTCTTCCCGGGGGACTGAGCCTTCGCGGCGTTCAGCAGATCATTGAGCGTCTTCATCTATCTTTGCCTCGGGTCCAGCGCGTCACGGGCGGCGTCGCCCAGGAGGTTCCAACCGAGCACGAACAGGAAGATCGCGGTCCCGGGGACGAGCACGGTGTGGCCGTAGGCGAAGGGGCTGCCGGCCGAGCCCCCGATCCAGTTGCGCGAGAGCGCGATGAGCTGTCCCCAATCCGCGTAGCCCACCGGAGCGCCCAGGCCGAGGAAGCTCAAGGCCGCGGCCGTGATCACGATGCGGCCCATGGACAGGGAGGCCACCACCAGGAGCGGGTAAACGGCGTTGGGCAGGACATGCCGGAAAAGGATCCTCGCGTCGGAGGCGCCCAACGCCCGGGCGGCCAGCACGAACTCCCTCTCGCGCAGGGCGAGCACTTCCCCCCTCAGGAGCCGCGCGTAGGAGGGCCAGCTCACGGCCGCGACCGCCAGCATCACGTTCTGCAGGGAGGGCCTGGTGAGGGCCACGATGACCACGGCCAGGACGATGTCCGGGAAGGCCAGCACGATGTCGGTCAGCCTCATGAGCGCGTCGTCCACCCATCTCCCGTAGAAGCCGGCCAGGCCCCCGATGAGGACGCCGACCAGGAGAGAGGCCGTGACCACGGTGAGCGCCACCTTGAAGGCGGTCCGGGCGCCCCAGACCATGCCGTAGTACAGGTCGAACTGGAGCTCCGTGGTCCCGAACGGGTGCCGGCGGCTCGGGGCCGCAGGCTCGGAGCTGATGCCGTCCTGGGGGATGAGGTAGGGGTCCCGGGAGCCCTGCGGCGGCGGGGCCAGGACCGGGGCGAGGAGCGCCACGAGGCCGAAGAAGGCGACCAGGACGAGCCCCACCCGGGCCATAGGGTTCCCGCGCAAGTTCCTCATCCTACCCCGATGCGAGGGTCAACGAGCGCGTAGAGGAGGTCCGCGGCCAGGTTCGCCAGCACGAACAGGAACGACGCCAGGAGCGTGGCTCCCAGGACGCTCGGGATGTCGAGCTGCTGGGCCGCCGCGACCGCCCACCTGCCCATGCCGGGGAAGTCGAAGATCGTCTCCGTGATCACCACGCCGCCCAGCATGCCCGCCAGGAGCAGGCTCGACATGGTGACGATCGGGATGAGGGCGTTCCTGAGCGCGTGCTTGCGCACCACGACGGATTCGGGGAGCCCCTTGGCGCGCGCGGTGCGGACGTAGTCCTTGCCGAGTTCCTCGAGCATGGACGAGCGCGTGACGCGCAGGAGGAGCGCGATGCTGACGTAGGTGAGCGTCGCGGCAGGCAGGACCAGGTGCCGGAGGAGGTCCGCGGCGGCCGCGAACTCGCCGTTCAGGAGAGCGTCGAGGCTCAGGAGCCCGGTGAAGCGCCTGAAAGGTTCGGAGCTGGTCAGCAGGAGCACTGAGTCGGAGCATCGACCCGGCGGGAACCACCCGAGCTTGCCGTAGAAGACCATGAGCAGGACCAGACCCAGCACGAACGCCGGCAGGGAGTATCCAGTGATGGCCACGAACCGGGTGAAGTGGTCGAGCGCCTTGTCCTTGCGCACCGCGGAGAGCGTGCCAAGCCCGACGCCCAGCGCGACGGTGGGGACGAACGCCGCCAAGGCCAGCTCCAGCGTGGCTGGGAAGAATGCCCGGATGGCCTGGGCCACCGGCATCTTGGCCGTCTCGGAATACCCGAGGTCCCCCTTGAGGACCTCGCCGATCCAGCGTCCGTACTGCACGTGCGCCGGCCGGTCGAGCCCGTACTGCCGGATGACCTCGTCAAGGGCGTCGAGCTGGCGCGGGTCCTTCACATAGAGGGAGGCCCGAGCCTCGGGGCTCAAGGTTTGGAGCGCCGCGAACAGCAGGACCGTCACCCCGAACATGACCAGGGGAAGGAACGCCAGCCGCCTAAGGATGAATCTCGCCATCTCTATCGCACGCGGGTGACCTTGCTCAGGCCCGCCGGGCGGTCCGGGTCGAGCCCCTTGGCGCGGGCCAGGTGCAGGGCCGCGAGCTGCCCGGCGGCGGCGAGCCCGAAGGGAGAGAGCCAGTCCGGGACAGGGTCCGGGCCGAAGCGCAGGCTCGACACGCCGGCGGCCTTCAGGCGCCTCTCGACCCGCCGGATGGATTCGAGGCCGGGGCCGCGGCTCAAGAGCAGGAAGGCCCTGAAGGTCCTGCCCGCCTGCCTGGGGACCATGGCGATGGGGCCGTGCAGGAAGTCCGCGGCAGAGGCGCCTTCGGCGAAGACCCCGGCCGCCTCCTTGAGCTTGAGCGCGGTCTCGAGGGCCACTGGGAAGGGGTAGCCCCTGCCGATCACGACGCAGCGTTCGACATCCTTCAAACGGCGCATCCTCGACTCGATCGCGGGCTCGGCCTGCAAGGCGCGGGAGAGCGCCTCCGGCGCCGACGCGAGTTCTCGGAGCATCCCCCGACCCCTGCGGCCGCCTGCCCAGCCCGCGGCCAGAAGGTAGAGGCACGCCAACTGGGTGGTGAAGGTCTTGGTGGCGGCTATGCTGCGCTCCCGTCCCGCGTGGAGGAACAGGGAGTGCCTCGCGGCCCGTGCCAGCGGCGAAGAGGGGTCGTTGGTGACCGCGACCGTGACGGCTCCGGACCTTCCGGCCGCGGACACGAATTCGACGATGTCGGGCGAGCGGCCGGATTGGCTCACGCCGACGACGACCGAACCCGCAAGCGCCAGCCTGCTCTTGTAGAGGGTGGCGATGGACGGCGCTGCCAGGGCCGCGGGGACGCCGAGCTTGACGCCCAGGACGTACTTGCCCAGGATGGCGGCGTGGTCGGAGCTCCCCCTGGCGGCGAGCACGGCGAAGCGGATGTCTTCTTCGCGCAGCTTGCGGCCGAGGTCCCAAGCCGCGCGGCGCTCCCGCTCCAGGACCCTGGCCACGGCTTCGGGCTGTTCGAGGATCTCGGAGCGCATCCAGCTGGTCCAGCTCAAGGCCTGACCCCGATAGCCGCCTCGCTCGGCCGGGACGCGAACGGCCGGACCGGGCAGGCGCTTGAGGCGCCGGTCGAGGTCTCCCGGAGCTTGGGGACCTGCGTCTTGCAGGAGTCCACGGCGTAGCGGCACCGGGGATGGAAGCGGCAGCCCGCCGGCGGGGCGGCGGGGCTCGGGGTCTCGCCCGAAAGCAGCGCGCGCTTCCTGCCCCGCCGGGCCGAGGGGTCCGGGATTGGGACGGCGCTGAGCAGGGCCTCGGTGTAGGGATGCTGGGGGTCGCGGAAGAGGCCCTCGGCCTCCGAGAGCTCCACGATGACGCCGAGGTACATGACCGCCACCCGGCCGGCCAGATGACGGACCACGCAGATGTCGTGGGAGATGAAGAGGTACGCCAGGCGCAGGTCCCGCTGGAGGTCCTTGAGGAGGTTGAGTATCTGCGCCTGGATGGACACATCCAGCGCGGACAAGGGCTCGTCCAGCACGAGGAGCCGGGGGTCCATGGCGAGCGCGCGGGCGATGCCGATGCGCTGGCGCTGGCCTCCGGAGAACTCGTGGGGATACCGGTCCCGGTGGCCGCGGGCCAGGCCCACCGCGTCCAGCAGGAAATCCAGCCGCCGGGAGCGAAGGGCTGGTCCGCGGTAGAGGCCGTGGATGGCGAAGGGCTCGCAGACGATGTCCGCGACGGTCATGCGGGGGTCGAGGCTCGAGAACGGGTCCTGGAAGACGGCTTGAAACTCCCGCCGAAGCGCGCGCAGCCGCTTCGGCGGAACGCCGTTGAGGTCGTTGCCGTCGAACATGACCCGGCCTTCGGTCGGCGTCTCCAGGGCGAGGACGAGGCGCGCCAGGGTCGTCTTGCCGCAGCCGGACTCCCCCACCACCGCGAAGCTCTCCTGGGCAGCCACCGAGAAATCCACGCCGTCTACCGCGCGCACCAGGGTCCGCGGCCCGAATAGGCCGGTCCTGGAGGCGAAGTGCTTCTTGAGGCCTTTGACCTCGAGCAGGGGGCAAGTCGCAAGTCTCCCCCACGGGGAGGCGCGCAGCCGTGGGGGCCTAAGCGTTGTCATGTGCGCGCGGATGATAAGGAGCTTCCTTCATGTCTTTCGCGGGAAGGCAAGGCCTTCCCGCGAGACGATGCCGGACCTCCACGGCGGCATCCGAGGCCAGCCAGCAGTTCGTCATGCGGCCGCCCGGCAGGAGGAACTCGGGAGGGTCGTCGGCACGGCAACGCGGGAGCGCTCTTGAGCAGCGGTCCGCGAAGGGGCAGCCGCAGGGCTCTCGGAGCAGTTCGGGAGGCTGGCCGTCGATGGCGGAGAGCCTTTCCTTGCGCTTCGTCAAGGAAGGCACGGAGTCGAGGAGCCCGCGGGTGTAGGGATGCAGGGGCTCGCGGAAGAGCTCCATTACCTGCGCCCGCTCGACGATCCTGCCGGCGTACATGACCGCGACGTCTTGAGCCGCCTCGGCCACGACGCCGATGTTGTGGGTGATGAGGACCACGGCGGTGCCGGACTCCTCCTGCAGCCGGCGGATCAGGTCCAGGATCTGGGCCTGGATGGTCACGTCCAGGGCCGTGGTCGGCTCATCGGCGATCAGGACCTCCGGCCCGCAGGCCAGGGCCATGGCGATCATCGCGCGCTGGCGCATTCCGCCCGAGAAGCGGTGGGGATAGTCCCTCAGCCGTTCCTCGGGCCCGGGGATTCCCACCCGGCGCAGGAGCTCGGCGGCCTTCGCCTCGGCCCGGTCGGCCTTGCCGTGGCACAGGAGCGCCTCCGCGATCTGCTCGCCGATGGTCAGCACGGGGTTCAAGGCCGTCATGGGCTCCTGGAAGATCATGGCGATGCGTTTCCCCCGGATCGACCGCAATCCCTCCTCATCGATGTCCAGGAGGTCGCGGCCCTGGAAGAGGACGGCGCCGCCCGCGATGCGGGCCGGCGGACGCGGGAGGAGCCCCAGGATAGAGAGGGCGTGGACGGACTTCCCGCAGCCGGATTCCCCCACCACCGCCAGGGTCCTGCCGGCTTCGAGGTCGTAGCTGATGCCGTCCACCGCGCGCACCACGCCGTCGTCGGCGTCGAAATGGACGCGCAAGCCTTGGACGGACAAGACTGGCGCCAAGGAATCCTTCAGATCGACGTCGTGACCAGGCTCTCCGTGGAGAGCACCCCAGGGACCGCGCGGATGTCGCGCACGACCACGTTGGAGAGCGTGGTGAGGTCGTCGGTCTCGATGTCGAGGACCAGGTCCCACCGCCCGAAGACCGCCGTGACGTGGGCGACGCCCTTGATCTCCTTGATCTTGGTCAGCGCGACCTTCTCTTTCCCGGCTACCAGTCGGACGAGAACCAGTCCTGTTACCATGATTGCAAGTATACCAAATTCCCTTATTTTATTAATCCGTATTTCCTATCATTTCCGCCGTGGCCGAACGGCGCGCAGCGGGACGGCGGGGATGGTGGCTCTTCCTCGGGGTCTTCATCCTCTACGCCCTCTTCTTCGGGGGCCGCGGGATGTGGCGGGAGTTCTCCGGCGCGGTCCGTCTCGAGACCGTCAAAGGCGAGTACTTCCACGACGAGTTCGTGGAGGTCCGGCTGCGGACCCGGGACAAGGCTGCGCGCGCGGCCCTGCTGCGGTCCGGCCCCCGGGTCGTCGTCGCCCGCGACGACAAGACGGTGCGGACCGTGGCCGGGATCGAGACTTTCCCATTGACCTATCGGGCTTCCTCTGACCTTTGGGCCGGGACATGGCCTTGCCCGTGGAACGCGCCGGCCGGGGAGTACCGGCTGAGGCTGGTCGGGGCGGACGACCTGGGCGAGCGCCTGAGGACGCGGCCCTTCCGCATCGCTTACCGCAGGCCCGCGCCCATCCCTGAGGGGATGTCGGTCCTCACTCTGGAGAGCTCCGAGGCCCTCGCGGACATGAAGGTCCCCGCCCCCTCCGGCGAGACCAAGGACTGGCGCGGGCTCCTCGATTGGGTGGAATACGTCGGGGCCGACGCCTTCTGGATGCTCGGCGGCCAGACCCCGGGCGAGGGAGAGGGCGAGGTCTGGCTCAGCCGGGACTTCCGCCTTTTCCCCGAGGTCGCAAGCGAGTGCCGCCGGCGGGGCATCAAGTTCGGTCTCTACGCGATGTGCTACCTGACGACCTCGCGCGACGTCCGGCTCAAGCGCTACGAATACGCGCGGGAGGTCGGCGAGAGCGAGACGGCCGAGACGCGCGCCATCTCGCTGCGCGACCCGCGCCGCCCCGACGACATCGCCGCCCTCCTCAAGCAGTTCCGCGACCTCCCGGGCGTGGACTACGTCGGCCTCGACTACATCCGCGACGCCTTGGGCGGCTACGAGCTGGTGGACGACTTCCTGGCCGAGTTCCCGGGGTTGAGGGTCCCGCCGGGCTGGGAGTCCCTGACCAAGGAGGAGCGCATGGTCTGGCTGGCCCGCAAGAAGATCATGCGCCGCGACCTGGAGTTCATCGACGCGTGGCAGTGGTGGCGGGCGCACCGCGTCGGCCGGATCGTGCGCAGGATCAAGAGCGAGGTCGGAGACTCCAAGCCCCTCTGGGCCTTCACCCTGTCCTGGGACAAAGGGTGGCACCACGGGCAGGACCCGGTGATGATGAACGACGCCGGGGTGGACATCGACGCGCTCATGCTCTACGAGGCGACCGAGGACCAGTTCGAGGCCATCCTCAAGGATTGGCGCCGCTACGTCAAGAGGTCCGACGTCCAGCTCATCGTGGGCGACGTGGCCGACTGGCCCCTCCACCAGCGCTCGCCTCTCGGGCCGGGCGCGTTCTACGGCAGGCTCTCTCGCGCCATGGAGCGCATCCACGCCGACGGCCCGGCCCGCGGCGTCTTCTGCCACGACCTCGGCCGGGCCCTCGGAGGGAGGCTCGGGTCGTGGACGACCCGGGAGTGGCTCGACGAGGCGCGCCGGGCCAACTTGCGGATCAAGTCCTTGGCGAAGACCTGGGCGCGGTCGAGGCCGGAGGCCGAGCGCCCCGCTCGCCCTCGGGAAGGGCGTGGGCGGGCAGGGGCGCGGTCATGAGGGCCCGCCTGGGCGCGCCGGCCGCAGCACTAGCGGCGCTCATCGCAGCCCCGGCCCTGGCGCAGGAGGGAGTGGGCCTCGGCCTCGACTTGCAGGCCCTGGGCTTGGGCCCCAAGGCGAGGACGCACCTCGGCCGCATGCCGCCCGTGGCCGCGGCGATCGAGAACGCCTTCGGTCCGGAGTTCTGGGCCAAGGTGGCGGTGTCCTCCGCCGGCCCTGCGGCCGACCTTTCGAGGATGGCGCGGGAGGGCTGCTACAAGCTCGAGATCATCCAGCTCCTCCTGCTCTCCGTCGAGTCGGGCAAGGGCCTCAAAGCGGTGCTGGCCGAGCGCAAGGGAGGCGCCAAGCTCGCCAAGATCGCGAAGGACTTCGGCCTCGACTACGATAGGCTCTACGACCGGGCCTTGGCCGTGGAGGAGATCGTCGACCGCTACTACCTGCCGAGGTACCCGGAGAGGAGGGCCAGGAGGAGGGATGATTGACGGCGGGAAATCCAGTGGGCTCGCGCTCCTATTATGTTCCCTTCTCGTCTTGCCAGCGGACTCCGGCGAGCCTCGATCGGGACGTCCCGAGTCCTGGGCCATCCTCAAGGGACTGGTGAAGTTCGGCAACAGGCATGCGGGCGCGGCGAAGCGCGCCGAAGCGATCTCCCGGTTGGCGCGGCTCCTCGAAGCCCGGGGGCTCAAGACCGAGAGGATTCCCTTCGAGGCCCAGGACCCCAGGACCGGCCGGGTCTGGCCGATGACGAATCTGGTGGGGCGGTTCAGGCCGCAGTCCCCCTGCAGGTTCCTGCTCGGGTCGCATTTCGACGCGCGGCACGAGGCCGAGATGGACCCCGACCCGGCCAAGAAGGCCAAGCCCATCGAGGGCGCCAATGACTCCGGCTCGGGCGTGGCGGTCCTGCTGGCCCTGGCCTCGCGGTTCGCCGAGACCGTGCCTGCGGGCGTCGGCGTGGACGTCGTCCTGTTCGACGGCGAGGAGATGGGCTACCAGGACGTGGGCGGCTACTGCATGGGCTCGCGCCATTACGCCGCGATGCTTTCCGCCGCGGGCTTGACGACCCCGGCGCGGCCGCCCATGACGGCCAACGCACTTCCTTATGGCCGTCAGGACGGCGTCGCATCCGCGCCGCCGCGGTTCGCCGTCGTGCTCGACATGGTCGCCTCGCCGAAGACCGTGTTCAAGATCGAGTCCTATTCGTACGAGGCCCATCCGCGCCTGGTGGAAGCGCTCTGGGAGATCGGGAGCCGGCGCGCGCCTAAGGCCTTCAGCCGCGAGCGGTGGGGCTGGATCCGGGACGACCACGTGCCCTTGAGCGAGGCCGGGGTCCCGTCGGTCCTCGTCATCGGGTACGACGACCCGCGCTGGCACACCAGCGGCGATGTGCTGGCGGGCTTGAGCCCAGAGCGCCTCGCCCTGGCGGAGGGGATGCTGGAGGAGCTTATGAAGGAAAGGCTGTCGTCCTTCCTGGGGGGATGCCCATGACGCGGTCGGTGTTCTGCGCCGTCGCCCTGGCGGCCAACATGGCGGTCATGTCGGTCGAGATGCTCTCCACGAGGCTCCTGTTCCCGCGGTACGGCAACACGGTCTTCACCTGGTCGGCGGTCATCAGCATCGTGATCGCGGGGCTCTTCCTGGGCTACATGGCCGGGGGCTGGTTGACCGACAGGAAGACAAGCCTCCCGAGGCTTGTCTTCCTGGAGCTCTTGGCCGCCGGTATCCTTGTATCAGCCGTTCCTTTGTTGTGCGACCTGCTTTTCCCGCCCTCATCAACAGCCAGCACTCCGCCATTGGCGGCGTGCTTCATCGTCTTCGGGCTGCCGGCCGCGGCGCTGGCGGCGACCGGGCCCGCGGTGGTGGGGATCCTCGCTCGGGGAGGGTGGAGCGCCTCCTTCGCCTCGGGGGTCGTCTCGTCGTTGGCCGCGGCAGGGAGCATCGGCGGGACCCTGCTGACCACCTTCGCCCTCATCCCCGCGTTCGGCGTCCGCGGCCTCTTCGAGGCCATGGGCGCGGCGCTGGGCTTGGCCGCCCTCGCGGTGTTCTTGGCGCAGCGCCAAGCCGTGCGGGCAGGCCTCGCCGCCGCGGGCATCGGGGCCCTGGCGGCGGTCCTGGGCTTCACGGCCGCCTCGCCCCCGCAGGACATGGCGGCCGCCCCCGTGTTCTCGCGGGATTCGCGATATCAGCTGGTCCGCGTCTTCGAGAGCGGCCTCGGCCGCAGCTCCGTGCGGGTCCTCATGCTGGACAGCACCCAGGAAGGCGCGATGAGGCTCTCGGACAAGGCCGTGGTCTTCGAATACACGACCTCCTACCGCCTGTTGGTGAACGCCCTGAAGAGGCACGAGGCGCCGAGGGTCCTCTTCATCGGAGGAGGCGCCTACGCCATGCCCGTGCGGGTGGCGGAGGAGCTCCCGCGCTCCGTGGTGGAGGTGGCCGAGATCGACCCGGTGGTGGAGGAGGCGGGCAAGATGTTCTTCAGGATCGGGGAGACGCCCAATCTCAGGACCCTGCTGGCCGACGGAAGGCAGGCCCTCCGGCAAGCCGGAGGGCGGTATGACGGCGTCTTCGTGGACGCCTACCAGGGCGTCATGGCCATCCCCTTCCACCTGACCACCAGGGAGTTCTTCGAAGAGGTCCGCTCCGCCTTGAGGCCGGGAGGGGTCGTGGGCTTGAACGTCATCGGCCGGGTGGACGAGAGGGACGGGCTCTTCTGCGCCATGGCCCAGACCTTGGCCGAGGTCTTCCCCACGGTCCGGGTCCATCCCATCCATGGGCCGAAGGACGAGCTGCAGAACATCATCATGGCGGCTTCCGCCGACCCTGCCGCGGACCTCTCCGGGGTGCTGGCCGGCACGGCCTTCAGCCGCGGGCTCGACATGGCGTCCCTCCGGTGCGCCCCGGGACAAGTCCTCACCGACGACCACGCTCCGGCGGAATGGCTGGCGGCGAAATACCTGGCGAGATAGCAGTCACGAGCGCCGGAGGGTTCAAGCGTCGAGCCGGTAGCCGAAGCCGCGGACCGCGGTGATGACGGAGCCGGAGGCCCCGAGCTTCTCGCGCAGGTGGCTGACCGTGACGTCCACCACCTTGGTGGTCAGGTCCAGGCCTTCCTCGTAGCCCCACACGTGCTGGAGCAGGAAGTCGCGGGTCAGCACGCGGTTCTTGTTGGAGATCATGAACCAGAGGAGGTCGAACTCCTTGGCGGAGAGCGTGACCTCCTTGCCCTTGGCGAAGGCGCGGCGCGACTCGAGATCGAGCTTGAGGTCTCCCACGGTCTGGGACGGGGGCGGCGGGGCCTTGCCGGTGCGCCGCAGGAGGGCCTCCACCCGGGCCACGAGCTCCTCGGTGTTGAAGGGTTTGGCCAGGTAGTCGTCCGCCCCTCCCTTGAGGCCGAGGACGCGGTCCTCGACCGACTTCTTTGCCGTCAGGATGATCACGGGCAGACCCGTCCACTTGGGCTCGCTGCGCAGCTCCTTGAGGAGGTCCAAGCCGTCGCCGTCGGGGAGCCCGCGGTCCAGGATGATGAGCTCGGGCGCGGCCCGGCGCATGCTCTCGCGCGCGCCGGTCGCGGACTGGGCCTGCTGGACCTCGAAGCCCTCCTCCTTGAGCACGTCGCAGATGAGGTCGAGGGTGGCCGGCTGGTCCTCGACGACAAGGATTTGGGCTTTCATACTTTCACGAGCCTCCCCCACGGGGAGGCGAGTATTGTGGGGGCTGAAGTCCGTTCTATTGAGTATACCTTTTTCACAGCGGTATGTTCCCCCTGTTGGCATGTTCCCCAGGCCGCCGCTTGTCCTTGAGGAAACGCAGGGCGCGGATGACTTTCATCCTCATCTGGCTCGGCTCGATGACCTCGTCGATGGAGCCCGTGGAGGCGGTCTGGTAGGGGTTGGCGAACCTGTCCGAGTATTCCTTGGCGAGCTTCACGGCCAGGGCCGCCTTGTCCTCCGGGGTCTTGGCCGCGGCGAGGTCGCGTTTGCGGAGGATCTCGACGGCGCCCTGCGGCCCCATGACGGCGATCTCGGCTGAGGGCAGGGCGAAGTTGAAGTCGGAGCCCATGTGCTTGGAGTTCATCGCGATGTAGGCGCCGCCGTAGGCCTTGCGCAGGATGACGGTGATCTTGGGCACAGAGGCTTCGGCGTAGGCGTGCAGGAGCTTGGCGCCGTGGCGGATGATGCCTCCGTGCTCCTGCTGGACGCCGGGCCAGTAGCCGGGCACGTCGGCCAGGGTAACGATGGGGATGTTGAAGGCGTTGAGGAAGCGGATGAACCGGGCCGCCTTGTCGGAGGCGTCGATGGTGAGCGCGCCGGCCATGTGGCCGGGGTTGTTGGCGACCAAGCCGACGACGTTTCCCCCCATCCGGCAGAACCCGACGACCACGCTGCGGGCGAAGTTGGCGTGCACTTCGAAGAACTTGTGTTCGTCGGCGATCTGCCAGATGGCGTGATGGACCCGGTAGGACTTCTTGGGGTCGATCTCGCAGAGCATCTCGAGGAGCGGCGTCGCCCGCCGGACCGGATCGGGGTTGGCGACGCGCGGGGAACGCTCCCAGCGGTTCTGCGGCAGGTAGCTCAGGAGCTCCCGGACCTGGCGGAAGACGTCCGGCTCGGATTGCGCCACGAAATGGCAGACGCCGGACTTGCCCGCGTGCGCCTGCGGGCCGCCGAGGGCGTCGAAGGTGACCTCCTCGCCGGTCGCGGATTTGACCACGGCCGGTCCGGTCACGAACATCTGGCTGATGCCCTGGACCATGAAGACGAAGTCGGTCAGGGCCGGGGAATAGACCGCGCCGCCGGCGCAGGGTCCGAGGATGACGGAGATCTGGGGGATGACGCCGGAGGCGCGCACGTTGCGGCGGAAGATGTGGGCGTACCCGTCCAGGGAATCCACGCCTTCCTCGATGCGGGCGCCCCCTGAGTCCAGCAGGCCGATGCAGGGCACCCGGTTGTCGACGGCGAGGTCCATGACCTTGGCGATCTTCATGGCATGGGCCAATCCGAGCGACCCCCCCAGGACCGTGAAATCCTGGGCGTAGATGCCCACCTCGCGGCCGTTGATGCGGCCGAACCCCGTGATGACCCCGTCGGCCGGCGCCGGCTTGTCCCGCAGGCCGAAGTCATTGCCTTGGCACTTGATGAGGAGGTCGAGCTCCTGGAAGCTGCCCTCGTCCAAGAGGTAGTGGAGGCGCTCGCGGGCCGAGAACTTGCCCTTGGCCTTCTGGGCCTCGATGCGCTCCTTGCCGCCGCCGGCCATGGCGGCTTCCGCGGCGGCCTTAAGGCGCTCGAGCTTGACCGGCTGGCCCCCCTCCTCGGGAGGCGCTGCCGGGGGGTGCCTACCCAAAGGATAGGTCCGGCCTCTCCTTCCGTTGCGTTCGGTCATGGTTTGGAGGCCGATTATACCAAATGGGGCCCGGCTCGGGAGCCGTTGGTCCCATGGGCGTCCCGGCCCTTCGACTCATGACGCGGGCGGCCCATCCCTGCTACACTGTCATCAGAACGATGCCGTCCCTTCTCGTCTTCTCCGTGCTCGCGGCGGGGTGGGGCGCGCCGGTTTCGGCGCGGCCCCCTCCCACCCCCACCTACTCGGACCGCAAGGCCTCCGAATGACGCAGACGACCGCCTTCTTCCTCGGCTTGGCGGTGCTCTGCTGGGGGATGAGCGCATTCTTCGACAAGCTCTGCTTCCGGTATTTCCCGGGCTCGGCCCCCGGGACTCCGGCCCAGGCCACGGACGTCTTCTTCGTGAGGCTCGCCCTTACCATCCTGCTCCTGCTCGTGCCGGTGGCGGTGAGGTGGAACGGCGTCTGCGGCGCCGCGGCCGGGGCCGAGAGGATGGGCCTGTTCTGGGTCGGCTCGAGCGTGGTCGCGGCGATGTCCGGGGTCTACTTCTACCTCATCGCCATGTCCGGGGCCGAGGCTTCCAAGATCGTGCCCTTGAGCTCTACCTATCCCCTCGTGACCTTCTTCCTGGCGGTCCTGTTCCTGGGGGAGAGCTTCAACCCGAACAAGCTTCTCGGCACCCTCTTCGTGTGCCTGGGCGTGTTCTTCCTGTCACGCTGAGCTACTCGTTCTCGATCGGGCTGATGTGCCTGTCGTCGACCTTGGTCCCGAGATGGAAGAAGTTCAGGATCTCGGGCTGATTGCCGCCCCCCGCGGCCTTGATGGCCGCGCTGCGGATCTCCGGGTCCGGGTTGCGGAGGTGCCCTTCGATGGCTCGCGAGACCTCGGTGCCCGCGATGGCGCTCAAGGAGAGGATGGCCGCGACGCGCAGCGTCTCGTCCTCCCTCTCGTTGAAGCCCAGGGCGATCATGGGGCGACGCGTCTCTGAATAGGCCATGGCGCGGTAGAGGCTCTTGACCGCCTCGAGCCGCAGGTCGCGCTCCTGCCTGGCGTCGAACGCCAGGCTCATGAGGAAGTCCCTCACCTCATGCTGGTTGGAGGCCTCGAAGAGCCCCCAGACGCCGGCGCGCTTGACGGCCGGGTCCGTCTCGTTGCGCGTGAGCCAGATCAGGTCGCGCCAGACCGCGGACGTCCTGGCGGCGGCCGAGTGGAGCGCCTTGTAGGCCATGGCGCGCACGGCGAGGTCCTTGTTCACGCACTCGACCTCACCCAGTTTTTGACGGGCCCGTCTGGGGGCAAGCGTCCCGGCCTCTATCCGTCGGGGACGCGCTCGCCTAGAGGCGGCGCTCGGCTCTCGGCCTCCTGCATGCCCAAGTCGGCCTGCGAGACGCCCCGTC
>JACQWX010000118.1 GCA_016209035.1 Elusimicrobiota bacterium | reverse complement strand
GCGTCGAAGCAGCGCAGGGTCTCCGGCGATGACTGGGTCCCGCGGCAGAGGTCCGCCGCGTCGTTATGGCTCATGCGGCGCTGGACCGCGCTCTCGAAGCAGCGGATGGTGTCTGGCGATGACTGGGTGCCCCGGCAGAGGCTGACGGCGTCGGCGTGGCTCATGCGGCGCTGGACCGCCGCGTCGAAACAGCGCAGGGTGTCGGGGGACGACTTGGTGGCGCGGCACAGCTCCGCCGCGTACGACCAGCTCATGCGGCGCGAGACCCCGCCATCGAAGCAACGCAGGGTGTCGGGCGAGGAGGCGGTGCCTCTGCAGAGGTTCGCGGCGTCTTGGTAGCTCAAGCGCTTGGCCACGGCCGCGTCGAAGCAGCGCAGGGTGTCCGCGGCCGCAAGCGCCGTGACGGGCACTCCCAAGACGGGCGCGAGCACGACCGCCTCGTCCCACGGGAGGTCTCCCGCGGAGACGCCTTGGTCGAAAGCGACGGGGCCGGCAAGGGCCGCGGCCGCAAGTGTTTGGAGCACGACGGACAAGAACGGATTCATGGTCAGTCCTCCTGCCGAAAGGCGAGTCGAGACGGGGGCGTCACAAGCTCATGGGACCTTTGGTCCTACGGCAGTGTACCAAAGAGGCCTAGGGATGCATAGGGCCCAAGGGCCCGGAGCGATCCGGGCCCAAAGGCCTATTTCCGGCCAACGGCCGGGTCGGCCGGCGCAGGCCCAGCAGGTCCGTGATGATCTCCAGGTCGGAGGCGGCCACCAGCAGCAGCGCGGGCCGGCCCTCGACCGAAGCGTAGCGGTAGAGGGAGGGAAACCCCTTCGGGCCGGGCTTGGGCGAGCCTACGAGGAGGCGGGTGGACCGGGCCGAGCCGCGGATGGTGATGTCCACGGCGGGCCGGTCCAGGCCGGTCTTCCCGGGGATGGCCGCTTCGTCGGAGAAATCCCCGACCCTCAGGCCGATGACGCGGTCCACCGCGGTCTCGAGCTTGTCGGGGCTGACCTCGGCGCCGGACACGCTCCAGCCGGTCGACGACTTCCTGATCTCGACCTCGCGGCCGTCCGAGCGCAGGGAGATGGATTCGAGGGCGGCGCGGTCGATGCGCGTGACGTTGCGTTCCCGGAACTCGTCCGGATGCCGGTCGATCTGGTAGAGAGCCACGCCCGAGGCGAGGTAGACCTGCCTGCGGGCCGCCAGGCGCAGGTAGAGGGTGTCGGCGCCGAGCGCGCCCTTGCCGAAGTAGCCGTCGAATGCGGGCGCGGCCTGGTCCGCGGTGTAGAGGCGGATCCTGGTCGCGCTCGCCTCATGGACGGAGTAGTCGGCGTAGCTCGCGGGGTCCGAGGCGACTTCGGGGCCGAGCTTGACGCCCAGCAGGGCGTTGAGGATGTCGCCGACGGGGTTGCCGTCGACCGCGTCCCGGGCCGGGGAGACCATCCGCCAGGAGTCCCCCTCGCGCTCCAGCGCCGTCTCCACCCCTTCCCGGTCGATGAGGAGCTTGGAGACCCTGCTCTCGGCCACGCTGGCCAAGACCGCGTCCCCGGTCTCTCGGACCGAAAGCCAATGGAGGATGACCGCCGCGAGGCTCAAGGCCGCCAGGACGGCCGCCAGGACCGCGAGCCTCCTAGCCTCCATAAGTGGCTTGGATGACGGACCTGCGGCGCTTCTGCCCGCGGTAGACCGCGGCTCCGGCGGCCACCAAGGCCAGGGGCAGGGCGAAGATCATGGCGTTCTTGGCCGCGAGCCGGCCGGCGGTCGACAAGGGCCTGAGGTACCGGTAGGTGACGCCCTTGGACCGGATGGAGAGCAGGGATTCGTCAGCCAGGGACCACTCGACCAGGTTGAGGAAGAAGGCGAGGTTGGCCGGCTTGATGGTCAGCCCCTGCTGGATGATGCGCGAGGTGCCCACCAGGATGACCCTCCCTGGAGCGGATGTTCTCCTCTCTCCAGGTGCCTGCGGACTTACGGGACTGTCCGCAGGCGCCGGAGCGGTCGCCGAGGCTGCGGCCGTGCCCAGGACCACGGCGTCGGTCGCGACGGCGGTGGAAGGCGTCGCCTTGTAGAAGTCCCCCTCCAGGAACCCGGCCACCGAGAACGGGCCCTTCTCGGCCTTGTCCACGCCGGCGAGGGGCTCGTAGGGCGAGACCCTGGTGTTCATGAGGTGCCAGCTGGCGGCCGAGGAGTCGAGCAGGGAGGTGTAGCGCAGGCCCGACCCCTTGTCCTTGAAGAAGATGGGATGCACGAAGGGCATGGACACGGCGTCGAGGCCGCGGGTCGCCGCGTGCCCCTTGTTCATATTGGTGATGACCGGGATGTAGGGGTATTCGAGGACGTTCATCATGATGAACATCCCGCTCTGCTGCTCGACCTGGATCCGCTCCGCCTGGCCGTCGGCCACGAAGCCTTCCCTCATGTCGACGCCCCAGGCCGCGAGCAGGGCGTCCAGGCCCGTTTCCAGCTTGCTGGAATAGAAGGCCCTGAAGTCCACCCACCGCCGGTCGAGCAGGATGCCCAGGGTCCGGCCGGAGCCGACCCAGCTCTTGAGGCGCTCGATCTCCTGGGGCGCAAGGGGCTTCGTGGGGCCGAAGAGCCAGAGCGCGTCCACCTGCGCGGGCACGGGCTTGGAGAGGTCGACGCTCTCGACCTGCATGGTCTCGCGCAGTCCGTCGAAGACCGGCTGGAGCGCCCCGTCGTCGGCGGATTTCTCGCCGTGGCCGGTCACGAAGCCCGCGGTCTTGAACCGGGAAAGGCTGAGCTTCCTGATCTTGCGGGTGATGTCGTACTCGAAATCGGGGGTGTTCTGGAGCACGGGGACCGTCTCGGTCTTCCCCTTGTAGAGCACGACCAGGCCCATCATGACCTCTCTAAGCTCCAGCTTGTCCTTGCCCATGACGTTGAGCCGCACGCCCGAGACCCCGGCCGTGAGGGCCTCCTTCTTGGCTCTCTCGTCCTCGTCCGGGTTGAGGAACTCGATCTTCACTTTCCCGCGGCCGGCGCTCTTGTATTCGCCGAGCAGGGACTTGAGGTAGACCTCGTTGAACCCGTAGGGCTGGGGCAGGCGCGGCGAGTAGTAGACCCGGATGAGGAGGTTGTCCTTCAAAGACGAGAGGATGCTCCGGGTGCCGGGCGAGACGGAGTATATCCTCCCCGCCGAGAAGTCGAGCCGGAGGTAGGCGAAGTAGGCGACCACGTTGAGGAGGGCGAGGATGGCCAGCACGAGGGCCGCGCCGGTCCAGGAGAACGCGAGCTTGCGCGACCGGACCCCGTCGAGCATCAGAGCCGCCTCGACTGGAGCCTGCGCACCGTGAGATAGAGGAAGGCGAAGGTGACGCTGGCGAAGTAGAGGATGTCCCTGCTGTCCAGGACGCCCTTGGCGAGGGTGTCCAGGTGCGCGTCCAACCCGACGAACTCGAGCAGGGTCGCCGCCGGTCCGGGCGTGAACCGGGCCAGGTTGCCGGCGATGAAGAAGCTGAAGCACAGGAGGAATGCGATCACGAAGGAAACGACCTGGCTGCGGCTCAAGCTCGAGGCGAAGAGCCCGATGGCGCCGTACATGAGCCCCAGCAGGGTGAGGCCCAGGAGGATGCCGGCGGTCTCCCCCCAGTCGAGGCCCGTCGTCGGGTTGGCCAGGAAGCTCAGCAGGACCGGGTAGAAGACGAGCCCGGCCACGGTCAGCAGGTGCACGCCGGCGAATCCCATGAATTTGCCGAGCGTGATGTCCCAGTCCTCCAGCGGCAGGGTCGCCAGGGTCTCGAAGGTGCCGGACTTGAGCTCCTCCGAGACCAGGCCCATGGTGAGGGCCGGCACCAGGAACGCGAGCAAGAGCGGCACGGTTTCGGAGAAGGCCTGGACCGTCGCCAGGTTGGACAGGAACACCGTCGCGGTGTAGAGATACCCGGCCATGAGGTAGAACACGATGAGCGCCACGTAGGCGGTGGGCGATTCGAAGTAGCCCTTCAACTCACGTTGGGCCAGGGCCAGGACCGCCTGTCCCTGGACCAACGCGAGCTTGGTCGGCGTTGTCGTGGGTGCGCTCTGCCCTTGTTGTTCCGTCTCGGGGGAATCCGTCATCATGGAGATTCCTTCTCTCTTCCCTCGGACCTTGCGGGTCCTTCGGGACCTGCGGTAAGTTTCCGGAAGACCTCCTCCAGGGTGAGCCTCTCCTGGCTCAGGTGCAGGATGGGCCAGCCTTTCGACGAGGCCAGCCGGAAGACCTCCTCCCTGAGGTCGGCGGACGCATCGGACTCCACCACGAAGCCTTCGGCGGCGGTCCCTCCGCCGAAGGCGCAGGCCTCGGAGACGCGCACCGAGGAGGCCCCTGCGATCCGGCCGAGGGCCTCGCGGACCTCGGCCGAGGGTCCCTTGAGCGAGAGGCGCAGGCGGTTCTTGTTCTGGAGGCTGCCCGAGAGCTCCGAAGGCGTGCCGTCCGCGACGATCAACCCCGCGTTGAGGATGATGACACGGTCGCAGACCGCCTGCACCTCGGAGAGGATGTGGGTGGAGAGGAGCAGGGTCTTCTCCTTCTTGAGCTCGCGGATGAGGTCCCTGACCTCGAGGACCTGGTTGGGGTCGAGCCCCGAGGTCGGCTCGTCGAGCATCAGGACGTCCGGATCGTGGATGATGGCCTGGGCCAGGCCCAGGCGCTGGCGGAAGCCCTTGGAGAGTTCGCCGGTCCTGCGGCCGGCGACCGAGCCCAAGCCGCAGGTCTTCACCACGGCCTTGACGCGCTCGGTGCGGGTCCCGGGGTCCGAGATCCCCCGCAGCCGCCCGACGAGGTGGAGGGCGTCGGTCACCTCGAGGTTCTCGTAGAGCGGGTTGTTCTCGGGCAGGTAGCCCAGGCGACGGCGCACCGCCAGGGGATGCTCCCCGACGTCGAGGTCCATCACCACGGCCTCCCCCTCGTCTGCCGGGAGGTACGCCGTGAGCAGGCGCATGGTGGTGGTCTTGCCCGCTCCGTTGGGCCCCAGGAACCCTACGACCTGGCCGACCGGGATCTCGAAGGTCAGGCGGTCGACCGCCGTGATGTCGCCGAAGCGCTTGGTCAGGTTCCGGGCGCGGATCATCGTCGCGGGAGCATAACAAAAATGCGGATATAATAGATAGGAATTCGACCGCCGCTTTGTCAAGAATCCCCGGCCCCCGGTTTTTGCCAAGGAGCTCAAGGACAAGCTGAAGGCCCTGGAGGAGTTCGAGGGGGTCCTGGGGAACTTCACCGTTGCCCGGGACCGGTTCATCCAGGCCGCCGCGTCGCTCAACGACAAGAATTTCGTGGATAGCTTCATCAAGCAGGCCCTGGAGGGCCCCGAGAGAACAGATGACGAGGTGTTGGCGAAATCGTGGGAGAGGCTCGCCGCCATGAAGAAGCAGACCGAGTCCTTCAAGCCGGAGGCGGGGCCTGCCGAGAAGGAGGACTCTCCTTTCAAGACTGACCCGAAGGTCTTCCGGGACAACGGCAGGCTCTTGGAGGAGTTGACCCGCTCCGCGGGCAAGGACGCCCCGGGGGCGCTCAAGGACGCCGGGGAATCCTACCTGCACGGCAAGAGCCCGGGCGACGCGGAACGCGTCCTCAGGGAATCGACCGAGCAGGAGCCTGACGACGCGCAGGCGCATTCGTTACTGGCCACGGCCCTCGCCGGCCAGGGCCGGTACGAGGAAGCCATGGAGAGCGCCCGGAAGGCCCTCTCAATCGATCCCAATGAGCCCAGGGCGCTCGAGCTCGTGGACTATCTTCGTTCCGCCGTCCCGAAGACGGGAGCCAGGTGGGATCTGAGCCGCGTGGGCTTCGGCTCCGCCTCTCCGCCGGAGCAGGCTCAGGCTGCAAGCCCCGGCGGCGGCGCCTCCACCGCTCCTGGCGGCCGGCAGGCCGGCGCGGGCACGGCTCCTGCGGGAGTCACGGAAGCGGAGAAGATCATGCGCGTGGCGCGGCGCAAGCTCGGGCTCGGAGACCTCGAGGGAGCCCTGGTGGACGCTTCTCGGGCCATCCAGGCCGACCCGCGCGACGCCCGGGCGCTGGCCCTGCGAGCCGCAGTGTCGAATAGGCTCAAAAACTACAAGTCCGCCCTGGCCGACGCGGACGCGGCGTTGCGCCTCGACCCGGATTCGGTGGATGCCCTGCTCGAGCGCTCCTACGCCCTCTACCAGCTTGGAGACTACGCCTCGGCTTGGTCCGCCGCGGACGCCGCGGCGCGCCTCGCGCCCGGCCATGCCCTGGCCCGTCTCTACCGCGGCCAGGCCGCTGAGAAGCTCGGCCGCGGCCCGGAGGCTCTCGAGGACTAAGCCGCGGCAGCCCGGCTCGACCCCGCGTTCGAGCCCCTCTATGCGTCGGCCAGGCAGCGTTTGGGCGCGGCTTCCGCGGGCCCTGCGGCAAGCCAAGCGGCAGGCTCAGCGGCTCCCAGGCGCGGCCGCTGGCTCGTGCGCGGCGGCGCCCTGGCCGCGGCCGGGGTCCTCATCCTGCTGGGCCTGAGCGCGGCTCGAGGTTTGACTCGGCGGCGGACCCAGCCCTCGGCCGAGGTTCCTCATGATCCCGGGAGGGCCGTCCTGGGCACGGTCCCGCCCGGCACGGTGCTGGGGTCGAACTACCGGGTGGTGCGGGAGGTGGGCCGCGGCGGCATGGGCGTGGTCTACGAGTCCTTCGACCAGGCCCTGGAGCGCAGGGTCGCGGTCAAGCAGCTCCGGCGCGAGCTCTGCGTCCGGCCGGAGGAGCGCGACCTCTTCCTGCGGGAGGCGAGGCTCGTGGCCAAGCTCAAGCATCCCAACATCGTGGAGATCCATGCCGTGATCGACGAGGGAGAGCTCTACCTCGTCTTCGACTTCGTGGAAGGAAAGACCCTGGCCGAGACCCTGGCCGGCCGCGGGAGGCTCCCCATCCCGGAGGCGTCCGGGATCCTCCAGGGCGCGGCCGCTGCCGTAGGGTTCGCCCACGGGAGGGAGATCGTGCACCGCGACCTCAAGCCCTCCAACATCATGATGGCGGCGGACGGCTCGGCCCGGGTCATGGACTTCGGCATCGCCCGCCAATCGAGGAGCCTCTCCTGTCCCACGCTGACCTCGGTCGCGGGCACCCCCCAGTACATGGCCCCGGAGGCCGAGTTCGGCGCGGCCTCGCGGGAGTCCGACCTCTACAGCCTGGGCATCGTGGCCTACGAGATGGTGACCGGGGCATTCCCCTTCCCGGGCCCGGACCTCCGGGGGCAGAAGGCGGCCGGCGAGTTCACGCCCGCGAGCGCCAGGGCCTCGGCCCTGCCCAAGGCGTTGGACGCGTTCTTCAGCAAGGCGCTCAAGCCCTCGCCCGAGGCTCGCTTCCCCGACGCCGCCCGGTTCGTGTCGGCCTTCCGGCAGGCCGTCGGCTAGCGCTTCTCCTTGAGGGCTTTGAGGACCTTGTCCGGCGTGAAGGGCGGCGCGAAGAGCCGCACGCCCACCGCGTCGTAGATGGCGTTGGCGATGGCCGGCAAGGGGCCGTTGATGCCGATCTCGGAGACCGACTTGGCGCCGAAGGGGCCGTTGGGCTCGTAGGTCGGGACCAGGATGGTCTTCAAGGGCGGGGCGTCCGCGGTGGAGAAGATCTTGTAGTCCCTGAAGCTGGCGTTGGTCATGGCGCCCGAAGGGCTGAAGGCCATCTCCTCGGCCAGGGCGTAGGAGATGCCGTTCAAGACCGCGCCGTCGTTCTGCCCCTCGGCCAGCGTGGGGTTGATGGCCGTGCCGCAGTCCACCGCGGCGACGTAGTCGAGCACGGTCACCTGGCCGGTCTCGGTGTCCACCTCGACCTCGGCGAAGTGCGCGGCGAAGGGCGGAGGAGAGGTCCGCGCGTAGTGCGACGCCACGCCCATGATCTGGTGCTGGTCGTGGTAGTAGAGGGCTGTGTTGGCCACCTCCGAGAGGGCGCACGACCGGCCGGACTTGGCTACGGCCTTGCCGTCCTTGAGGTCGATGTCCTCGGCCTTCGCGTCGAGGATCTTCGCCGCGACCTTGACGATTTGTTCCCGCGCGTGGAGGGCGGCCTTCTTGACGGCGTTCCCCGAGATGAAGGTCGTCGAGGAGGCGTAGGCGCCCACGTCGAAGGGGGTCAGGTCCGTATCCGAGGACAGGACGATGATGTCTTGGAC
Source organism: Elusimicrobiota bacterium (assembly GCA_016209035.1). GTDB lineage: Bacteria > Elusimicrobiota > Elusimicrobia > UBA1565 > UBA9628 > JACQWX01. Next base: position 16,922 of record JACQWX010000118.1, on the reverse strand, counting down.
GCCCACGCCGAGCACCTCGGCCGCGATCTGGGCCAGGATGGTGTCCGACCCGGTCCCGAGGTCGGTCGCGCCCATGTGCAGGTTGAAGGACCCGTCCTCGTTCATCTTGAGGGAGGCGGACGCCATGTCCACCTCCGGGATGCCCGAGCCCTGCATCAGGCCCGCGCACCCCAGGCCCCGGCGCTTCGGGCCTGCCTGCGACTTGTAGCGCTCCTTCTTCTCGCGCCAGCCGATGGCGGAGAGGCCCTTGTCGAAGCAGGCGTCCATGCCGCATGAGGCGATCTTCTGCTCCACGCCTTCCCGTCCCTCGCCCATGGCTTTGAAGACCGGCGAGCCTTCGCCCAGGCGGATGTAGTTCTTGCGCCTGAACTCGACGGGGTCCATGCCCAACTTCTCGGCCATGAGGTCCATCTGGCTCTCCCAGGCGAAGAACCCCTGGGTCGCGCCGTAGCCGCGGTAGGCGCCCGCGACCGGCAGGTTCGTGTACACCGTGCGGCCGATGAACCGGGTGTTCCCGGCCTGGTACATGGGCAGGGTGTGGGAGCCCGCGCACATCATGACGGTGAGCGAATGCGGGCCGTAGGCCCCGTTGTCGCAGTAGATTTCCATGTGCGCGTCCGTGATGGCGCCGTCCCTCCTGGCCCCGGACTTGATGCGCAGGACCGCCGGGTGGCGGGTGCGCGTGGAGATGAAGGTCTCCTTGCGGGTGAGCTCGATCTTGACGGGCCTTCGCGTGGCCAGGGTGAGCGCCGCGCAGACCGGCTCGAGCACGATCTCCTGCTTGGACCCGAAGCCCCCGCCGATGCGTGGCTTCACGACCCGGATGGACTTGATCGGGAGCTTCAGGGACTGGGCCACGATGCGGCGGACGTGGAAAGGGACCTGCGTCGAGGTCCTGATGACGAGCCTGCCGTCCGCGTCGAAGAAGGTGATGGTGACGTGGGGCTCGATGGCGCAGTGCTGGGCCCAGTGGGTCTTGTACCACTGGTCCACCACCACGTCGGCCTCGGAGAACCACTCGGACCCCTTGACCTCGAAGTCGAACTTGGCGCACACGTTGTGCCGGGCGTCCGGGATGTTCTTGGAGTCGGTCTCGTCGTGGATGACGGGAGCGCCTTCCTTCATGGCCTCCATGGTGTCGAAGACGGGGGTAAGGACCTCGTAATCCACCTTGATCTTGGAGAGGGCTTCCTTCGCGGCTTCAGCGGTCTCGGCCGCGACGGCCGCGACGCGGTCGCCCACGTAGCGGGCCTTGTCGTTGAGGATGAGGGTGTCGTAGGGCGAGGGCTCGGGATAGCCCTGGCCGGCGGTGGTGTGCCGCACGCGGGGAAGGTCCTCGTGCGTGAGGACCGCGAGCACGCCGGGCACGGCCTTGGCGGCCTTGGCGTCGATCTTCCGGATGCGGGCGTGGGCGTGCGGGCTGTAGAGGAGCCTGCCCACGAGGAGCCCTCGGACGTCGACGTCGTCCGTGAACAGGGCGGCGCCGCAGGCCAGGCCCAGGGAGTCGATCTTCAAGACCCTCTGGTTGACGACCGTGAATTCCCGCTTGTCGGAGACGTTCATTTCACGAGCCTCCCCCGCGGGGAGGCGAGTATCGTGGGGGCTGATTTCCTCTCCGCGGTCTTCTTCATCTTCTTCGCCGCTAGTCTTACCGCCTCCACCTGCTTGACGTAGCCGGTGCAGCGGCAGAGGTTGCCGTCGAGCGCATGGCGCACCGCGGACTCGTCCGGGTCGGGGTTCTCGTCGAGGAGCGCCTTGGCGGAGAGCACCATGCCCGGGATGCAGAACCCGCACTGCACCGCGCCCGCCTCCACGAAAGCCGTCTGGATGGGGTGGGGCTCGCAAGGCGTGCCGAGGCCCTCGATGGTGACGACCGACCTCCGGTGAGCCTGGGCCGCGAACATCATGCAGGAGAGGGCTGGCTTGCCGTCCAAGAGGACGGTGCAGGTGCCGCAGTCCCCGTTGTCGCAGCCCCTCTTGACGCCCTTGAACCCTTCCCTGCGCAAGGCGTCGAGCAGGTATTCCACCGGCGCGACCTGAAGGGCGAGGTCTTTGCCGTTGACGTTCAGGACGACGTCGATCTTCCCGTTGACGGCTTTCAACGTCCCCCGGCCTTTGCTCCTGGTCATGGCGTACTTTCCTCCTCGTATCCATCCGGTTGCGTCAGTTGGCATTCGGCGGTTCGCCTGCCAGAGTGGCGCGGGACATCGACTCTTCGGCGCCACTTCTATAATGCACCTTCAATTCGACCGGGCGCTCGAAAATCTTTCCGACGGGTTCATCGAGATGGAACCACACATCAAGAGGCTTCGTGTCGCCCGGTGAAACGACGAGAGGATAGCTTCCAGCCTGCCGGGGCTTGTTCACATAGCTTGCGCGGGATGTCGCCAGTTTTACGCTGGAAACCGTGATTGTCTTGTCGGAAGCGTTAGTGATGGTGACTTCGGGAACGTACCATGTCTCGCCAATGAGTGGATGGCCTGTTTTAACGTGGATGGCGACCTCCGAACCGGCCGCGCCGCTCCGGGCTGCCGCCTCATGCCAGGAATCGGTTTGACGGATTGACATCCCGGGGTCACATCCAGCCATGAAGAAGAACATGCTGGGCAGAAGTGGCCTAAGAATGCGGTTCATAGTTCACTCACCTTCTTCGTGCCCAAGATCATGGCTTCGACTTCGGCGTTGATGTCGGCGGCTTCCCGCTCGCGGGCGATTTCTTCGCGGCCTGCCGCGCCACGTGTTCCATGATTTCCTTTTGCACGGCCAGCGGTGGGAGCGGGATTTGCAGGCCGCGCAGTTCTTCGCTGTTGATGTTGTTCTGCATAAGCAGGTCATGAATGTGGGCGCGGTCAAGCCCGCGAAGCCCTCGGAAATCCTTCAGAATCGAGAGAGCGGAATCGCGGGCGTTCTTCCCAAGAACGCCCTTCTTGAACGTCCCTAGTCCGACGCGAAGGATGATTGCCAGCAGATCGGCATCCGTCAGCCGTTCGGGGCCCTCCGCGATGAGTCGTTCGCGCGGCCGTTCCTTTGTAGGCCAGTTCTTGATCCGTTCAGATCTCATGTTGCATTCCTAAGCGGTCGCCCCCGCGCAAAACGCTTCCATCAAGGTCCGCCGCGCCAGCACCCCGGCCACCTCCCGGCCGTAGGCCTTGGACGCCGAGCCCGCCGTCATATGAGTGAGTTCGTCCACCACCGCGGCCTGGGCGGCCCGGGCCGCCTCCTCGCCCGGAGGCTGGTCTTGGAGCAGGGATTCGGCCTTCGTCATCCTGGCCGCCTTGGGCAAGACCGCGCTCACCGCGATCGCGGCCTTCCGGATGACGCCACCCCGGAGGTCGAGCGCCACCACGCATTGCGCGTAGGACTCCCAGTCCGATTTGGTGAGCGACAGGCGCGCGGCGGCCGCCGCCCAGCCCTTGGTGGCCGGGGGGACGCGGAGCTCCGTGAGGAGGTACTTGTGCCCGAAGAGGAGCATGTTCTCGCCCGCGATCATGTCCGCGAAGGGCATGGTCCGTTCGCGCTTCCCGTCCGTGAAGGCGGCGACGGCGTCGAGGGCCAGGAAGACGGCCGGCAGGTTGTTGAAGGGATGCGGCCGCACCACGTTGCCGCCCACCGTGCCCATGCCTCGGGCCAAGGCGTTGCTCCCGAAGCCCGCGGTCTTGGCGATGACCCCGCGGGCCCATCCGGCCAGGACCGGCGACTTCTCCAGGGAATCGATGGCGCACAAGGCCCCGATCCGCAGCCCCTGCCGGTCCGCCTTGACGTGGCGCAGGGGCAGGTCCGAGACGTCCACCACGGTCTCGACCGAAGGCGAGATCGTGCGGGTATGGCGCGTGCCTCCGGCCACGACCACGGCCTTGGCCTTGAGCTTCGCCATCAGGAGGGCGGCCTCCTTGGCGGTGGTCGGGAAGCAGAACTGACGGATGTTGTTCTTCATGCGCGGTCAACCTCCGGAGATCGGAGGGAAGATGTGCAGGACCATCCCCTCCTTGAGCCTCACCTTGCCGAGCGATCCGCGGTCCAGGATCTCCGAATCGAGGGCAAGGACGAATTCGTTGCGCACGGCGCCGTCCGGGTCGAAGAGGACCTTCTTGACCTCGGGCCCGCCTTCCTCGGCCACGCGGCGGACAGCGTCCGCGGCGGTCTTGCCCTCGACCCACAGCTGCTCCTTCTTGAGGCGCAGGCGCAGGGTGGTGTAGAGCTTGATCAGGATCTGAGGCATGGGGACACCTGGTGGAGCATCTCCCGGGAGAGCTTGTTGGCCTTGGCCGCCAGAGCCGCCTCCTCGACCTTGACGAGGCGGCCGTCCTTGACCACGGGCTCGCCGTTGACCAGCACGTGCTTGGCCTTGTGGCCTGCCCCGCAGAATACCACGGCCGCGACCGGGTCCGAGAGCGAGCCCGCGAAGTCGATGCCGCTCAAGTCGAAGACGGCGACGTCGGCCGCCTTGCCGGGCGAGAGCTCGCCGATGTCGTCGCGGCCCAGGACCTCGGCCCCGCCCCGGGTCGCGATCCACAGGGCGTCGCGCGCCGGCATGGAGGCCGCGCCGGACTTGACCCGGCCGACCAGCATGGCCTGGCGCACCTCGGCGAGCATGGCCGAGCAGTCGTTGGAAGCCGAGCCGTCCACGCCGAGGCCCACCGGCACCCGGTGGTTCAGGTACATGCGGACCGGCGCGATCCCCGACCCGAGCCGCAGGTTGGACGACGGGCAGTGCGCCACGCCGGTGCGGGTCTTGCCCATGAGCCTGGATTCCGCCTCGTTTAAGTGCACGCAGTGGGCGAACCACGACCGCCCTCCCTCCAGCCAGCCCACGGACTCCATGTAGGCGAGCGGCCGCATCTTGTGGAGCTGGACGCAGAACTCCTCCTCGTCGAGGGTCTCGGCCAGGTGGGTGTGCAGGCGCACTCCCCATTCCTTGGCCATTCTGGCCGAGAGCTTGAGGAGCTCGGTCGTGACCGAGAAGGGCGAGCAGGGAGCCAGCGCCACGCGCGTCATGGCCAGGGCCTTGGGGTCGTGGTAGCGCCGGACCAGGCGCTCGCAGTCCTTGAGGATCTCCATTTCGGTCTGCACCACGTCGTCGGGCGGAAGCCCTCCCTTGGACTTGCCGCGCGACATGGAGCCCCGGCACGCGTGGAAGCGCATGCCGATGTCCCGGGCGGCCGAAATCTCGCGGTCGATCAAGTCCGCGCTCTTCCCCCCGGGGAAAAGGTAGAAGTGGTCGGAGCTCGTGGTGCAGCCGGTCAGCAGGAGCTCGCCCAGGCCCACCTGCGCGCTCACGTAGACCCCCTCGGGCGTCACGTGCCGCCAGATCTCATAAAGGTAGATGAGCCAGTCGAAGAGCTTGCGGTCCTGGACCGCGGGGAGGTTGCGCGTCAGGGTCTGGTAGAGGTGGTGGTGCGTGTTGACGAAGCCGGGCAGGACCACGCAGTCCCGGGCGTCGATCACCCGGTTGGCCTTGACCTTGATGCCCTTGGCCACAGCCTTGATGGCGTTGCCCTCGATAAGAACATCTCCGCCCGCGATTTCATCGCGGGCGGTATTCATGCGGGCGACCCGCAGTGCGTTCTTGATGAGGGTGGTCTTCATGGCGGAAAACCGGTTCTCCGGCGGCCGCTTATGATAACATATCGGTGCGCTCCGCGAGCCATGAAGACCAGGACGCGTCTCTCCCCGAGCCGAAAAGGGCGGTTGAAGGCCCTGCTTTGCGAGGCGGCGGGCCCAGACAAGCGTCTGGGCCATGACCGGCTGGCGGAAGTCGCGGCCAAGACGGGAACGCCACTCCGCGACATCGAGCGCTTTGCGCTCGATGCCGGGATGATCCCAAAACGCTACGACCGGAACATCGGCACCCTGGGGCTGGAGGGCCAGGCGAGGCTGTTGGGGAGCCGCGTGCTCGTGGTGGGGCTGGGTGGTCTCGGCGGGCACGTGGTGGAGAGCCTCGCGCGCCTGGGCGTCGGGCGGATCGTGGGCGTGGACGGCGACCGCTTCGACGAGACCAACCTCAACCGCCAGATCTACTGCGAGATGACGAACCTTGGGCGCAAGAAGGCCGAGGCCAGCCGGGCCCTGGTGGCCCATGTGAACCCCGCGGTCGAGTTCATCCCCCACGCCGCGGCCTTCGAGTCCCTGGGAAGCCGGATCTTCAAGGGCTGCGCCGCGGTCTTCGACTGCCTCGACAGCATCCCCTCGCGCCTCGCGCTTTCCAAGCTCTGCGCGGAGGCGCGCGTCCCGCTCGTGCACGGCGCCATCGCGGGCTGGTCCGGCGAGGTGGGCGTGTGCCTGCCGGGCGGGGGCACCATCGAGAAGCTCTACCAGGGGGCGACCGGCCCCCGCGGCATCGAGAAGGAACTGGGCAACCTCCCCATGACCGCTGCCGTGGCCGCGAACATGATGGTGGCCGCCGCCGTCCCCATCCTGCTGGGCCGGCGGCCGGCCAGGTCCCTGCGGTTCTTCGACCTGTCGGAGGGCTCCTCCTAGCGGGCGGCTTTCAGGACCGCGCGATGAAGAGCGCCTTTGCTGCGGAGATTCTTGATTCTTCCGCGGAAGACAATGATCTGCTGGCGGGCGACGAGCACGACAGGCTCTCGGGCTACATCGGGTTCGACGACGGCGGAAGGGAGCAGGAAGTGCTCAAGGTGACCCTCGTGGACTCCGGGCGCTGATGATGCTTCGTCGAGCGCTCCTCGGGACGGTCTTCCTGGCCTGCGTCCTGCCCTTCAGCCAGGGCTGCGAGAAGGCTGTCGAGAAGATCAAGATCGACCTGTTCCCCTCCGGCAAGCCAGGCCAGGCCTCCTGAGGAAGCCGACCCCATCGATGACGACCCGGCTCCCAGGCCTGACGAGTACGGGGTGGAGAAGGCGGGCCCAGGCTCCCGCTATATCTCGCCCGCGGCCGTCCGGGGACAGAAGGTGGACATCAATGCCGTCGGCGCACAGACGCTGGCTCCTGGAGCGGACGGGCAGGCCCCGGGCGCGGCCATGGCCGATGTCAAAGAGTCGGCTCCGGAGGTGTCTCCGTTGACGGAGACGGCGGACATCCTCTACGAGGAGTTCCGTCTGTCCGGCTTGATGGACGGGACCTACGTCCGCTACGAAGACCTATGCTCCTCGTAGGCCCTAAAGCCCAGGCGGGAGCGTCGTTTTCAGGGGTATAATCTCCTAGATGCGCATCCATCAGCTGTTGGGCGCCGCCGCATTGGCGGCCTGGCCCTGGGCTTGGGCGTCCGCCCAGACCATCGAGGTCCCCCGGCAGAGCGGGCAGAGCTCCATCAATGTCGGGCCCGGAGGCCAGGGGACCGGCGGGTCCGTCAACACCGACGTGAACAGGCCGGCGGCCGATCCCATCCAGCTCAAGGGCTCGATCGACGGCTATCAGGCTCCGGTGATCCAGCAGGACTCCGCGCTGGGGCCCGCGGGTCCCGCCGGCGCGACGCTGGATCTCGGCGCGGCCGACCTCGGCGCGGTCGTTCCGACGGTCGCTCCCGAGGCGTTCCCGCACGGCCGCGCCGCGACCATGCCGAAGTCCTCGCCCGCGGTGCCGCGATCCGAGGTCAAGCCCGTGGTCTCGGCGCCTCTCCAGGAGGTCGTCCCGGTCACGGAGGGCCTCTCGGAGACGGTCACCGAGATCCAGAAGAGCCGCAAGGAAGGCGGGCTTTCCGGCGAAGTCGCCATCGAGTCCGCGCTCAACAAGATCTTCGAGGGAGCTAGGGCTGCCGCGAAGAAGACCATGGACTCCGCCGAGTTCGGGTCCGTCCTCGGCGCGATGCTGCGGGTCGAGAACAAGATCCGCAGGACCGTGAGCGTGGCCAACACTTCCTCCCCCCATGACGCGCCCAAGCTCTACGAGTCCGCCGTGGAGACGGCCAAGGAGTCCCTGCCCCCCTCCACCGCCGAGGAGGTCCGCAAGACGGTGCTGGCCTCGGCGGACCGGAAAGCCGAGACCGCGCTCCCTGACTTGGCCAACGATGCCTTGCGCCTCGCCGCGGCCGGCTCATCCAAGGGAGTGGCTCGGGACCTCCGGTCCTTCTACCGTTGGGAGGAGCTGCTAGGCTCGCCCGGCCGGCCCTTGATCGAGAACCTCTCCCATCTCAAGAGCTTCCTGCAGAACATCCTCACGGGCGCGGTCGAGGCCGGAGGCCGAGCGTCCCCTGCCGCCCTCGGGAAGGGTGTTGCGGCGGGGGGCGCGGTCGAGGCCCCTGCCGTCCTCAAGAAGGGTGTTGCGGCAGGGGGCTCGGGCGGCGGCCAGGCCCAAGAGGTCTCGGCGCAGACCTCTCCCTCGGCGTCGCGGATCTGGTTCCGAAGGAACGCGGCGACGCGCTCCTTCCAGGCGGTCCTGCCTGGTTCGGCCGTCTCGCCCGTGCCGGAACTGGCCCTTTCCTTCGGTCTCAGCCAGGTGTCTTCTTCCTTCGCCGTGGAGGACGAGGCCTTCGCCGCTTTCCTGGCCGAGCCCACGGCCGGCAACGGATTCAGGCTGGTCTACCGGGCGCTTCGCGGCGCGGGCACGGGGCGGGCGCGGAGCTTGCTCGCCGCGGCGACATATTGGGTGAAGTCGGTCCTGGCCCAAGCGGCCTCGTGGCTCAAATCCCTGCTGCGGCGGCCGCTCTCCGCCGAGGAGGTCGCGGCCATCGCGGTCGAGGAGGCCGTAGCGTACGAGGCGGCCCAAGGCCTGCTCTCCAAGGGGATGGGGTCTCTTTCCGTGGCTGCCGCCCGGGAGCTGATCGGACGCGCCGGGCGCATGGCCGCCCTCTATGAAAGGCTCACGGCCGACGGCGGGGGCATCGGCGCGGTCGAGGATGTCCGGTTGAGGTTCGAGGAATCCGCGCGCCGGGCCGGCTCGGCGGAGCTCGAGCCCCTGACTCCGGCCGCCGCGCGCTGGATCACCGGCGGCGACGGCCACAGCCTCGTCTATTGGATCGAGCGCATCCATCTCGCGGTGGCGGCGCTCTCGCCGGCTTCCCGGGCGGGCGGGGTCGGTAGCGCGGCGAGGTGGGATGGGCTCTTGCCAGAGGCCTTGGACGGCGACGGGGCCTCCGCGCGCGGCCCTTTGGAGCGCCTTCTGGGTGACGTCTTGTCCCGCAGGGACTCCGCCGCCAAGACGGCCGCGCTGCTGGCCGCCCTCGACCCTTCTCCTTCGCGCTACACCGACCTGGGACGCGTCGGCGGACTCCTGGCGCAGGGCTTGAGCCTGCGGCTCAAGGACGGCAGGCCTCTCGTGCTCGTCGTGCTGCGCGACGCGGACATGGGCCACCTCGCTTTCGCCCGCGCCGAGTTCAAGGGTTCCTCCCGGAGCCTTTCCGTCAAGGAACTGGCCGCGGTCCTGAGAGTTGAGTAGCATCCTCCTTTCGTCGGTCCTCGCAGCCAACGCTCTCCTCGGTCCCGCCCATCCCGCGAATCCAAAGAAAACGGAGAACGCAAACAACGGCGACAGCGGAAGCCTGGCGGCTTCCGCCGTCGAGAACGACTACCTCAAGCTCAAAGAGGAACCTGAGATGGAGGACGGGGCCGTCTTCCTCGGCATGGGAGTGAGCCTCGGGGCCGGCCGGCGGGTGGCGGGCCGGGTCACTTTCGACAGGAACAGGGCCTCCGGCGGCGGCTGGGTCTACGCGGTGCAGGCCGCTTCTCCCCAGGACGGCCAAGCGGTCAAGATGTCCGAGGCCGTCCTGACCTCGGGCGGGGTCTTGAGCTTCGCCGCGGTGCTGTCCCGCCAGCAGGGCGTGGCGGCTCTGGTGCTCGACGGAGCCGAATGGGACCCGGCGCAAGGGCGCCAGGCGCGCCAAGAACCGTTCCTGAGGCTCCGGCGCACCGTGTTCGGCGAGGCCTCCACGGTCCGGGGTTTCCGGGCGAGGCTCGCGCGGAAGACCGAGCCTTTCACGATCAGGGAAGGCGACTTCGTGGTGGTGGACCCTGAGGCCGGGACCCTCGCGGCCCCGGGCCCGGAGCTGGGGAAGCTCTATGCGGAGGCGTTCTCGGCCTTGCGGGCCTACGACGGGCTCAAGGACGGCCAGGCCCTGGCCCAGTGGATCGACGGCCAGGCCGCGGAACTCTCCCAGGCCGGGGCGGCCTCCCAGGCCCTTCGCGTCGAGTTGGGCAAGCGTCTCGTCTCCGAGATGGCGGACCGGGTCGCAGGCGCCTCGGGAGCGAGGGATCTGGCCAAGGTCCGCGCCGCGGTCGACAGGATGTGCGGCCGCGGCGCAGACCTTGAGATGAGGGCCCATGAGAAGAAGGTCTTCGTCCAGCAGGTCAGGCGGGCCCTGTCTTCCTTCGACGAGTCGCTCGCCGAACTCCCCCTGGCCTCGGCCGCTTGGGCCGCCCGGCTGTGCCGCCGGGCGCAGGGCCGCTGGGAACGCATCAGGCTCCTGGCGGAAGAGTTCAAGCTCGCGGAGCGCCGGTCCGCCCGGAACCGCTACCAGGAGCTCGACCGGGCCTGCGGAAAGCAGAGGGCCGCCGCCAAGCCGGAGGGCCTGGAAGCCGCTCTCCAGCGGGTCGGCAGCCGGACTCCCCGCGCCAAGAGGCTCCCGGCCGGCTTCTACCGCAGGTTCGTGACCGAGACCGGCCTCGAGCCCCGCATCGAGGCGTTGGCCTCTGATCCCTCTCGGAGCGTGGCCCGCAGGTCCGGCCGCATCCGGGAACTCATCCGCGCCGCCGAGATTCCCGACGGCCTATCGAGGGACCTGGCCGCGAGCTTGCCTGCGACGGGCTCATGGGCGCTCCTGGTCCCGGGACTGGGGACGCGGGTCCTCGAAGCCGAGGATGTCTCTCCCGTGAAGGAGTACTGGGCCTCGCTCTGGAGCCCCGGACGCCTGGCACAGCGGCGCAGGGAAGGGCGGCCGGTCGCGGACGATGAGGCTGAAGTCGACCTCATGGACCTAGGTCCCTGCCGGCGCTCCGCCGTGGCGCTCAGCCGAGACCCTGCCAGCGGCAAGCGCCGCATGGCCGTGAGCGCCGCCTACGGCGAGGTCGAAGGCATCCTGTCGGGCCGCGCCGACTCGGACCATTATGTGCTCGGGCCCGACGGCCGCGAGGTCCTCCCTGCCGTCGTCGGGTTGAAAAGGGTCAGGCTCGAGAGGGACGGCCGCTCGAAGCTCGTTCCGGCGCCGGTCGCCGAGGAGCTCTCCTCCAAGCGGGTGCTGGCTCCGGAGGAGCTCTCGCGGCTGGCGGCCGCGGCCAGGGCCCTGGAAGGCCATCATGGCTGGGGGGTCGAGGTCTCGGCCTGCTTCGCAGCGGACGGGCTGACGGTGCTCGGCTCAAGCCCCATCGACCGGCTGCTCTCGGCCGAGTAGCGTCTCATTCGGTTCTGAGCGCATCGATGGGGCTCAAGTTGGCCGCCCACCAAGCCGGCCAGAACCCGAAGGTCAGGCCGATGCCGGCCGAGAACACGAGAGCCAGGGCCATGGAACTCGGGGTCAAGGACGGCGTCACGTGGATGATGAGGGATAGACCCAAGGCCAAGCCGAAACCCAGGCCTATGCCGGCCAAGGCGCCGAGCAGGCACAGGACCACGGCTTCGACCAGGAACTGGACCATGATGTCGGACTTGCGCGCGCCCAGCGCCTTTCGAAGACCGATCTCCCGCGTGCGCTCCGTCACGCTCACGAGCATGATGTTCATGATCCCGATCCCGCCCACCAGCAGGGAGATGGCCGCGATGCTGTAGACGAAAAGCGAGAATTTCCCGAGGTCGTTGCGGAAGGCCTGGATGCGGCCGGTGAGAGTCGCGACGTCATAGTCCTCCTCAACCCCTTCGCGATAGCCGTATTTTCCGCGCAAGAGAAGGATGATCTCCCGGCGGGCATCCTGCACCGCGTCCACGGACAGGGCCTCAACCTCGATCTCATCCACGGTGCGCTGACCGAAGAGGCGGCGCAGAGCCGTGTTCAACGGGATGAAAACCCTCGGCCTTCCGCCGAAGATTTGAGATTCCTTGCCTTCCTGCCTCACGCCGACCACGTTGAAAGCGACCTTGTTGATGCGGACCTCCTGACCGACGGCGTCCTCATCGCCGAACACCTTCCTCGCCGCCGTTTCCGTCAGCACGATCACGCGGGTCCGGCCCTTGTTGTCCTCAGGCGTGATCCACCGGCCCTTGAGCCATAGCTCGGGCTTGCGGCCCTTGCCCCTCTTGAGCGAAGACGGCAGTTCGCCGATGTCCGTGATCAGCAGCGCCCGCACGCTCTTCTTGCCGCGCTTGACCTCGACATCCCTGTAGACCACCGGGTTGGCCTTCACGACCGAGGGACATTCGTTGCGGATGGCCTCCGCGTCCTCGATGTGCAGCTCGGGGACGTTTGGAAACTTGCGCCAGTTGCGACGCACCTGCACCATGTTGGCGCCTTCGGTCTCGGCCTTGCCGATAAGGTCGTTCAAGAAGCCCTGGCTGATGCTCATGAGCGCGATGACGGAGCCCACTCCGATGAGCATGCCCAGGATGGTCAGAGCGCTGCGCATCTTGTGGCTCCACACCGCCCATAAGGCGACGTGCACCTGTTCCTCAATCTCGGACAGGCTAAAACCCAGGCGCGTCTTGGGCAGCTCAAGCTGCGCGGCCTGCGCCGGAGGCGCAGGGGCCGCGATCCGCTCGTCGGATACGATGCGGCCGTCCTTGAGCCGGACCACGCGATGCGCCTGCGAGGCCAGTTCGGGGTCGTGGGTGACGATGACGACCGTGATCCCCCTGGCGGACAGCGACTTCAACAGCGAGAGTATCTCCTCGCGGGAGCGGGAATCCAGGTTGCCCGTGGGCTCGTCGGCCAGGAGCAAGAGAGGATCGTTGACCACGGCCCGGGCCACGGCCGCGCGCTGCTGTTGGCCGCCGGAGAGCTGGTTGGGCCTGTGGCCGGCGCGGTCTTCCATGCCGACGGCCTTGAGGGCCTGGCTGATCCGCTCGTCCCGGTCGTCCGCCCCGGTGTAGACCATGGGCAAGCCCACGTTGTCGTAGGTGGTGTACCTGGCCAGGAGGTGGAAGGACTGGAACACGAAGCCGATGGTCCGGGAGCGCAGGGCCGCGAACTGGTTCTCGCCCAGGCCTTCGACGGCATGGCCTGCGAAGCGGTAGGCCCCAGCGTCGGGCCGGTCGAGAAAGCCGAGGATGTGCAGGAGCGTGGACTTGCCCGAGCCCGAAGGCCCGATCAGGGCCACGAACTCGCCCTGGGATATCTCCAGTGAAACCCCGTCCAAGGCCCGGACCTCGGAGGCGCCGGTGGAATAGACCTTGTGGACCTGCGAAATCTCGATGAGGGGCCGCATGGGCGGCTACTTCACCCTGACGACATGCTCGTCCTCGTCCGGCACCGGGGAGGACGGCATCATCACCGTGTCGCCGGCGGAGACGCCCGAGAGGATCTCGGAGAACTTCTCGTTGCTCGCGCCGAGGCTCACTTTTTGCTCGATCAGAGGAGCGCCCGGAGTCTTGGCCAGCATGACCACGGTCCCATCCTCCTTGTGCTTGACCGCCCGCTTGGGGACGAACACGACGCCGACCTTCTTCTCTATCTCGATGTAGACCTCGGCCGTCATGCCCGAGCGCATGCGCGAGACTCCGTTCTGGGGCCTGAGTTTGACCTCGTAGACCGTGACGTTGTTCTGCGTCGTGGAATCGTAGGCTATGGCCACCACCTTGCCCTGTCGGCGTTCCTTGAGATACGCGTCGAGGATGAACTCGGCGCTCTGGCCGGCGCGCACCTTGCCGATGTCGCTCTCGTCCACGAAAGTCTTGACGATGAGCCGGTCCGAGACGGTGAAGGCGTTCTGGTTGGGAGAGACCGGCTGGCCCGGCTCCACAGCGCGCTTGATGACCTCCCCGTGGATCGGCGCGACCAACGGGATCATGCGGTAGGCATCGTCCACCATCCGAGCCTCCTCGGCGGAGGCGCCGCGCACGGCCGCGGAATCAAGCAGGGCCACGCGCTCGCTGGAGCTCATCCAGGCCAGAACGTCGCCCTTCTGCACCGTGTCGCCCTCGCGTACCAGTATGACCTCGATGCGTCCGCTGAAAGCCGGCATGATCGGGACCTTGTTCTCCGGCTCCACGACGCCGGCCGCCTGCGTCTTGACCACGAACTCCCCCTTCTCGACCTTGGCCGGGACGAGCTTGGCGAGTTTGCGCGCCTCGGACCTTCTCGTGTAATAGCGGAACGCGCCCCAGCCGGCCAAGGGCAGGCCGATTGCGACCAGGAGAATGGCTATCCACAGTCTGCGCCAGAATCGTTTCGTCACCGCACCCCCCTCCCCATCGCCTTCTCGAAGCGCGCATGGGCGATGATGAGGTCCCGCCGGGCCGCGAGGAGCTGCTTCTGCACGTTCACCAGCTGATCCTCCACGTTGCGCCATTCGAAATACGCGGCTTGGCCGGTGGCGTACTGGTTACCAACCAGCCAAGCCCGGGACTCAGAAGCCTTGAGCGCCGCTTCGGCGACATCCAGCCACGCGGCAGTCTCCTCCCAGGAGAAAAAGCTGTCCTCGGCTTCGATCCAAAGGTCGCCTTTCGCGTTTGATTTTTCGGCATCGAGCTTCCGGATCTCGGCCGTGGCGGACCTGATATCCGCCACGGTCCTGCCGCCGGAAAAGAACGGAAATTTGATCCCCAAGGCCCACTGCCAGTTATTGTCCTGTAGTCCCCATTTGGTGGAGCCGACCTTGCTCAACGAGCTTTCCAGGTCCATCATGGGCAAGAAGCCGCTGCGCGCGCCGGCGAGGGACTCGCGGCCGGCGCTGACCGCGTATTCGTTGGATCGTAGAATCGGGTGGCCGGCGAGCGACGTCTCGAAGTTCAAAAGTCCGCTTTCCGGCTTGGGCAGGGGGGAAATCGGCTCGGCGCGGACCTTGTCTGCCATAGGCCGGGCAAGAATCTTGTTGAGGCGCCTCTGGGCCAGCCGCAGGGCATGGCCGTCTTTCTCGCGCTCCCATATCGAGACGCTCAACATGGACTCCACCTCCAAGAGCGCGGCCTTGCTTTCCCGGCCGGCCTCATATTTCTGCCGGATGAGGAGAACGTTCTCCTCGCGCCGGCGCACCACGTCGGAGGATAGGTGGATCGCTTCCTGGGCGAAGAGCGTGCGCGCATACGCTTCCCTTAGGTCGTAGAGGGCCTGGGACTCGATGATTTGGCTCTGCGCGCGCGACTTTTCCAGTTCGAATTTCTTCTTGCGCAAACTGGCCTGGTTGGCGCCTCCGGCGAAGATGGGCAAGGACCCGGTCAGGCCCAGCGTCGAATTCTCCTTGAGGGTCAGGACCGAGGACTGCTCCGTGCTCGTCCGGGCATGGCTGAGGTTGGCGGAGAGCTTGGGGAGGTTGACGCTGAAAGCCCCGCGATATTCCGCTTCGGCGGCCTCCACCGCGGCCCTGGCCGCCCGGATTCGGTCGTTGCCTTCGACCAGCATGGCCTGGGCTTGAGTCAGGGACAAGGAATCCTTCGTTGACGGCTCCAAACCCTGCGCATGGCAAGGGGAGGGACGCGTGCCTGCGAGGCCGGCGGCCAGTCCCATGCCCAGGACGGCGAGTCTCGACGATCGAAGTCTAGAAGTCATCGTAGTGGCCCGGCCGCGGCTTCCTCGAAGGCGGCCAGGAATTCGCCCATGGTGCCGTACCGGGCCTGCGGGTCCGGGGCCAGGGCTTTGGCGAGAAGCGCATCCATCCTGGGACTTAAGCCCGCGACCTTGCTGGTGAGAGGCTGGTAATCCTGACGTTCCTTCCGGCTGAGGATGTCCGGGCCGGAAAAGGGCAGTTCTCCGCGGAGCATGTAGTAGAGGGTCACGGCCAAGGAGTAGACGTCCGCGGGCCGCTTGCCTTCCCCAAGGTGCTGCTCAGGCGCCATGTAGCTCAGGGTCCCAGCCGGCTCGCCCCGGCTCAATCGCGTGATGGTGTCCCTGGCCTGCCTCGCGATCCCGAAATCCATGACCTTCAACCGGCCGTCTGGACAGATCATGACGTTGGAAGGCTTGAAGTCCCTGTGGAGCACCTTGTGGGCGTGGGCGCATTCTAAGGCGCGGGCCGCCATCCGAATGATGTTCCGGCAGACGTCCAGGCCCAGCCTGCCGCGTTCGCGCAGGACCTGCGCGAGCGTGACTCCGTCGACAAACTCGAAGACCAGGAGGAGCTCCCGCCCGTCGTCCACGACCGAGAATATCTCGACGATGTAAGGGTGCCTCAAGGCGGCCACGATCCGCGCCTCGCGGAGCAGCCTCGCCTTGAACGCCGGGTCCAGCCGCAGTTCAGGCCTGAGCCGCTTGATGGCGGCTCTTCGGCGCAAAGCCAGGTCGAAGGCCTCGTAGACGTCGCCCATCCCGCCATGCCCGACGAGCCGGCGGATCTCGTAGCCAGGGGCGAAGCTCTCGGCCTGGGCCGGGCCCAGGCCGGGCCGGGCCGCCACGGCGCGGCCATGGATTTGCGGGTATTTCTCAAGGACCCTGAGGAGGGCCTTGCGAGGGATGATGAAGACCAGGGTGTCCTGGACCGCCTCGAGATTCGCCCTCGCATGAGCCGAAGGCTCCGAAAGGCTTTCCTCGCCGATGACCGAACCGGGCCCGAGCTCCGCTTTAGAACCCTGCGTGTCAACCTCCACCGGATGGACGGCGAGGCGGCCGGAGGCGACGACGTAAAGCCCGGCCAGGGGAGAGCCGGCGGTCACGACCACCTCGGCCTTGCGGAAATGGACCTGCGCGGCTTTCTTGGCCAGGATGTGGGCGTCCTCAAGGGACAGTCCCGCGAGGAAGGGGACCTGGTCCCGGAGGAATTCGGTCACGGTCATCTGCTGTGATGGTATCAAATCCCGGCGTGCCGCGCGTCCGCCTTTCTCGACCTCACCCACTTTTCCCTGAGGGCTGACGGGCCAGCCTGCCCGATTCAAATCATGCTCGGGGTCCTGCCGCCGGTGGGGCCCATCGGCCTCTGCTCGCTCGTCGTGCATCGGGATTGACTGGCGGACGCTCG
>JACQWX010000117.1 GCA_016209035.1 Elusimicrobiota bacterium | reverse complement strand
TTACGGCATTTCTTCTTCATCCTTCCCAACGACACGGCCAACAACAGCTACGGCTGTATCCGGCGCAGCTTCGAATCCTGCCTCCAAGTCTGGCTCTGTTTAGCTGAGCGATACCGGGTCGGTTTCGGTGGGCGTCAGGGGATGCGGCGGAAACGGACGTCCCCGGGTTACCCCATTTTCTCCCGGACCCTCGAGGAATTCCAGCGGCGGTCCGCGACGGAGCGTGCTTGCCGAGACCACTTGATGAAGGTGCGCTGGCCCGAGGGGTTCGAGTGCCCACGATGCGGACATCGGGCAGCGTGGGAGATGGGTTTGCGACGGCTGCGATGCCGTGGCTGTCGCGCAGACGTGCGGATTACAGCGGGGACCATCCTTCATGACAGCCATCTGCCCTTCCGGCATTGGTTTTGGGCCGCGTACCTCATGAGCACGATGAGCGCGGGAATCTCGGCGTTGCAACTGAAGCGGCATCTGGGCCTCGGTTGCTACGAAACCGCACTCTATCTCTGCCGCAGACTTCGCAGGGCCATGGTCAATCCCGCCCGAGAGCCGTTGGCCGGCGTGGTCGAGGTGGACGAAACCTGCGTCGGGGGAGTCCGCACGCAGAAGGGGCTGAGGGGCCGCGAGATTGGCGACAAGGTCCCAATCGTAGTGGCCGTGGAGAATCGCGGCGACCATGCCGGCCGCATCAGGCTGCGCGCCATCGCGGACGTCTCCGGCGACTCTCTCCATCCTTTTATCTGCGAGAACATCGCTCCGGGAACCCAGCTCAACACGGATGACTGGTCGGGATGCTCGGGAATCGATGGCTACGGCTACAAGCACCGGCCCAAAGTCCAGGGAACGGAGAAACGTGCCGGGAAAATCTTGCCCTGGGTGCACCGGATTATCGGAAACCTCAAGACTTGGCTCCAGGGTACCCATCATGGGGTCGAACGGAAGTACATGCAGGACTACCTGGACGAGTTCACCTCCCGCCATGATCGCCGCCACATCCGAGAGCATGCGTTCCTCAGTCTCTTGATTTTATCCACCCGTCTGAAGCATTCCAGGCCACTTCCGGCCCTTCAGGGGGCGTCAAGCAGATAAGCACATCAGGTCCAATTCCAACCCGGGTTGAGCGCCCTGATGGAAAAATGTAGAATTTCATGCTGCAAGTCATCTCACGGTGGGGTGGCTGAGCGGTCAAAAGCAACGGTCTGTAAATCCTGCGCCCCGCCCTTTTCCCGGCCCGCCTTGCTCCCGTCTCAGGATCGTCTTCTCGACGAGAAACCGCCCGAAGAGCCTCTTGGGTCTTCTTGTGCCGCTTTGGCTGGACCGGGCCGTTTTTGGCCCCCGAGTGGACACTTTTTGGACACTCGCCGGACGCCCAATCTATCTGACCACGAAGCCGGTCAGGCGGCCGCGGTGGCGATCTCGCTGATGACCGCGAGGGCCCGGCCGACGCGGTCCACGCCCTTCTCGGTGATGCGGATATGCCCGTGGACAGCCTCCACGAACCGACGGTCAGCCAAGAAGCTCTTGAACCTCTCCGCCAAGTAGGACCGCAGTTCTGCCGGAGCCCTGAGGACCTCTCCCTTCAACTCAGGACAGCCGTCGATCACGGCCACGATGTCCTCCATGTCGGGGCTGGCCAGGAAGTCATCCTTGCCGCGGTCGAGAAAAGCCTCTATCTTCGAAGCCACGAGGTAAGGAACGGTCAGAACGGCGACATCCTGACCGTCAGGCAGCCGCGCCGTCCCGGCTTCCGCGACGCCATCGGCGTACCACCGGTTCTTGAAGCCGAGTATTCCCCCTTCCGTGGGCATGACGTCCACCTGGATGCCGTGGAATTCCCACCGGCAGACAGAGGCATCCTTGTCCGTGGAGTGCTTGAAGCCCAGGCCGCGGAGCTCCTCTTCGAGGCCGTAGTACTGCGACCTGCGGGCCAACTCTACGACGCAGTCCACATCGTCCGTGGCCCGCGCCTCGGCAGCCGTGGGGTCCGATAGGTACAGGTCGATGGTGGCGCCGCCCACGAAGACGAACTTCTCCTTGAGGCCGCTCAGTCCTCTGGCCACGACCGCCAGCATCTCGACGTTCAGGGTCTTCCTAGCCTTCATGCAATCGGCGTTGAAGCTCCGCGCAGGCGAGCTGCCGTTCCCGGGCACGGCCGACCCGGACGGCATCGACCAACGCGAGCAGTTCGTGAAGCTTGGGGTCGAGTTGGGCCGCCTTGGGCACGGACTCGTACAAGGGCGAGACTGCCTGGCCGCGCAGGGTGCCTTCGCCGGAGGGCCAGACGTACTGGTCGTGAGCCTCGGACACGATCTTCTTCGAGAGCGGCGGAGCCGAGTGAGACGTGGGGACTCCCCGGCAAACGGGCCCCAACCGGGCTGGATAGACGTACTTGAGGCCGTGGATCAGGAATTCCAACAGGGCCGATCGCATGAGCAGTTTCTTCGATGCGTCCAAGAAGCCGGAGTTCTTCGCCCGCTCCAGGGACATGCTGACCTCGTACTGGGAGAGTCCGAGCTCGCGGGCCAAGTCCACCTGACGCCACGTCTTGCCCTCCGAAACCGCCAGTTTCAAGAGAACCAGGACATCCTGGGACTTAAGGCCATGCTGCACCCTCATAGGCATAGTGTAGCACACAATATTGCTTATTGCAATATGCTATATGAAATCTGAAAACCCAGCTTTGCCCTGGCGCCGGCGGGCTTGTGCGGGGAGACTCTCAGTGCAGCCAGCCGGCGTCCTTGCCCAGGCAGCACTTCTTGAACTTCTTGCCGCTCCCGCAAGGGCATGGATCGTTGCGGCCCGCACTGGGAAGCCTCGTTCGTCCCATGGCCTGCTCAAGCCATTCCGAGGCCTCGGCCGCGCGCCTCCAGGCAGGCAGAACGTTCGCGGCGCAGGCTATCGCCTCATCCTCCGAGCCAAGCGCGACATGCCCGGGAAGTTTCCTCGGGATGGTCTTCGTGCCCAACAGGTAGTCCGGCAGGTGCCTGTTACGCCCGAGGGCCTCTTGAAGAGCATGGTTCGCTTCGGCGGAGGGGCCCTCGCGGGCAAAGGCGGCCAGGGCCTTCATGACGAGCCACTCAAGACCGACATCGTCCTTGTACTCCTCGCGGCCGAGGAGCTTCTCCAACTCTTCGTGCCGGCCCAATCTCCCGAGGGTCGCCGCCAGGATGTAGCGCATCCCCTGGTTGTCGTTGGGGTTCAGTCGCAGCATCTCGTACCAGTGGCCCAGCGCAGCCTCGAAATCCCCAAGGTTCCACAGGTCGTCTGCAAGGGCGGCCCGGGCCCGCATGTAAGGCCGGGTCTCGATCATCCCCCAGAAATGGCCCTCATGCTCCTTGAAGAACTCCGGACCCAGCTGCCGCTCTCCCGCCTTGACCGCCTTGGCGTAGAGCTCCCTGGATTGATCGAGGGTCTCCGCCGTCTCCTCGGCCAGAAGGCTGTAGGCATCGCAGCAGTCCGGGCATATCTTGAGCGCCTTGCGGGCCAGATCCACGCGCTTCTCCGGGTCTTCCTCCTCCCAGGCCTCGTACATCAGGTTCTGGGCTACGTCCCAGGCTCCCTGGGGAGCCGCAGGCCCGGGGGGTTGGCCGCCCAGGCCCCCCAGGTATCGGTTGATCTCCTCGACCGACTTGAAGTCCTTGTCCTTGATGGCCCGGGAGGTCTGAAAGAGTGCTTTTTCGGTCACAAGCCGCATGTTCCTTGGGAGCCTTGGTCTCTGGCCGGAATTGTCGCCTGCCTCAAGGTCCAGGCCGTCTTCCTCGTCGTCCCATTCCGGCTCCGAGCCCCACTCCGTGCTTGAGGCCTGCTCAAGCGCGGCGCTCTCGGGGAGTCTTCCCTTTTCCCAGCGCTCGCGGCGCTCGGCGATGTTCTTCGGGTCGTAGAAATCCAGCCAGTCGCGCTCGTACCAGCAGAGGTCTTTCTCCTTGAGACAGCGACGGATGTCGTCTTGATCGAATTCTCCCTTCGCCACCCCGGACTCGAGCAATTTCGTCAAAAGCGGCTCATGCTCGCGCTTGCCGAAGTCCAGCAAGATGTGCCCGGCGCCCACCCGCACGTCGCGGTCCTCCTGGAGATCGGCGGCGACTCCAGCCAGGAAGGAGAACACCTCTTGCTCGCACTCGGGGGACCTCAGGGCAACAGCCGCCATGCCTTCCATGGCCTTGTCGCGCACGTACCAGTCGGTCTGGCGGTCGCGGGCCATTTCTCTGAGATGCGCAAGGGCCCTGGGGCCCAGGTTCCCGAAGATGGACGCGATCTCCTCGCCGATCCAGTCGTTATCCCAGCACTCCGCCTGGCGAAGGGCGTGGACCAGGGGGACGATCGCCATGTCCCCGCCGATGGCGCCCAGCAGGAACGTCGCGTGCACAACACAGCACCAGCCTGCGTCGCTCCTGTGCCAGTTGCACTCGGTCAGGATGACGTGAGAAAGGGCGGGGACCATGCGCTCGCCCCGTGAGATCACCTCCCTCGCCCAGGCCGCGGGAAGCTGGTCGCTATTTGAGAACATCAGCCGCGCCAGATCGGAGTCGGAAAGCTTCCCGAATTCCGCGGACTGACCGGGCGCGTCTTGGCAGGCTTGAGCGCCCTCCTCCCCAGGCATGGCGGAGGGTCGCGTTTCGGTCGGAGAGCCAAGAAGCCAGGACAGCCATCGCGATCCTCGCACCACGACTCATTCTACATCATTGCAACCCAGCCCGTGCTTTCTCTCATATCCTTCCTGGCCAACTGGGCTTGCCTCGCGAGACAGCCTTTCCGGCCGGCCTTGCTTCATAGCGCTTTCGTTTGTTGCTTTCGCGCCTTCCCTCAGGTCCCAGGAGCGGCGCCGGCCCGGTCTGCGCCATAAACGGGTCCACCCCTTCCGGCAACCCGAAACCGCGGCCCAACCCCCGCCGTAGCCCCACGGTTTCGGGCAGCGCGCTGCCCGCGGCCGCACATGACGACGACCGCAACTCCTGATCGTCGTCAGTGCCGTTCGCTGCCGCTCACGGCCAGCCCGGCTGCGCCGGGGGCGGTTGCCAGGTAGGGACCCCACCATTTAATGCTCGCCCGGCCCGGCGTCCTCGGGACCTTCGCCCTCCGGGTGAGCGGAGGCGCGAAATCAAATGAACGACGAAAGCGCGAAAGAAGCAGGCGGAAAGGACGGCGACGGCTGGCGCGGAGAGGAGATCCTCGCTGCGGCAAAGACGTTCCTGGCTGAGGGCGGGACGCGGGCCAGGCGGGACATCCTTCACATCGCCCTGGAGCTGCATCGGCTCTTGGCGGCCAAGGAGGCCTAAGATGGCGACCAACATCAACGAGCAGGAAATGACGCAGGCGGAAGCGCTCAGGATCGCGGACGCGGTGGTCCACAGCCCCGACCGCACATCGCAGGCCCTGGTTCGCCTCGCAGCGGACCTTCGCAAGGCGCAGGACAAGGTCGCCGCGTTGGAGGCCTGTTCCCAGATCGTCCCGATGGCAGGGTTGGTGTATGAACCCTGATACTTTCGGCGACGCTGAGGAATCCTGGCCGTCTTTTGACGAACGCGCCGTGGTGTCCCCCTGCGAGGCCTGTGGGACCCCCGCGGACGAAAGGCAGGGCGCCGACTACATCAACGGCTGCCCGGATTGCGGGGCTGTCATCCCGACCGGCTAGGCGTTTCCCGGCTCTAGCCGGCCGCCTAATTCACTTGACAGGTCCGCTGTGCACCGATTTTCGCAAAGCCTATAACCGTCAGGGGAATATAAAGTTTGGCGCCACGGGGGGCTTCATTACAGAAACCGGAACCTGAGCTTCGCCCCGTCCGGAGCCTGAAGCCGTGACGGCAGGTTTCCCCACTCCACGG
>JACQWX010000116.1 GCA_016209035.1 Elusimicrobiota bacterium | reverse complement strand
TCAGGGCCACCGCCGCGCCGATGGAAACCCCCACGCTGGTGCTGCCACCGACGGCGGCCGAAGCGGCCAGTGCCCCGGTGACTGCCGCGATTCCCGAGGAACTGGCGGCGTCGATCAGAACATCCCCGGCGCTCCGGATCGTGCTGTCCTCAATGAAGGCCTGGGTGTTGGTCAGGACGATGTTCATGCCCAGCACGGCTCCGGCCGCGATCATGGTCTGCGGCACGCCCGCGGACTTGGCCCGGTCGTCGTAGGCCCAGGACATGACGATCTTCTTCTTCTTGTAGTCCTCCTTGCCGAACTTCTCCATCATGGTCATGATGTCCGCCATGATCTGGCAGGGGTGCTCCTTGTCGTCGAGCATGTTGATGACCGGGATGCCGGCGTCCTTGGCGATGGCGCGCAGCACCGCGCGGGCGTCGCCGTACTTGTAGCTCTCCGTGCCCATCTGCGCCTTGAGGTTGTAGAGGCGGATGGAGAAGCCGGCCAGGAAGCGGCTGATCATCTCCGCGGTGTCCTTCCAGGACTCCTTGTTCTTGAGCTGGAGCTGCTCCGGAGTGTAGTACTGGCCGTGGCCGCCGAGCTGGGTGATGCCGGTCTCGAAGGAGATGCGCGTGCGGGTGGAAGGCGAGGCGAAGAGCATCCCCAGGCTCTTGCCGCGCAGGAGGTGGCTGTGGTCCTCGCCGATGGCGGCGCGGCGTTTGAGATCGAAGGCCACGTCGAAGATCGTCTCCAGCTCCTCCTTGCTGTAATCCATGACGCTGATGAAATCCTTGCCCTTCATGTTGGTGATCATGTTCCCGCTCCCCCCCCCTAGTTTTTATTCTTCGCCAAGTGGCTGTACCTTAACATTTCTTGGCGATTTTCCTCAACCCTCCCTCCGGCTCATCTCTTCAGGAGCTCGGCTACGATCCCGGCATAGCCTTGGAAGGCCTTCTTCATCTGCTCGATCTCGATGTATTCGTTGGTGGTGTGGGCCAGGGATTCCAAAGAGGGGCCGAAGCCTATGACCTGGCAGTTCCGGTCGGGACAGAGCTCCCGGTATTTCACCACGGCGCTGCCGTCCGTGCAGAAGCTGTAGGCCCCGATCTCGACCGGGAGCTCCACCTGCTGCAGGCCCCGCTTGGCCCTCGCCACGATCTCGTCGCCCTCGCCGGCCTGCCAGGCGGGGGCGAACTTGGTCTGCTTGATGCGCACCCCGGTATAGGTCGTGCACTCGTCCTGCGCGTACTCGATGATGGGGTCCTTGAAGGACGGATAGAGCCGCTTGCCGTGCGAGACCACCGGCTCCATGTTGTCCCGGACCAGCTTGATGATGGAAGCCTCCGTGTCCCCCGGCAGGGTCCTCACGTCGTAGGTGAGCTCGACTTCGTTGGGGACGGTCGAGTTCCCGCCCCGGCCGTCGACGCCGCCCCCGGCCCCCACGGGGATCTTGATGTCGGTGGGGACGATGTTCCTCTTGCCCAGGAGCGCCACCGCCTCGGAGCGGTACCACACGTGGAACGCCTCGATGATGAAGGCCACCTGCTCCAGGGGGTTCACCGTGCTCCTCCCCACCGAGGCGTGTACGCCGTAGCCGAAGACGCTGATGAGGATCTCGCCCCGGCCCCGCTGGGCGATGTTGAGCCGGCACTCGGACGCCTCCCCGACGACGACGAAATCGGGCTGGATCTTCTTCAAGGCCTCCAGGAAGGCTACGCCCTCGAAGAGCTCCTCGACCACGGTCCCGACGACGTAGACCTCCCCGCTGAAAGGCCCCGGGTCGAGGCTCCGCAAGGCCGGGGCGGCGTGGAACATCGCGGCGAAGGCGCCCTTCATGTCCGAGGCGCCCCTGCCGTAGAGCTTGTGGTCCTTGATGGCCGCGGCGTGGGGC
This sequence comes from Elusimicrobiota bacterium, assembly GCA_016209035.1. Classification (GTDB taxonomy): domain Bacteria; phylum Elusimicrobiota; class Elusimicrobia; order UBA1565; family UBA9628; genus JACQWX01. The sequence continues at coordinate 31,630 of JACQWX010000116.1, read as the reverse complement.
CCGGTCTCCGGGTCCCACTTCGCCGGGTCGGCGTGCACCGTGTCGAGATGTCCCGTCAGGACGACCTTCAACCCCTTGCCGTCGCCCACGACGATCTTGCCTACGAAATTCCCCATCCGGTCGAAGTAGGCGTCGTCGAAATCCAGTCCCGCGGCCTCCCGGATGCAGGCCTCCACGACCAGCTTCTCCTGGCCGGAGAGGCTCTGGTGCTGTATGAGCTTCTGCGCGAAACGCACGACCTGGGAGCAGTCCTGCTGCGCCAAGGCGGACACGGCATCCATGGAGTTCCTCCTAAGAGCGGCCTTTCTCGGCGTCGGCCGGGGCCGGGCAGGAGACCCGGCAGTCGTCCGAGCAGTCGCTGGCGCAGGGCTCGATATGGACGGTGACCTCGGCGCCCGGGTAGGTCCCCCGGATGCGCGCCGCCACAAGGTCTGCGACCGCGTGCGACTCGACCACCGACATGCCGGGGTCCACCACGAGCTCCATCTCCACGAACCGGACCGCCCCGGCCTTGCGCGTGCGCAGGTTGCGGAAGCTGCGCGCCGCCGGTCCGACCCCGCGGACGCGCTCCCGGATTACCCGCACCTCCTCGTCCGGGAGGCTCTGGTCCAGGAGGTCGCGCACCGACTGCGCCGTGAGGTCGTACGCCGCGCGGATGATGAGCAGGGCGACCGCGATGGCCGCCACGGGGTCGAGCCACCTCAGATCCACCGAAGGGAACAACTTGCGGCCCAGCGAGTAGAGGGAGAGCCCGGCCATGACGCCTGCCGAGGTGTAGACGTCGGTGCGCAGGTGCCAGGCGTCTGCCAGGAGCGCCACCGAGTCGGCGCGCCGCCCCACCCGGAAGAGCATCCGGGACACCCCAAGGTTGACCAGGCAGGAGACCAGCATGATGACGACGCCCCAGCCGGCCATCTCGATGTCCCCGGGCTGGACCAGCTTGTGCAGGGCCTCATGGACGATCCAGGCGGCCGCCGCGAAGATGAGCAGCGCCTCGACGGCGCCGGAGAGGTTCTCGAACTTGCCGTGGCCGAAGGAGTGGGACTCGTCCGCGGGCCGGGCGGCGGTGCGGACCGCGAAGAGCGCGATGACCGCGGCCGCGAGGTCCACGCCGGAATGGACGGCCTCGGAGATGACCGAGACCGACCCGATGAGGACGCCGATGGCGAGCTTGAACGCCACCAGCGCGGTGTTCGACACCACGGACAGCATCGCGACCGCGGATTTCTCGTCCTTCTGCCGAGACACCCGCGCGACCCAGCCGAGGAAACCGCTCGGCGCTCCGTTCGTCATGGGGACCGCCTGCTCTTGCGCAGAGTATAGCAGATTCCTTGGACTTGCCCACGCTGAAATGCTAATAATACGCATAGCCGCAGCCAACCTATACTTTGGAGGCAAGAAATGATCACGAACAAGTGGCGTGGCCGGGACTATCTGGCCGAGACCGACTACTCCAAGGAAGAGATCGAAACGATCATCGACGTGGCCTATGAGCTCAAGCGCCAGCGCGCGATGGGGCAGCCGCACAACAACCTTCTTCCGGGCAAGACCCTCTTCCTGATCTTCTACAACCAGTCTCTGCGCACGCGGAACTCCTTCGAGGCCGGCATGACCCAGCTGGGCGGCCACGCCCACTTCCTCGACCCCAACAAGATCTACACGCCCGCCATGGAGGGCCATGAGGTCGCCTACACGACCGAGCGCGTCTCGGACGTGGCCCGGACCCTGAGCCGCATGGGCGACGCCATCGCCATCCGCTGCTACGGCGACCCGGTGCAGTGGCGCTACGGCGGCGCGCACGAGATGCTCCGCGAGTTCGCCCGCTGGGCGGACATCCCGGTCCTCAACATGGAGGACGACATCTACCATCCCTTCCAGGGCCTGGCCGACATCATGACGGTGAAGGAGAAGTGCGGCGGCTTCAAGGGCGTGAAATACCTCATGTCCTGGGCCTACTCGCCCTCCATCGACAAGCCTCGCGCGGTCCCGCAGAGCGGCATCACCTACCCGACGATGCTGGGCTGCGACGTGACCCTGGCCCATCCTCCGGAGATGGTGATGGACCCCAAGATCATCCAGCAGTGCAAGGACTACGCGAAGGCGTCCGGGGGGAAGTTCCGCGTCGAGCGCAACTTCAAGAAGGCCCTCAAGGGCCAGCACGTGGTCTACGCCAAGGCGTGGTGCCCCACGGCCATCTACAAGCCGCCGATCGGGCAGGACGACAAGAAGAAGGCCCAGCAGATCTTCGACAAGTACAAGAGCTGGATCGTCAACGAGGAGAACCTGGCGCTGGCCGACAAGAAGGCCGTCTACCTGCACTGCCTGCCCTGCGACCGCGGCTACGAGGTGACGGACGGCGTCGTCGACGGACCGCAGTCGGTGGTCTTCGACCAGGCCGAGAACAGGCTCCACGGCCAGAAGGCCGTGATGAACCTGGTGATGCGCTAGCGCGACAGGACGGGCGAACAGACTCCCCGCCGGGGATCACCCCTTGAAGGACAGCCTTTTGTCTGATATACTGAATATCGGATATAGCGATAATCGGAGGTAAGAATGCCCTGTCTGCGCCGGATATCAGAGCGGCATCAGGTCACGATCCCGCCGAGCCTCCTGGAAGCGGCCGGCATACCGGAGGGGGCGCTGGTCTCCATCGAGGCCGAGCCCGGCCGCATCATCCTCGAACCGCGGGCGGTCTCCGGGCATGACCTCGGAGAAGAAGACTGGAAGGCGATGGACATGCTGGTGCGTGAACATATGGCGTCCGGCAGGTACACGGAGTATCCGGATGCGCGCTCCGCCAAAAAGCACCTCAAACGGCTGAGGAAGTGATCAGGACCCGCTTCCTTCGGTCGTTCGACGAGTCCTTCCGTTCTCTTGCGAACAGGGAACGATCCGCGATGGACTCTGCCGTGTCCCGGCTTCTCGACTACTTCTCCGGGAAGTCCCGACCGCCGGGGTTGGGATTGAGGAAACTCCGGGGGAAGTATTGGGAGGTCAGGGCTTCCCTGGATAAGCGGGTCCTGTTCCTGCTGGATGGGGACACCGTCACCTTCGTCATCGTCGGGGGGCACAACGACATACGGCGCCGTCTGGGCCGCGGTTAGTTTACCGCGGCCCGGGCAAGCCTCGCGGCCTGCCCTACGACCCTGAGGTCGAGCGTCTCGTCCGCCAGGTTTATGCCAAATCGTGGACCACGGGCGCGAGGGGGCGATCCGGGCCAACCTTAAGCTTTAAGGCAGTTCGAGCTCGCGGCAGAGCCGGGTCAGCGGGAGGAGGCGCACGTCCCCGCGGTCGCGGTCGCCGTCGGCGCCGCGGTGCACCTGATAGAAAAGCGCAATGGGGGTGCGTCGCCGGAAATAGTCGGCGGCAGCCGAGGGACGGTCCTCCCCGGTCTTGCATTCGACGGCGAACTCGGGCTCGCCGTCTTTGAGCACCACGAAGTCGACCTCGCGGCCGTCCGTGTCGCGCAGGTAGCGCAGCTCCATCGAGAAACCCTCGGTGTCCTCCTTCCAATGGCAGTACTTCAGCATCTGGCAGGCCACGAGGTTCTCGAACCGGGGTCCGTCGGCGGGGACCTGCGACCAGTCCCAGAAATAGAGCTTCTTTTCCTTCTTGACGGCGCGAATCCGAGGGCTTCCGAAGGGCGCGATCCGGAAGCAGAAGTAGAGCCGTTCGAGTATTGATACCCACCGTTCGGCGGTCTCGTAGGCCACCTGCAGCAGGAGGCTCAAGGATTTGACCGACAGGGGTGATCCGACGCAGCGCGGCAGGTGGGACAGGAGCAGTTCGATCATCGAAATCTCGCGGACGTGCTCGAGGTCCCGCAGGTCTTCGTGCACGACCCGCTCGCGGCATTCCCTTTGCCAGCGGCGCAACTCGCGCTCATTCGCGCGCAGGAAGGGCTCCGGAAAGCCTCCGAATTTCATCAGGTGCTCCAGCGCGGACGGGCGGCATTCGGAGTCAACCTCCCGCAGCGAGAAGGGATGCATCCGGTAGTAGTGGTAGCGCCCTTGCAGGGAGTCCCCGCCCTTGCGGTAGTAGTCCAGCCGGGCCGAGCCTGTAATGAGGAACGAAACGCGGGTCTTGCGCTTGTCGTAGAAGCCTTTGACGAGGTTGCGCCAGCGCGCGAATTTATGGACCTCGTCAAGCAGGATGAGGCGCTGGCCGGATGGCAGGTCCGCTTTCAGCAGGTTTTCCCGGTCGTGAGGGTCATCCCACGTCAAATAGGCCGGGTGCGATTCGTCCGCTCCCGTCGCCAGGAGGCCCAGGGCGAAGGTCGTCTTGCCGACCTGGCGTGGGCCGCCGACGAAGACCATCTTGGCCGGAAGGTCGGCGAGGACGGCTTGGCGCAAATAGCGGGGCCGCGGCGCGGGGAAAGTCGGCATAGGGATATTTTACTCATGAGTAAAGTATAGTCAAGTCTATTTTACTCATGGGGCGGCGCTCCCCCGGGAGGGCTTGATGCGCCGGCCGGCCTATTGAGCGGCGCATCGTCCTGCAAGACCCGCAGGGAGGCGCGCGCCTGGTCCAGCTCGTGACTTTCTCCCGCTGGAGCAACCCGTCGACCATCGTCGGGGTGGACTGCTGGCCGGACGGCTCCATCTGGCTAGGGATTCAAGATCCCTGCCGGGCGGGAGGGCCGGAACTTTCGGCGCCGGCCCCCGCGGCCGCGCCGCGGCCCCGGGCTTATGGCAAAACTTCAGGGCATGATGGACTTTTTCGCCGGAAATGCTCTATAATCGGATGACGGCGGCAAGGGCGCATCTATCCAAGGAGAATAACCCATGAATCTGTTCGGAAAGCACCTGCTCACCACCCAGGAGTGGAGCGTGTCGGAGATCGAGGCCGTGCTGGGCCTGGCCGACGAGATGAAGAAGGACCGCTTCTCGTCCAAGTACACCTCGCTGCTGCTGCACAAGACCTTCTTCATGTTCTTCTACAACCCCTCGGTGCGCACCCGCCAGTCCTTCGAGTGCGCGGCCACCGAGCTGGGCGGCCACGCCCAGTTCCTCGAGCCCTCCAGCATGAGGCTCAAGACCTCGAAGTCCGCGGGCGAGACCAACGAGGACGCCGCCAAGGTCATGAGCCGTTACGCCTGCGGCCTCGGCATCCGCATGCTCGAGGACAAGGTCCAGAAGTACGGCGACGGCGACGCCTTCCTGAGGGAGTACTGCCAATACGGCGCCATCCCGGTCCTCAGCATGGCGCACGACAAGTACCACCCCTGCCAGGGCTTCGCCGACGTGCAGGGCGCCCGCGAGCACTTGGGCGGAATCTCGGGCAAGAAGCTCCTCATGGTCTGGGGACACGGGGCGCTGGCGCGCTCGTGGTGCAGCGTGCAGGAGAGCATCCTCATCAACTCACGCCTGGGCATGAACGTGACCCTGGCCTACCCCAAGGGCTACGACTTGGATCCCGAGGTCATCGCGAACTGCAAGAAGAACTGCCAGGCCGCCGGCACCAAGTTCGAGATTACCAACGACCCGGTGGAGTGCTACCGCGGCGCCGACATCGTCTACTCCCGCAACTGGATGAGCCCGCACGCCTACGACCCGGTCGAGGGCTTCCAGAAGAAGCGCGAGGTCGAGGCCGCGCTCAAGCACGCCGAGTGGATCACGGACTCCAAGAAGATGGCCGTCACCAACAACGCCCTCTACACCCACCCGATGCCGGTGGACCGCGGGCACGAGGTGTCGGACGAGGTCTGCAGCGGGCCGCGCTCCATCATCTACGACGTGGCGGAGAACCGCCTGCACGTGCAGAAGGCCATCATGGCGCTCACCATGTCCAAGTTCGACTACAAGCCCTCGGGAAAGTCGGCGTCGAAGAAGCACGGGGTGGCGGCCTAGCGGCCGGGAGAGGCCCATGGCGAAGAAGAGACTGCGCATCTTCGCGTTCGGCGGCAACGAGGTCGCTCCGGTCGGGGTCAAGGACCCCAAGACCGGCAAGGAGATCGTCCCGGACATCGCGCTCCAGTGGCAGAAGACGGTGCAGACCTGCAAGCTGGTCGCGGACATCATCGAGAAGTACCCGGACGACCTCTACATCATGACCCACGGCAACGGCCCCCAGGTGGGCAACATCCTGCTGCGGGCCGAGTACTCGAGGCCCATCCTGCCCTCCCTGCCGCTCGATGTCTGCGGCGCCGACACCCAGGGCGCCATGGGCTTCATGCTGAGCAACCTGCTCTGCAACGAGCTCAGGATGCGCGGCATCCAGCGGCTCGCTAGCGCGCTGGTCACCCAGGTGGTGGTGGACAAGGACGACCCGGACTTCAAGAGCCCGTCCAAGTACGTCGGGCCCACCTACGGCAAGGATGAGGCCCTGAGCCGCAAGGAGAAGGACGGGTGGGCCGTGAAGTGCTACAAGAAGGACGCCGCGGGCGTCGAGCTCTGGCGGCGGGTGGTCCCCTCACCGGTGCCCATCGACATCGTGGAGCTGCCCGCGGTCGAGGCCCTGCTCCAGGCCGGCATCATCCCGGTCACGGTCGGAGGCGGCGGCATCCCGGTCAACGCGGTCAAGCCCAAGGCTTCGGGCTCGGACGAGGCCTACGAGGTCAACTACGGCATCAGCTTCAAGAAGCCCAAGGGGGCCCCCTCCGGGAAAGGAGGACATCCGCCCTCCGGGGACCTGGGCTCCCATGCCCAGGCCGAGAAGGTCTACTCCGGCGTCGAGGCCGTCATCGACAAGGACCTGGCCTCCGCGCTCTTGGGCAACCTGCTGCTCAAGGGAGCCAAGGCGCGCGGCGAGGACCGCGAGGTCACCCTCACCATCTTCACCGGCGAGGACGGGGCCAAGCTCAACTACCAGAAGCCCGACCAGGTGGACCTGCGCAAGCTCACGGTCAAGGAAGCGGCGGAAATCTACAACCGAAAGCCTTGCCCCTTCCCGGCCGGCAGCATGGGGCCGAAGATCAAGGCCGCCATCAAGTTCATCGAGGATGGCGGGCACGCGGCCTACATCAGCAAGACCGAGCTCTTCGACAAGACGCTCGCGGGAACCGCGGGGACGACGATCATCCCCTGAGCATGGATCCCGACATCCAGACCGTACTGGATTCCATCGTTTCGAGACTGCGAAGGGATTACCCGCCTCAGAAGGTGATCCTGTATGGATCCTATGCCTACGGCTCCCCAACCCCGGACAGCGACTTGGATTTGCTCATCGTCATTGACACCCCGGAGAATTTCTGGGACAGGAGCTTCCGGGTCTGCCGCCTTGTGTCGGACCTGTGCGGCCTGACGCCGTTCCAGCCGTTGGTGCTCACGCCGGCCGAACTCTCCAACAGACTCGCGGTCGGCGACCAATTCCTGCAGGAAATCGTCGCCAAGGGAAGAGTTCTCTATGACTCATGAGAATTCCATCTATCCGAAGGACTGGATCGGCAAAGCGGAGAAGGATTGGCGAAGGGTACGGCTATTGCTGGATGGGGGCGATGTCGAAGGCGCCGCCTTCCACCTGCATCAGGCCTTGGAGAAATTCCTAAAGGGGTATCTTTTGGCCAAAGGCTGGAAGCTCCGCAGAATTCATGATCTCGAAGTCCTTTTGAAAGAAGCCGTGCGCTACGAACCCGAGTGGATCAAATACGAGGCATTGTGCCAGAGAGCAAAATTCTTCTATCTTGAGCGCTATCCGCTCATGACCTCCTCCACGCTGGACCGCGCCATGGTGGATGAGGTGGTTTCCCAGTCAGGAGCCTGGATCGAGGATATCGGGAAAGAAGTTCCGTGAGCCTGACCCGCAGATGGAGGGATCGATGAGGGCGAGCAACGTCCTGGGATTCAAGTGCGTCCGCTGCGGAAAAGAATGGCCCGATGCGAAGGACTACGTCTGCGTCTCATGCGGCGGCAACCTCGACGTAGTCTACGACTACCGGGCCATCAAGAAGAAACTCTCAAGGGAAAGCCTTAAGAAAAATCGGGACACAAGCGTATGGCGTTACCGCGAAATCCTGCCGATTTCGCGGTATAGAGGAGTCCCCGTCGTCCACATCGGCGGGACCCCGCTCTACAAGGCGGACCGGCTCGGAGCGGACCTGGGCTTGAAGGACCTCTGGCTCAAGGACGACGGCAGGAACCCCAGCGCCTCCTTCAAGGACCGGGCCGGTTCCGTGGCCGTGGCCAAGGCGCTCGAGCTCGGCGAGAAGGTCGTGACCGGCGCCTCCACCGGCAACGCCGCCTCGTCCATGGCGTGCCTCACGGCCGGGCTGGGCTTGAAGACCATCATCTTCGTGCCGGAGAAGGCGCCGGTGGCCAAGATCGCCCAGCTCCTGGTCTTCGGCGCCACCGTCATCGCTGTCAAGGGCACCTACGACCAGGCATTCGACCTCTGCCTCAAGGCGACCGAGGAGTTCGGCTGGTACAACCGCAACACCGGCCACAACCCCTTCACCCGCGAGGGGAAGAAGACCGCCTCCTTCGAGGTCGTCGAGCAGCTGGGCTGGAAGGTCCCGGACAAGGTCTTCGTCTCCGTTGGCGACGGGAACATCATCAGCGGGCTCTGGAAGGGCTTCAAGGACTTCCACAGCCTCGGGCTCATCGACCGCCTGCCCCGGCTCGTCGGGGTGCAGGCCGAGAAGTCCGACGCCATCAAACGCGCCTTCGAGTCCGACGGCGTCATCCGGCCCGTCAGCGGCGAGACCCTCGCGGACAGCATCTCGGTGAGCCTGCCCCGCGACGGCGACGCCGCGGTCAAGGCCCTGCGGGAGTCCAAGGGCTTCGCGGTCTCGGTCACGGACGACGAGATCCTCGACGCCATGCGCGCCACGGCCCGGCGCGAGAGCGTGTTCGGGGAGCCGGCGGGCGTGGCCTCCGTGGCCGGCCTCAAGAAGGCGGCGGCCCAGGGGCTCGTCCAAGCCGGCGAGAAGATCGTGGCCCTCATCACGGGCAACGGCTTGAAAGACGTCGCCAGCGCCATGAAAGCGGTGGGCAAGCCCTTCCTCATCGAACCGGATGAAGGCGAACTCCAGAAGCTCCCTGGGTTGCTCGGCATGGTCCCTGGCCGTAGGACGGCCTAGCCAAGGCCCTACGACCCATCCCCAGTCGGGCTCAATGGCCCATGACAAGGGCCCGTGCAGACGCTATAATTTAGGCCGATCTCCCGTAGGGGAGACCCTGTTTTCTCTGGCCGCTTTCTTTGGGAGCGACATGCGACGTTTGAGTTGGCGCGTTCCGGTCCTCATCATGACATTGCTGGCGTGTGGACCGAAGGAATCCCCTGCTCAGCAACCCGAGCCCAAGTCCCCTGTCCAGCCCCAGGCGTCCCCCAATGTTCATGCCTCCACAGCCGCAGCCATGACGCCCGAGGCCGAGGCCTTCCAAAAGGAGCTTGAGGCCAGGACGCCGGAGTTCGAGGCCAAGCACCAGGAAATGCTCCGGCGCGAGGTCATCGACCGCAAGAACTATGTCCGCCCCGCGCCTTCGGGGTTCAAGCCGAAGCGGGTAGGCCGCAAGATCAAGATGACCTTGTTCCTGGAGAACAAGGTCTTCCGGGTCCTGCGAGAGGACGAGCACTGGCTGAACCGGGGGCCATTGCGCTACCGGGTCGAGATCCAGAATGTGGGGCGGGAAACCATCTTCTGGATCGAAAACCATTCCTTCATCAAGACCGGCTACCTGGGCGGCAAATTCGCGTTCTACGCGATCACGCCCAAAGGCAGGCAGGTGGAGTTGGAGTGGCGGCTGAGGAATCCCCTCGTCAGCGACGTCGGAAGCGAGCCTATCCCGATCCCGGGTTTTGACCGCCTGCCCGAGGCGGAGAAGGGCAAGGCTGCCAAGGCGTACGTTGACGAGCTGAACGCGCAATTGAAGTTGGCCTTGGATTTGCATCCTGGAGAGACCCTCGTGAGCCGGCATTTTCTGAAGCCCGAACCATTCATGCCGTTTCTCACAGACTACGAGTTCACTCCCCCAGGAGTTTACGGCATCAAGGTGGTGTTCAATGACCCGCCTCCGAAGCCGCCTGATGAAGATGAAATCCAGCATTGGATCAAGCGTGGGTTCAGCCGTGAGGAACAGCTAAAGGAGCATCAGAGAAGCGTGGTTGAGAGCTTCGGCCGCGTCGAATCCAACATCGTGAAGATCCAGGTGGTTCCATGAAAGCCCTTTGGCTCATCGCCCTGTTGACCCTTCGCGTGCATGCGGGTTCGCCGCAACGGCCCACAACCGACGCGGACAAGGGCAAACTGCTTGATGCTGAAGCACACATCAAGCTCGGCCTCCAGGCCAAAGAAGACATGGAAACCGCGAGAATCGAAGCTGAAGAGGCCCGCAAGCGCGGCGACAAGAAGAACCAACTCAAGTATCTTGACAAGGCCGATAGTCAGGAGTTTGGAGTCAACTTCCACCTCAGTCGCGCCTTGGAGCTGACAGCCGAGGCCTACCACTTCAAACCTGAGGGCGAGGTCTACGTCAACACAGGCCCGCTCGCAGGGAAAAAGGTCGCTTGGCGGGCGAAGTACGTGGATGACAACGCACACATCAGGGAGATCGAAAAGCCCGGAGGCGGCTATCACTACAGCCAACGCCCGCCGCAAAACATCAACCCCGACTTCACGAGTCTCGGCTACACGGATGACTACGGAGAAATCGCTATCAGGTTGGAAGCCTTCAAGCTTGCAGCGAAGAATCCCGCGATCCTGGGCAGCATCCTGTATCACGAAGGCGTCCATTTCGAGAAGATGACCTCCAAGGAGCCTCCAACCGAAGCGGAGAAGGCAAGGCCCTGGCCGCGCAAGGTCGACATGGAGCTTGCCGCCTACGAAGCGGAGCGCAAGCAGGCCAAGGTCTTCAACCTGCCGAAAGCTCAGGCTACTAAGCTCGAACGTAACTATCAGTTTGTGGTTGGAGAGGCAGCCAAAGCCAAGCCCATCGACGCCTTGGCTGGTTCGCCGTTCTCTCCCGTGGACAAGGATACGCAAGGTCGTTACAAGGAGTGGTACGAGATAATCGAGAGAGGCCGCGAGGAGATCAAACAGGAAAAGCAGAAACTGGCTGAAAGCGTCAAGGAAGACGACATCTCCCGCATCAGGTGGGAGGTTCTTTCCATCGCCTTGGACGCATGCGACAATCCAGGAAGCATGACCGAGGAAAGACTTGCCGTGCTGCGCGACTTCCCGCCTCAGATGTTCGGTGAGGCCGGCGGCTCATTAGCGGAGAACACCCCGGAGAAGGATCGTCACACCTGCGCGTTTAAGACCCAGCTCGAGATGTACCTGAAGCTGGGGCAGGGCCAGCGCCTGGATGCCGGCTGGATCAAGTCGATCCGACAGCGCTACGAGGAGAAACGAAAACGGCATCTCGACGACCTTCTGGTCCTCGCCATGGAGATGTGCAGGGACCCGGACAAAGTCCCCGAATCCGTCTTGCAGGGCTTGGCCAAATACGACAGCAGATTTTACGCTGGGACTTCGCGGGTCCCCGATGGCCCGTTCCTGCCCTGCCATGGGGAAGGGTACCGCTACATCCTCGACCGGCTGGCGCGTTCCGAGCCCGTCGACCGGGACCGGATGATCCGGCTGCTTCTCTTCCATGGGGGCACGCCTCCCACCCCGCCCATGCCGGCCGCAGGCTATCTGAGAACGATCGCCCTCCATGCTTGCCAGAGTCCGGGCAGCATCAACGAGAAGGATCACATTGTGTATCTCGACGAGTGGCACTTCCCCAACCGACGCCTGACCTACAGGAGCTATTGGGCCGAAGGCCTGACCGGATGCGCCGTGGAGCTGTACTGGAAGTTGATAGAATACAACGACGCTTGGACATACGGCCAGACGCTCAACCCCGCCTGGCTCAACGCGGAGGGCGCACGCCTGAAGGAGAAGCACTCCAAGCCGCAGCCAAGTCCCGGCCAGCCTGTGGGCGGCGATGGAAATGGCGGACGAGAGCCTGCCGGCGGCAGGGAACGCATCGATCCCAAGCCCTCGTTGCCCCGCAATCCCAACTGGGACGGCCGCAAACCGCATTGATTAAGGAGACAAGCCATGCCGAAACTGAACGAAGCCGTCTTGAAGAGGACCGCCGAGCGCTGCCGCGAGCGCGGCATCATCATCCCGACCTTCGCCCAACTCGCCGACCCGTCCCGGATCCCGGAGGGCGTGAAGAAGAAGCTCAAATCCGTGGGCCTCTGGGACGTTGACCACGCCAACCTCTTCCGCATCACCTGGAAGAACGACGTCAAGACCGGGCTCTTCGGCGACGTCAATTACCTGGAAATCCCCGGCGAGCTCACCGGCGTCCCGGCCCGCGTCATCGGGCTTATCGGAAAATATTTTCCTACCGGCAGCCACAAGGTCGGCGCCGCCTTCGGGTGCCTGGCGCCGCGCCTCGTGACCGGCGAGTTCGACCCTTCCACTCAGAAGGCCGTATGGCCCTCCACCGGCAACTTCTGCCGCGGCGGCGCCTTCGACTGCGCGGTCCTCGCAACCACGGCCGTGGCCATCCTGCCAGAGGAGATGAGCAGGGAACGCTTCGACTGGCTCAAGTCCATCGGCGCCGAGGTCATCGCCACCCCAGGCTGCGAGAGCAACGTCAAGGAGATCTACGACAAGTGCTGGGACATCCGCAAGAACCGCAAGGACTGCGTCATCTTCAACCAGTTCGAGGAATTCGGCAACTCCCTCTGGCACTACCACGTCACGGGCCCGGCCATCGAGGAGGTATTCTCCAAGGTGAAGGGCAGGAAGACCCGCCTCGCGGGTTACGTCTCGGCCACGGGCTCGGCCGGCACCATCGCGGCGGGCGACCGCCTCAAGCGCGACTTCCCCCTCTCCAAGGTCGGCGCGGTCGAGGCCCTGCAGTGCCCGACCCTCCTCCGCAACGGCTTCGGGGGGCACCGCATCGAGGGCATCGGCGACAAGCACGTGCCCTGGATCCACAACGTCCGCAACACGGACATGGTGCTGGCCATCGACGACGAGGACGTGGTCAGGCTCCTGAGACTCTTCAACGAGCCGGCCGGCAAGAAGGCGCTCAAGTCCGAGGGGCTCACCAGCGCCTTCATCGACTCCCTGCCGCTCCTGGGCTTCTCGGGCATCTGCAACCTGCTGGCTTGCGTCAAGATGGCCAAGCACTACGAGCTGGGCCAGGACGACGTCGTGTTCACCATCTTCACGGACTCGGTCGAGCTCTACGGCTCGCGCTTGAAGGAGATGCGCCAGGAGCACGGCGCCTACACCGAGGCCCAGGCCCATGGAGACCTCGAGCGCAGGCTCCGCGGGGTGGGCATCGACCACCTGCGGGAGCTCGGCTACTACGACCGCAAGGCCCTGCACAACCTCAAGTACTTCACCTGGGTCGAGCAGCAGGGCAAGACCGTCGAGGAATTGAACGCCCTGTGGGACCCCGGGTTCTGGGAGAAGACCTTCGCCCAGGTCGGCGAGTACGACCGTATGATCGCCGCGTTCAACGAACGGACCGGACTTCTGAAGGAGGCGGCAGGCTCTCGGCGCTAGACCGGCCGGAGGAACCCGAGCAGGAACAAGGGCCTCCGGTCGCCTTCCGCCGAGTCGTCAGGGGTCAACACCAGCTTCCTGTGGGCCCGGAAGCCTTTGAACTGGCTCCTCCCCTTGCCCCTTCCTCCCACCTCCAGGACCAGGTCCTTGCCGTCCTCCTGGGACAGGAAGTCGGGGGTCTTCTCGCCCTGCTTGGACTTGAGGTACTGGACCTGCCTGCCGGCCATCTTGAGCGCCTGGACCGCGAAGTCCTCGCGGATGCCGCCCGCCGCGTCGTCGTAGTCGCGGTAGAGCAGGCGCAACGGCACCTGCATGAGCACCTTGGGTTCCCGCAGCACATTGGTCCCTGCCGGCAATACGGGGTTGAGCACGTACGCATCTTCGAGCAGGCGGATGTACTGCTCGGCCTTGTACTTGGTGATGCCCACGTTGCGCGAGACGGAGCTGTAGGAGATGCCCTCGCACGCGGACCTGCCGACGAACCGGACCGCCCTTTCCAATGAAGCGACCTCGTCGAGGCGCAGTCCGCCCACGAAGGGGATGTCCCGCCGGATGATCTTGCCGAGTATCCCCTCCAGGATCGGCCGGGCATCCGCCTCTTCCAGCGCGAAGGGGAACAGGCCGCCCCTGAGGTAGCCCTCGAAGAGATAGCCGTGGCGCATGTGGTCCGGGTCCCAGCCCCTTGCAATGATCTCCGCCAGCGTCAACTCGCGCAGGGCGATCCCGTGGGCGAAGAGAAGATACTCTCCGAAGGAGAAGGGCCACAAGTGGCGCAGCACCACCCGGCGGGAGAGATCGTGAGCCGAGTCGACGAGCGAAAGCGCCACCGAACTCGTGAACACCACACGCAGGTCCAGGAAATCGTAGATCCTCTTGAGGGAGGAGGCATAGTCCGGCGCCTCATGGATCTCGTCGAGGAGGAGGTTGCGCACGCCCTGGCTCCGGGCAAGGGTCTTGGCGGTCTCGAAAAGATCGGCTTGGCCGAGCGTGTCGGCCGAGATGTAGAAGGAATCCCCGACCTCGAAGGCCAGCTGCCTGAGCAGCACCGTCTTGCCCACTCCGCGAGGGCCCACGATGCCGGTGAACGCCTTGCCTTTCCCTTGGACGATGTCCCCGAACAGGGCGCGTCTCCTGGGGTACTTCGAGCCGGATTCCTTGGCAAGCCGGCTCAATTCGGACAAGTTGTTCGCCATCCCTGATAGAATAACAGAATAATGGCATTTTGTCAACTAATTAACCAGAATGATACTACTTTTGTCCAATGAATCGACAAGACCTTCAGGGCCTGAGCTCGAAAGGCCGGCCGTGGCTGGGCTGGAAGCTGCCGAAATGGCGGCGGTCGAAGGTCGCCACACGGACGATCCTCAGGCGCTCGGCAAGGGCCATGACCATGGCGTCGACCACGCCGAATTCGGGCCGCGAGCGCAGGATATCCGCTCCCCGACGCAGGTCCGCGAGAGACGGCCATTCCAGGGCCATCTCTCCCTTGAGGAGACCTTCCAGGAAGGCCGCTTCGACATGGCTGCCCAGGTACTTTTGCGCCAGATAGCACACCTCGGGAAGCACCACGAAAGGGACCATGATGGCTTCCTTCTCGGCTTTAAGGAAATCCGCGGACTCCTGGTGATGGGGGTCGTCCTTGTCGAGTAGGGCGAAGAGAAATCCCGTATCCGCGAGCACGGCCATCAGCGGCCCTTGCGGGGCTTCTCTTGGAACAGGAGCCGCTCGTCGTTCTCGGAGACCCGCATGGCGCCGCCGCTCTCTCCCGCCCCGATGAAGGTCGGATAGGGCGTCGCATTGCCATGCCCGCGGACGAACTCCTCGAGTGCCCGGCGGATGAGTTCCGAGACCGAGACCCCCGCCCGCTGAGCCATCGAGCGGATTTCCAGCATGAGCCCGTCCTCGGCAAGGATGGTCGTCCTAATCATATGCATATGCCTATTAATAGTATGCCAGAGGAAGGGACTCCCGTCAAGGGGAAAAGTGGCGGGCCTGCCGAGAGAGGAGCCGCGGCAGGATCGCGTAGAAGACCGCGGCCTTGAGCAGCTGGTCCACGGGCATGCGCTCCCGCGCCGTGTGGGCGAGGAATTCGTCGCCCGGGCCGAAGCCCACCGTGGGGATGCCGAGCCTGCCGGCCGTGGCCACCCCGTTGGTCGAGAACCTCCATCCCCCGGTCCTGGGCTTGCGGCCCAATGCCGTCTCAGCCGCCTGGAGCGCGGCCCGCATGAGCCGGTGCCCATCGGCCAGCCTCCAGGCCGGATAGTACTCCCGTTGGCCGACCGAAAGCCCCTTCCAGGAAAGGGCCTTGTATTCCAAGACCTCCACCACGGCATGGCGGCGACGCACGGACTTCAAGGCCCTCGCTTCGGCGAGGGCCTTGGTCAGGGTCTCGCCATCGACCAGCCTGCGGTCCAGGATGATGGTGCACTCGTCCGGAACGGCGTTCAACGACGCGGTCCGGCAATCGACCTTGGTGACCGCGATGGTGCCCTTGCCCGCGCGGCGCAGCCGCGCGTTAAGCTCTGGGATCTCCCTGATCACGTCGGCCATGCGGACCACCGCATTGACTCCCTGCTCGGGCACGGAGGCGTGGCTGGAGCGTCCCGCGGCCGTGACCTTCATCTGCACGCGTCCCCGCTGGCCGCGATAGACGGCGAGGTGCGTGGGCTCGGTGATGACCACGAAGTCGGGCCTCAGCCCTTCCTTTCGGATGAGGTGGTCGAGCCCCAAACCCTCGGATTCCTCCTCCTGGCACGAGCCCACCGCCCAGTAGGTGTAGTCGTCCTCGAGTCCGAGGTCCTTGATGAGCCTGGCCGCGTACACCATGGAGACCATGGCGAGCTTCTGGTCCGCGGCTCCCCTGCCGTAGATGGTCCGCGACGAGGGCTTCCCCTTGAAAGGGTCCCAGCGCCAGGAGCCCGGGTCGTTCACCCGGACCGTGTCGAGGTGCGCGTCCATCATGACCTTGGTCCGGCCATGACCCAGGGTCCCGACGACATTGCCCATCAGGTCCACGCGCACCGAGTCGAACCCGGCCTTGCGCATCTCGGCCGCGACCCTCTTGACCACGGCGCCTTCCTCGCGCGAAAAGCTCGGGATGGCGATCAGGTCCCTCGCGAACCGGACCATCGCCGAGCGGTGCCTCGCTGCCGCGCGGGCCAGAAGCTTGGCATCTTCCATGGGCTTGGAGTATATCGGTTTTTGTACAATAGAGGCATGAAAAGAACCGAAACGATGACGGAAGTCAGCCCGAACTGGAACGAGTTCTACGGCCAGGAGGTCGCCACCAAGCTCTCCTTCTTCTCCAAGGAAGGCCGTATCTACGACTGCCTGTTCTCCCAGCAGTTCGACCGGGCCCTGCTCGACCGCATGTTCGCCGTCGCGGACAAGATGCGGCGAATCGCCCAGACCAAGGAGGGAGCGGATTTCCTCTCGTCGTTGCTCTCCCACAAGAGGGCCATGCTGTATTTCGTCCAGCCGTCGACCAGGACTTTCCTCTCTTTCTTGAACGCCTGCCATATCCTCGGCCTGAAGGCCTCGGAAATCAGGGACACCAACACCTCCTCCGAGATCAAGGGCGAGTCGCCCGAGGACTCGGTGCGCACCTTCTCCAGCTACGTGGACCTCATCATCATGCGCCATCCCGTGCCGGGCTTCGTGGAGAAGACGGCCTGGGTCATGAACCGGGCCAAGCGGCCGGTGCCGGTCATCAACGGCGGGTCCGGCAAGGACCAGCATCCCACGCAGGCCCTCCTCGACGTCTACACCCTCACCTCCTGCCTCAAAGACGGCGTGGACGGCAAGACCATCGTCATGGTCGGGGACCTGAAGCGCGGCCGCACGGTGCGCTCGCTCTCGTACCTGATGAAAAACTATAAGGGGGTCAGGCTCATCTTCGTGTCCCCGCCCCAGCTCAAGATGGAGCGGGACATCCTCGACTTCCTCTCCCGGCACCTCATCCCCTACCGGGAGACCGACAGCCTCGAGCCCGTCCTGCGCGAGGCGGACGCCATCTACATGACCCGCATCCAGGACGAGCACGACACGGCCGGGGAGTCCCGCAATGTGGACTACTCCAAGTTCTGCTTGCGCACCCAGGACCTCGCGGTCATCAAGAAGACCTGCATCATCATGCACCCCCTGCCCCGGCGCGACGAGATCGAGCTCACGGTGGACGAGGACGACCGGGCCGTCTACTGGCGCCAGGAGAGAAACGGCATGTGGGCGCGGGCCGCGCTCATCGCCCACATCTTCCGCGTCGAGGACCAGATACTCAAGAGGGCCTGACCTGCCCTCCGCCAAGGCCAGGGCCCCATTGACGTGGGCTCGATGACCGGCCGCAGGAAGGGCTGAAGCCTGGTCAGGGCATGGAGAGGCTCCTGGCCGTCTGCTCCCCGGGGCTCGAACCCTTCGTCGCCAAGGAGCTCCGCGGGCTGGGTTGGAAGGATATCGGCTCCCCCTGGCCTCCAAAGCCCGACGGCGGCCCCGGAGGAGTGGAGTTCCAAGGCTCCCTTCCAGACATCCACCGGGCCAACCTGCTCCTGCGCTGCGCTGACCGCGTCCTGGTCCGGCTGGGAGAGTTCCGCGTCCACGGCTTCCCGGAGCTGCGGCGCATCGCGAGCCGCATGCCCTGGGAGCGCTACCTCTCGCCCGGTCGCCCGATCGCGTTCCGGGTCTCCTGCCGGCGGTCCAAGCTGTATCACGAGCGCGCCGTGGCCGAGCGCCTGGCCGGCGCGATCGCCGACAGGGCCGGGAAGCCTCCCCGCGTCCAGCCGTTCCACGACGACTCGGGGACGCCGCTCCCCCAGCTGGTCGTGGTCCGACTGGAAGACGATCTCTGCGCCGTCAGCATGGACTCCTCCGGGGCGCTCCTCCACCGGCGGGGCTACCGCCTGGCCGCGACGAAAGCTCCTCTCAGAGAGACGCTCGCAGCCGCCATGGTGATGGCTTCCGGATGGGACCAGGCCTCGCCCCTGCTCGACCCGTTCTGCGGGTCAGGGGCCATCCCCATCGAGGCGGCTCTGCTGGCCAGGAAGGTCCCGCCGGGTCATTCGAGACGCTTCGCGTTCATGGACTGGCCCGGCTTCGATCCCAAGGCATGGGACAAGACCTTGGCCGAGGCCCGCAAGGGCATGGCCCAAGCCGGCCCCCGGATCATCGCCTCGGACCGGGATGCCGGCGCCATCCAGGCGGCGCGGGCCAACGCGGAGCGCGCGGGCGTGGCGGACGCCATCGAGTTCTCCTGCAGGGCCGTTTCCGCGGTCGAGGCTCAAGCCGCCCCAGGCTGGGTGGTCACCAACCCGCCCTATGGGGTGCGTCTGGCCAAGACAGGCGACTTGCGCGACCTCTACGCCCAGCTAGGCAAGGTCCTGAGGGCCAGATGCCCCGGCTGGCAGGCGACCATGCTGGCCGCCGACCGCAGGCTCCTCCGCTGCACGGGCTGGGACTTCGAGAGCGTCGCGTCCACGATGAACGGCGGGCTGAAGGTCGAACTCGTGAGCCGCCTAGCCTGAGCGACCCGCTTGAGCTCCAGGACCTTGAGCGGCGTCCCGAATTTCGGGTCCGTCAAAGCCCCGAAAAGCACCAAAATATCCCTCCGGCCTACGCGCCGCGGACCCAGGCTGGAGTAGGCCGAATTCCGCCATATGCCTTTCCCCATTGGACCCATAGGCCGCCGTCTCGTCGGTAATATAATACATCCAGCGCTTTTTCGGAGGTCCGCTATCAACATGAAATGTTCCTTTGTGCTGGCCGTTCCGCTCACCCTTTTCAGCGTCGTCCCCTTGGATGCGGCTGTCCTGACCAAGACCAGGGCGCACGGCGCTCCAGGGAGCACCCTCATCGTCCCCCGGTTGCGCTTCGGCGAGCTGGGAGCGGGCCTTGCCCGCGGAGCGGTCCTCGCGGCCCCGAGCCCCGGCGTGTCCGTGCCCGGCATCGCGGCGCCGTCGGTCCTCCCGTTGGCCGAGCCCTTGGCGCTCCCTTCGGCCGCGCCTGACCAGGCCGTTCCCGACAAGGCCGACGGCTCCACGGTCGAGAAGCTCAGCCGCATCTCCGAGGACATCCAGCCGGACCTCCAGGCCTTGGCCGAGCCTTCCTTGAAGGACGAAGGCTCCCAGACCGCTGGAGAGCGCATCATGGCCGCGGTCCTCGGCCAAGGCATCCAGGCCCTTCCCGGCCTGGAGCTCTCCCCGGCGCAAGACGGAGCCCCTGCCGCGGTCCCGGCTGAACAAAGCAAGGAACTCAAGTCCCGCAAGTCCTCCCCCCTGCTCCGGTCTGTGAGCTACTCTCCCGGGATCCCGGCTGAGAGCCGAGCCCTGTTCCAGGAGACCCTCTCCCGCCGCAAGGCAGGCTGGTCCACTCAGCTCAAGACCATGGGCCTCGACCTTCAGGGAAAGATCGCGCCCATCCTGACCGTCACCGCTTCCAGGGACATCGCCAAAGGCGAGAAGGTCGAGTTCACCGTGGGATGGAACCAAGGCGAGACCCGCGTGGGCGCCTTCAAGGCCGTCGTGACGCGCAAGAACCTCAACCCGGACCTGCGCCGCCTGCCCGCCCCGATGCCTCCCAAGGAGAGGATCCTTCGCCTGCGCTTCAACAAGACCATCCTTGCGGACATGGGCGGCATCAAGGTCGAAGCCCAGGTCACGGATCACGATATCTCCAAGTTCCTCGAGGATAACGGCCTGCGCGGCCTCCAAAAGAGCTGGGAAGGCTGGCACGAGGTCGCGGTGACCGGGAGCATGCAGGCCGACGCCGTGGCAAGGGACCTTTCCGGCCGAGGCATCGTGCTCTACGCCACGCCGGTCGCCTTGAGCCTGCCGAAGGCGAACCGGTTGCGCATCGTTTTCAAGAAGACCACGGTCCGCGATTTCGGAGGCCTCAGAGTCGAGACCGCCGTGCGGGAGGACGAGATCGGGGCATTCCTCCGGCAGAAAGGGCTGAGGGTCCTGGAAGTGGACCGCGACGGCGTCTGGACCGTGGGCGCGGAAGGGCTCGACACCTCGGTCGCGGCCGCGCGCCTCAGGTGGGATGCCGAGGTGCTCTACGCCACGCCCGAGACGTTCGAACCGTTCTGGAGCCATATCGTGGTGCTGAAGCTCCGGAAGAGCGTCATCGTGAACGCGGGGGGCCTGCGCATGGAGGCCGCGGTCTCCGAAGACGACGTCGCTGACGTCCTGCGCCGCTACGGGCTCCTTGTCGTCGCAGACCTGGGCGGCGGCGCCTACAAGGCGGCCCGCGTCGTGGACGACGGGGCCGCCAAGGACCTGGCCGCGCTCGTCGCGGGCGAGGCCGTGGTCGAATCCGCCGTGGCCGTGGGGTCGCTCTCCGAGGATGTCGTCCGCTCCGCGGCCACGGGAGCCGCGTCCTACAAGGGCCGGCCGTGGTCCTCCACCGAATACAACGCGGCCTACGCCATGGCCTATGCGGACCTCGAGCGCAGGGGCGCCACGCCCTCCCAGCTCCAGCTCTTCGAGAAGCTCTGCGATGAGGCCCCGGTGCGCGGCGGGGGTTTCAATCCCTGGTCCGGAGACTGAGGCTCAGCCCCACTCCTCGTCGTAGACCGGGTTGCGGGCGGTGTAGGAGCCGGCCTTGATGATCAGGGGGGTCAGGGCCGGGCTCGAGGTTTCGTTCTCGGGCGCCGCGGCCTTGACCTCAAGGGTCCGGCGGGGCGCGGTGTTGGAGAGCCGGGTCGAGAGTTCCTTGGGCTTGTCATCCTCGATGTCCAGGAGGACGTCCTCGGTGCGCCGATGGGAGAGGAGGCCGCCCCTCATCAGACGCTTGATGCCGGCATGGGCATCGGCCACGACGTCCCAGTCGTTGAAGACCTGGTCCAGAAGGACCTGGAGGACGATTCCCAGCCCCAAGAGCCCGAAGGCCAGCGTCACCATGAACCTTCCGTAGAGTTCCATATCCCCTGTCCTCAATGATATTGTAGCCGCCGCGGGCGCTCAAGGGCTGGGCCGAAGGGTCAGGCTGGCGAGAAGAATGGACCTAGCCGCAAATAGGTCCAAGGGCCTACCTCGAATTTGGTAGCATGCTACCCCATGGCTGAGCCGACGAGCATCCATTTCGTGGGCATCGGGGGCGTCGGGATGAGCTCCCTCGCCCAGATCCATGTCATGGCCGGAGGCAAGGCCACCGGCTCGGACCGGCTCTTCGATCGCGGGGAGAACCTGGACCTCAAGGAGAAGCTCCAAGCCCTCTCCATGCGCCTCCATCCCCAGGACGGCAGCGGCATCACGGCCGACACGGACCTGGTCGTTCTCTCCACCGCCATCGAGGACTCCAACCCGGAGGTCGCGGCGGCCAAGAAGCTGTCCAAGCCGGTCATCCACCGCTCCGAGCTCCTGGCCCGGCACGTGGAGCGCTCCCGCACCATCGCTGTCACCGGCACCAGCGGGAAATCCACGGTCGCGGCCATGGTCTTCGAGATCCTGCAGGCCGCAGGCCGGTCTCCCTCGGTGATCACCGGAGCGAGCCTCATCAGCCTCAAGGAGCGCGGCCTCTACGGGAACGCCTTCCGAGGCGCCTCGGACCTCCTGGTCATCGAGGCGGACGAGAGCGACGGCTCCCTGGTCAACTACAGGCCCGCGGTGGGGCTGTTCCTCAACCTCACCAAGGACCACAAGGAAGTCGCGGCCATGAAGGACATCCTGCGGCGGTTCAGCGGGAACGCGCGGTCCCTCATCGTCAACGCCGACGACCCGAATCTGGCGGAGTTGGCCTCCAAGTCCGCCACCTTCGGCCTGCGATCGGGGGAGCTTAAGGCCGAGAGGGTCGAGTCGCGCCCCTCGTGTTCGAGGTTCTCTCTGCGCGACGTCGAATTCGTCCTGCCGCTCCCGGGCCGGTACAACGTGGAGAACGCCGTGGCGGCGGTCGCCGCCTGCCTCGGCGAAGGGGTGAGCCTCGCCGATTGCAGCCGCGCCCTGGCTTCCTACAAGGGCCTGAGCCGCAGGTTCGAGAGGGTCGGGTCAGCCGGGGGGGTGGAGGTGATCGACGACTACGCCCACAACCCGGCCAAGGTCGCAGCCGTGCTCTCAGCCGCCTCCTTGGGGGCGGCCCGGGTGCTGGCCGTGTACCAGCCGCACGGGTTCGCTCCCACCAGGCTCCTGCGCAGCGAGCTCATCGGGGCCTTCGCCGAGCATTTAAGGCCCCAGGACATGCTCTGGATGCCGGACATCTACTACGTGGGAGGCGCGGCCAGCAAGGACGTCTCGTCGGCCGACATCACCGGACCGCTGTCCGCGAAGGGCATCCAGGCCTTCCACGTCCCCCGCCGCGACGACATCATCTTCAGGATCGCGCAGGCGGCGCGGCCCGGAGACCTGGTGCTCGTGATGGGCGCCCGGGACCCGACCTTGAGCGCCTTCGCCCGCGCCGTCCTGCGGGCGCTATAGGACGTCGACGCCGGCGATGTCGTCTCCCTGCTTGATGGCGTCGACCACGTCCTGCCCATCGAGGACCTTGCCGAAGACGGTGTGGACGCCGTCGAGATGCGGGGTCGGGACGTGGGTGATGAAGAACTGCGACCCGTTCGAGCAGGCGCCGTGGATGAGGTTGCCCGAGTCGTCGTGCCTACAGGAGCCCGCGTGCGCCATGGAGAGGGCGCCCTTGCCGTGCCTGAGCTGGGGGCGGATCTCGCACTCCGTGGCGTAGCCCGGCCCGCCGGTGCCGGCCCGGCCGGCGCCGGTCTTGCTGTGCGGGCAGCCTCCTTGAATCATGAAGTCCTTGATGACGCGGTGCCATTTCTGGCCGTCGTAGAACTTCTGCTTGGCCAGCTTCTCGAAGTTGGCCACGGTCTTGGGGCACTCCTTCTCGAAGAGATCCAGCTTGATGACGCCGCGGTTGGTCTTGATGGTCGCTGTCTTCGCCATTGACGGAGGATAGCATATTGGTGAATTTGGTGAACACCTGACACCATCTATTTGAGTACAATGGATGGGGGGGTTCCCATGAAGAACACGGACGAGCCGGTCCGCAACGGCGTGAGCTACCGGGCGATGATGGACAACATCCAGACCGGCATCGCCCTCATCGGCAGGGACTTCCGGATCATCACGGCCAACGCGACGCAGCGCGCCTTCTTCAGGAAGAGCCTCAAGGACCTCGTCGGCCGGCGCTGCTACGCGGCCTTCGAGAAGCGCAGGCAGGTCTGCCCGCATTGCCCCGGCAGGCGGGTCATGGCGACCAAGCAGCCCAGGGAGGCCTTCACCGAGGGCGTCCGCGACGACGGCACCCGGTTCCCGGTCCACATCCGGGCCTACCCCATGCTCGCTGCCGACGGCAGCGTGACCGGGTTCATCGAGCTGGTGGACGACCTCACGGGCCGCAAGCAGGCCGAGGAACACCTGGGCTTTCGCAACGCCCTGCTGCGCACCCAGCAGGAAAACTCTCCCGACGGCATCCTCGTGGTGGACGGCCGGGGCCGGATGGTCTCCTTCAACAGCCGGTTCGTCGAGATGTGGGGCATCCCGCGCCGGGTGGTCGAGTCCCGCTCGGACGACCTCGCCTTGAAGTCGGTGCTCGACAAGCTGGTCGACCCCGAAGGTTTCCTGGCGAGGGTCCGGCGCCTCTATCGCCACAGGCGGGAAAGGAGCCGTGAGGAGATCGCCCTCAAAGACGGCAGGACCTTCGACCGCCACTCCGCGCCCATGCACGGCGCCGACGGGACCTACTACGGCCGGGTCTGGTTCTTCCGCGACGTCACGAAACGCAAGCGGGCGGAGAAAGCCCTGGCCGAGAGCGAGCGGCGGTTCAGACTGCTGTTCGGCACCAGCAATGACGCGGCCTTTGTCCATGGCGTGGACTCCCGGGGGAAGCTGACGCGCTTCGTCGAGGTGAACGACGCCGCATGCTCGCGGCTGGGCTACGCCAGGGCCGAATTGCTGAAGCTGACCCCCATGGACATCGACGCCGGAGGCATGGAGGAGGCCAGGCGTCAGGCCGTGGCCGCGCTGAGACGCGCCGGCCACGCCGTCTTCGAGATGGTCCATGTCGCCAAGGACGGCCGGAATATCCCGGTGGAGATCTCCAGCAGGGCGTTCGAGTTGGACGGGAGGACCCATGTCCTGTCGGTGGCCCGCGACATCACCCTGCGCAAGCGGGCGGAAACCGCCCTGCGCGAGAGCGAGGAGAAGTTCCGGGTCCTGGCCAACTCGGCGCAGGACGCAATCATGGCGATGGACGACGGCGGCAGGATCGCCTACTGGAACCCCGCCGCCCAGCGGATCTTCCGCCTCACCCGTGACGAGGCCCTGGGGAAGCCCTTGCACGCCGCTCTCGCGGCTCCCCGGCATCTGGCGGCCTATCGCAAGGCGTTCCAGAGATGGCGCAGGACCGGGACCGGCGCGGCGGTCGGCAGGACCCTGGAGTTCACGGCCCGCCGCAAGGACAAGACCGAATTCCCCATCGAGCTCTCGATGTCCTCCCTGCGCGTCGGCGGCCGCTGGATGGCCGTCGGCATCGCCCGCGACATCACGCAGCGCAGGAAGGCCGAAGCCGAACTCCGGAGGAGCCGGCAGCTCTACAAGACGCTCGCCGAGGGCATCCCGGACTACGTGTACCTGCTCGAGCCGGACGGCCGCGTCCTCTACTCCAACCGCAGGATGGCCGGCATGCCCGAGGTGGCCGGCAAGCGCCTGACCGAGATCTTCCCCAGAGCTTCGGCGCTCAAGCACCTGAAGGTCATCCGGAGGGTCGTGCGCACCGGGATCCCGAGCAGGCGCGAGGTGACCTTGCCTGGCTGGCATGGCCCGACCGTGCTCGAGAACCGGCTTTTCCCCATCAAGGACCGCGGGGGGAAGGTCGCCATGCTGGTCGGCCTCTCGCGGGACATCACCCGGGCGAAGAGAGCCGAGGAAGAACGCCGGGCCCTTCACGGCAGGGTGGTCACGAGCCAGGAGACCGAGCGCAAGCGCCTGGCCCGGGAGCTCCATGACGGGGTCGGCCAGATCCTCTCCGGCATCAAGTTCAGCCTGCAGTCCCTGCCCAAGGAGATCGCTTCGAGCCCCCGGGATGCCGGCCGGCACGTCATGAAGGCCGCCGGGCACCTCGACCGCGCCATCGCCGAGATCCGCCGGGTCTCGCAGAACCTCATGCCCTCGGAGCTCGAGGACCTCGGGCTCCAGCCCGCGCTCAGGACCCTCTGCCGCGGGCTCAAGGCCCGCTCCGGGGTCGCGGTGACGATTCGGTTCACCGGGGTGCCGCGATCCGTCGATCCCGGCCTGGCGCTGGCGCTGTTCCGCATCGCCCAGGAGGCGCTCAACAACGTCGAACGGCACGCCCGGGCGAGAAGCGTGGACCTCTCCCTCCTGCGCAGGAAAGGGGGCATCGAGCTGTGCGTGAAGGACGACGGCAAGGGCTGCGCGGCCCAGCCTTCGGCCGGGCCGCAACGTCCCCTCGGGTCGTTGCGGGGCCGCGGGCGGAAGGGCGAGGGGCACGGAGGGCTCGGGTTGACCAACATCTCCGAGCGGGTCGAAGCGCTCGGCGGAACGATCGAGTTCGACTCCAAGCCCGGGAAAGGGACCCGGCTCTTGGTCCGGGCTCCCATGGGAAACGGAGGCAACGGACGGCCATGAGACGCGAGAACCGCGGCAGGATCAAGGTGTTCCTGGTGGACGACCACCCCATCGTCAGGGAAGGGGTGCGCTCCTACCTTTCGGGACAGGGCTCGATCGCGGTGGTCGGGGAAGCCTCCGACGGCGCCGAGGCCCTGCGCAAGGCGCGCGCCCTTTCGCCCGACGTCTTCGTCCTGGACATCTCCCTGCCGTCCCTTGACGGCGGGGAGCTGGCCCGCCGCCTGCGGCGGGCCGTGCCCAAAGCCAGGGTCGTCGCCTTCAGCATCCATTCCAGCGAGGAATACGTGGTGAGGATGGCCCGGTGCGGAGCGCGCGGCTACGTGATGAAGGACGAGCCGACCTCGAACCTGCTCGAGGCCATCAAGCGGGTCGCCAAGGGCGGGCTGTATTTCCCGCCGGACATGACCGACGCCGTGCTTTCCCTCGAGGGGAAGCTGCCCGCGACCCGCAGGGGCGTCGCTTCCTTGAGCGCCCGGGAACGGGAGGTCCTCGTCCTCGTCGCGGAAGGCATGGCCAACAAGCAGATCGCGCGCAAGCTGGGCCTCAGCGTGAGGACCGCGGAAGCCCACCGGGAGCGCCTTTCGCGCAAGCTCTCCATCCGCACGGTCGCGGGCCTGACCAAGTACGCCATCCGGCACGGCCTGACCTCGCTCCGCTAAGGGCCGTTGCGTACAAGTCCCCCCCTGACTCCGTAGTTTCCCCAATCGACACCCCGGCCCGACCCTCGCTACAATCTCCCCATGGGACATCCCCCCGAATGGGCGGTTCCCCAATCGCATCGGGTGTCCCGTAGGAGAAAACAGATGAAGAACAACAGCAGGAAAACGGCCCTCCTGGACCGGACATCCGGCAAGCTCACCTTGACCACGGAGAGCATCGCCCTGGATTTCCCGAAGGAAGGCGAGCGGTTGACCAGCGCGGAGTACACCTTCCGCGTCGCCGCACCGGAGAATGCCGAGTCCGTCGAGTTGTCCGTCAATCAGGGCCCGTGGCAGTCCTGCCGGCTCTCCAGCGGCTATTGGTGGTATGACTGGATCGGATTCGGGTCCGGTTCCTACCAGACACGCGCCCGGATGCGCACCTGCGAAGGGCGCGTCATGACCACTCTGGCGCGGCGCTTCAGCGTCGAGAACAGCCGGAACAACTGACCAGCGGATTCAACTTTCGGCCCCGCGCCGCCCCAGGCACAGGGCCGAGGCTTTGTCGAGGATCGAGGCCATCCTCCGGTCGAGAGCCTTGGCGCCCAAGTTCTCCTTGAGTTGAGCCACGTTGCTGGCTCCGAAGACCGCGGACGCCACCCAGGGTTTGGATGCGACCCAGCCAAGGGCGGCTTGGCCGGGGGTCAGATCCTCCGACACGGCGACCTTCTCGACCACGTGGGCGAGCCCCTCCAGCCTGGCGGGCGCCATCCCCAGGGCCTCCTGCCGCCGGCGGTCCCCCGGATACCTGCAAGTCAATCCCCCGCCGCCCAGGGGGCTCCAGGACAGGATGCTCACGCCCTCGTCCTCGCAGAACGGCACGAGGTCGGCCTCGATGGACCGGCAGGCCAGGTTGTATTCGACCTGATTGAACTCGAGCCTGGGCCGGCTGCCGCCGGCCAAGGCAAGGGCCTCCCTGAGCTGTTCCGCCGAGAAATTGGAGCAGCCCACGACCCTGGCCTTGCCTGCCTTGACCGCCTTGCCGAAGGCCTCCAGGGTCTCCTCGACGCGAACCCTGGGGTCCGGCGCGTGCGCCATGTAGAGGTCCACCCGGTCCGTTCTCAGCCTTTTGAGGCTGTCATCCAGGGCCTGCGAGATATGGCGGGCTGAAAGCCCGCCGGAAGAGGGGTCGCCCGGCCTCATCTCGCCGCAGACCTTGGTCGCCAGGAGCAGCTTGCCGCGGCGCTTGCCCAGGAGCCGGCCCAGCATGGATTCGCAAGCCCCCAGGCCGTAGACGTCGGCCGTATCGATGAGATTGACCCCGGCCTCCATCGCCGCGTCGAGCATGCTCGACGCGGTCCGGTCGTCCACGAACTTCCTCCCGCACCATTCGGACCCGAAATTCATGGTGCCGAGAGACAGCACGCTGACCTTGAGGCTGGTGCGGCCCAGGGGTCTGCTCTCCACCGACATATCTTAAGATATGTCGGTGGAAAAGTATAATATCGCCATGCCGGCCTTCAGGCTCCGCTCTCCCTTCAAGCCGGCCGGGGACCAGCCCCAGGCCATCGAGGCCTTGGTCCGCCGCGTCAAGGAAGGCGCGCCGGAGGTTGTCCTGCTGGGCGTGACCGGCTCGGGCAAGACCTTCACCGCCTCCTGCGTCATCGAAGCCCTCGGCCGGCCGACCCTCGTCATCTCGCCCAACAAGGTCCTGGCCGCCCAGCTCTACGCCGAGTTCAAGTCCTTCTTCCCGGAGAACGCGGTCGAGTTCTTCATCTCCTACTACGACTACTACCAGCCCGAGGCCTACGTCCCCTCGACCGACACCTACATCGAGAAAGACGCCGCCATCAACGACCACATCGACCGCCTGCGCCTCAAGTGCACGAGCGCGCTCCTCTCGCGCAAGGACATCATCGTGGTGGCCTCGGTCTCAGCCATCTACAACATCGGCTCGCCGGACGGCTACCGGGAGAGCTCCGTGCCCTTGGAGGTCGGGTACAAGACGACCCGGGCCAAGCTGGCCCAGAACCTGGTCGCCATCCACTACGAGAGGAACGAGACGGAATTTACGCGGGGGAAGTTCAGGATCAAAGGGTCCGTCATCGACATTTTCCCCGCGTATGCGGAGACGGCGATCCGGGCGAAGCTCGACGACGAACGCGTCGTCGAGCTGATGGAATTCGACCCTTTGACGGGCGCGAACATCCGCGCCCGTCGACAGGAATGGATCTACCCGGCCAAGCACTTCATCACCCCGGGTGACGAGAGGGAAAGGGCGCTGGCCGCCATCGAAGCGGAGATGAAGGAGACGGTCGCCTCCTTCAAGTCCGCGGGCAAGCCCCTGGAGGCCCAGCGCCTCGAGTCCAGGACGCGCTACGACATGGAGATGCTCAAGGAGGCCGGCTACTGCCACGGCATCGAGAACTACTCCCGCCACCTCTCGGGCAGGCCCGCGGGCTCGCGGCCCTACTGCCTGCTGGATTTCTTCCCCAAGGACTTCCTCCTCATCATCGACGAGTCGCACGTGACCGTGCCGCAGATCCGCGGAATGCACGAGGGCGACCGCTCCCGCAAGGCCACCCTGGTGGACTTCGGGTTCCGCCTGCCCTCCGCCTTGGACAACAGGCCGCTCCGCTTCGACGAGTTCACGGCGCTCGCTCCCCAGACCGTGTTCATCTCGGCCACGCCCGGCCCCTACGAGCTCGAACGCGCCCGAGGCGAGGTGGTCGAGCAGGTCATCCGCCCCACGGGCCTGGTGGACCCGGAGGTGCTCATCCTCCCGAGCGAAGGCCAGCTCCAGGACCTCATCGCGCGCCTCAACGACCGCGCCGGCCGCCGTGAGCGCGCGCTCGTGACGACCCTCACCAAGAGGACCGCGGAGGACCTGACCGCCTACCTGACGACCCAGGGCGTCCGAGGCCGCTACCTCCATTCGGATATCGAGTCCCTGGAGCGCATCCAGATCCTCCGGGAGCTGCGGGAAGGCAAGTTCGACGTGCTGGTGGGGATAAATCTCCTCCGGGAGGGCCTTGACCTCCCGGAGGTTTCGTTGGTCGCGATATTGGGAGCCGATCATGAGGGCTTCCTTAGATCCGAGACGACCCTGATCCAAATCTCCGGCCGCGCCGCGCGAAACGTGCGCGGCGCGGTAATCCTCTACGCGGACGCCCGCACCGGCTCCATGCAGCGGGCGCTCTCCGAGATGAGCCGCCGCCGGGAGAGGCAGCTCGAGCACAACCGGGTCCATGGGATCACGCCCCGCACTATTGAAAAGGCTGTGCAGGACCTCGAGGAGTTCCAGACCAGCGCCCGGCGCCAAGGCCTGCGCCTCCTGCGCGACCGCCAGATGGAGCTCTCCCCAAAGACCCTGCCGATCATCCTCAAGGACCTCGAGACGCAGATGAAGGAGGCGGCGGAGAGCCTCGACTTCGAGCTCGCCGCGGTCCTGCGCGACCAGCTCTTCGAGCTCAAGGGCATGGCGGTCTCGGCGCCGAACCGGGCTCGGAGCAATCGGAGGATCAACCCATGATGTCGAGCGCCTTCAACCGCAGGGCCAGCGGGAATTCGAGGGCGACACCTACAAAGAATGCTTCGGAAAATCCGTTTCCGAGCTAAAAACAGAATGGCGACGCTACTACGGCTTGCCGTCCAACGAACGCCGGGAGGATGGAGACAAATGAAGGGAATCCAGGAGACGGTCAAGCGCGCCCTGGCCGAGGACCTCGGCCGGCGCGGCGACATCACGACGCAGTTGTTCGTGCCGCGCTCCACCAAGCTCCGAGGCCGCGTGGTGGCCAAGGCGGACGGCGTGATCTGCGGGACCGGAGTGGCCCGCGAGGTCTTCCGGCAGGTGGAGCCTGGGGCCAAGGTGCGCGTCCTGGTCCCTGACGGCCGGCCGGTCCGGAAAGGCCAGGCCGTGCTGGAGGTCCGGGGCGGCCGGGGCATCCTGACCGCGGAGAGGACAGCGCTCAACTTCCTCCAGCATCTCTCCGGGATCGCTACCCTGACCGCGGCCTACGCCCGCTTGGTGAAGGGGACCCGGGCGAAGATACACGACACGCGAAAAACCATCCCGGGCCTGCGCGCCCTCGCGAAATACGCGGTGATCTGCGGCGGGGGGTTGAACCACCGCATGGGCCTGCACGACGCGGTCCTGCTCAAGGACAACCATTGGGCCCGCGGAAAGGAGTCACTCCCTACCGCAGGCCCCTGCGGCGATAACGCCGCAGGGGCTTGGCCTGCGGACCTCCTGAGATCGGCCAAGGAGGCGCGCCGCCGCTACCCGGGGATGATGCTGGAGATCGAGGCCGCTGACCTCCCCCAGGTTCGCATGGCCGTCGAGGCCGAGCCTGACGTCATCCTGCTCGACAACATGACGACCGCAACCCTCAAGGAAGCCATCAGGCTCATCCGCGCGGCCCGGCCTTCGCCCCAGGTCGAGATCTCCGGCGGGGTGAGCCTCGCCACCGTCCGCTCGCTGGCCAAGCTCGGGCCCGACCGCATCTCCGTGGGCCGCATCACCCACAGCGCTCCCGCCCTGGACCTGAGCTTGGAGTTGGAGTGGTGAAGTCCTCCTTCCCTGGAATCAAGCGGCTCCTGAAACTGGAGTCAACCACTTCGACCCAAGACTTCGCCAGGGGGCTCGCCAAGGAGGGCGCCAAGGAGGGCACCCTTGTTTGGGCCCTGCGCCAGACCAGCGGCCGGGGCAGGATGGAACGGCGTTGGCATTCAGCTGGCGGGGGACTTTATTTCTCGCTCATCCTCAAGCCTCCTTTCCCCCCATCCAAGCTCGCGGACTTCAGCCTCCTGACCGCCGAGGCCGCGGCCGAGGCGATCTCTGACCTCACGGACCTTCGCATGGAAGTCAAACCCCCGAACGATGTCGTGACCAGGGACTCCGAGGGAGTCCTGCGCAAGGTCTGCGGCATCCTGGCCGAGGCCTCGGGAGGCGCGACGAGCCT
>JACQWX010000114.1 GCA_016209035.1 Elusimicrobiota bacterium | reverse complement strand
TACGTCACCGGCGAGTATGACGATGTGGGACAGAGCTCCAATGTCTGGGTCAGGAAGTACGACAAGAACGGCCTGCTCCAGTGGACCACGACCTACAACGGTTCTGCAAACAGCGAGGACATAGGCGTCGGGATCGCGGTCAAGGACGGCAACGTCTTCGTGGCGGGCTTGGAGAGCGTGGCCGGTCCGCAGTTCAATACCTGGCTGCGCAGGTGGAGCGCCGACGCCTTCGGCGGCGGCGCGGGCGGCGGGGCAGTGGTCAAGGCCCAGTCGTGGCCGATGAACACGATCACCACCATGATTCCCAACGCCAACGACTTCCTGCTCATGGGGACCACGGTCTGGGTCGAGGGCGGGAGCGTGAGCTTCTCCTCGGTCGCGGTGAGCCTGCTGGGCAACGCGCCTGCCTCCCAGGTCATGGTCAAGGTCTGGAAGGACGTCGACATGAACGGGGGCTTTGAGCCCGGCACGGACCAGGACCTGGGCTCGGGCTACTTCGCGGCGGGAACGCCTCCCAAGGCCTCGGTCTGGCTTGGACCCACGCAGACCCTGACCGGGACGACCCAGCACTATTTCCTCACGGTCAGCTATTCGAGCATGTCAGCCGGCAAGGACATGGAGCTTTCGATCGAGTCCCCCTCGGACGTCTCCGTCACGGTCAACCAGGTCGTCGGGGCCTTCCCTCTCAAGTCCGGGAAGCGCACGGTCTGGGGAGACCTCTACGCCCGGCCGTCCAACCCCTTCGTGTCCTACAGCACGCCCACCACGCCCAACATCGGCGGGTTCGACGCGGGCCTCTACCTCACCTCGGGCCAGCAGGTCAACATCCTCACTCAGGGCTTCTGGGACTCGGGCGGACCGCAGACGACCTCCACGGGCGACGTGGTGGACACCTGCGGCGGCTCCTGCGTGGTCTCGAGCACCAACTCGGGCCGCATGATCTACCGGATCGGTTCCGCCGACTGGTCGGCCTTGCCTTGGACGAGCTCGACCATCACCGTGACCGGGAGCGGCAACCTCTACTTCGGGATGAACGACACGCCGAGCGGCTACGAGAACAATTCCGGAGCCCTCTCCCTCATGTTCAAGGTCATGACCTCGACCGCGGCCAAGGTCTGGAAGGGCGGCACGGCCGGCGACCTCTATAAGGCCAATCTGGACTCGAACTGGCTGGCCGGGCAGAAGCCCTTCGAGGGAGAGACCGTCTGGTTCGACAACTCGTCCTACGACTGCGACTGGGACATCCCGAACCTGAAGGTGGGCCTCTTGGCCATGACCACGGCCTACGCCAAGACCCTGCGGATCGTGAGCGCCGGCGGCCTGGACAACAAGCTGATCGTGTCGAGCAACGCCACGATAGGGCGGGGGACCGTGGACCTGCAGTGGCAGCAGATGGAGGTCCAGGGGACTCTCCTGGCGCACAGCAGCGCGACTTTGGACCTCGCGAGCGGCGGCCTCTACGTCAAAGACGCCCTCATCCTCAGGGACGCCGCGTATCTCAAGGCCGAACAGACCAACCCCGTGCCGCACATCCATGCCGTCGCCGGCGGAGGCAGCTGGGCCTTCCGCGTCGAGAACGCGACCGTGACGGTTTCCAATCCCTCCATCATCCCGTACCTCTACCTCTATGACGTCCGATACCTGGACATCGGGAACCTTGCCAAGATCAACGCCTTCAACGGGGTGTCGTTCAACGGAGTCGCCGGCTCCAGCGCCAACGTGGTCCTGCACGCTTCCTCCCCGCGCAACCTGAACTTGAATGACTGGCGGTTCAACGTGGCGCCCGCCGTCAACGTCAACGCTTCGGACGTGGTCGCGGGCTCGAACTACATCTTCTACTACTCCAGCGGCGGAAACTTCGGGAGCCCGTACGAGTACGATCCGAACAGCGCGGTCTTCTGGGTCCCGGACGGCGGAGGTTCGGGCGGCTCGATCAGCGGCAGGCTCGACTACGCGGGGTCGGCCGACGGCGACTATCAGCTGCGCATCACCACCCAGGCCGGCGTCATGGGCGCAGGCCAGACGGTCTACATCTCGTCGGGCGCCGTGGGCTACACGGTCTCCAACCTCTCCACCCCGGCGACCTACTACATATATGGCTTCAAGAACACGGCCAACGAGCCCTGGAACGACGACCCTCGCGGCGGAGTGGGCAATCCAGGCGCGTGGCGCTCCCAGGCCTTGTACCTCGCCAACGGGGCGAGCCTCACGGGCAGGGACATCACCATCCAGGACTGGGCCACCATATCCGGCAACATCACGGTCAACACGAGCCAGGCAGGCCCCGTGCGTCTGCACGCCTGGAGGGGGTCGAATCCTCCCGTGAGCGGCACGCTCGAATCCGCCTGGTACCCGGGTGATTTCGGCGGGGCGTACAGCTTCTACGCGCCGCCGGCGTCGGACTACACCATCATCGCCTTCAAGGACGTGGACAACGACGATCAGCTCGACAACTTCGAGGCGTTCGGCTCGTCCACGGTCATCCAGGTGGCCGCCCTGGCCACGCACAGCGGGACCGACATCACCATCACGGGCGGCTCCAACGCTCCGGGCGGCACGGTGTATGTGAGCACCAAGACCCTGCATGACGGGTCCGTCGCCAAGTCCGGTCCCACGGCCATGACCAAGCTCGTGCTTTGGTCGGTGGGCGGCAGCGCCGCCTTGAGCGGCCTCAATCTGGAGTACAACGGCGTGCTTCCCGCCTCGAACTTCGAGATGGAGGTCTCGGCCGATTCGAACGGCAACGGCGTCTACGACGACTTCAGCGACTCTTCGAAGGGGTCGTACAACTGGGCTCCGGCCACGCCTTCGTCGGGCGTCGTCATGTTCTCCACGCCCGACACCATCCTGAGCGGCAGCACCTACTTCCTGGTCCTGCGGCCCTACGACCAGATGGTGTCCCAGGCGGGCATCAAGATCAGCAGCTCCTCGAACTTCGCCTTGTCCGCCGGACAGATGGCGAGCCAGCCGGCCCTTTATCCCATGATCAGCACGGGAGACGTGAGGCTGGCCGTCATGGCCAATACCTACGCCTATTCGGACAACACGGGCGGCTTCTACACGGGCTTGTGGGTCTACCCGGGCCAGAGCCTTTCCATCGACGCCAAGGGCGTGTGGGTCTCGAGCTCGAACGGCACGCCGGTGGATGCCGACGGGTTCGCGGGCACCGCGGGCTATACCACGGTCCAGCCCTCCGCCAAACTGGGCGAGCTCATCGGCCGCATCTCCGACGGACCGACGACAAGCCCGTGGTTCAGGCTGGGCAAGAGCACGGCCATCGTCTCCAATTACTACGGCGGGAGCCTCTACCTGGCCATGAACGACTACTCGGGCAGCCAGGGGGACAACACGGGGTTCGTCCTGGTCAAGCCCGCGGTCTCCGGGTCCACGACGGGCGCGCTGAGCGGCACCGTCTGGTATTCGGGCGGCGTCGCCGGCAGCATGGACGTTGCGGCCGTCAAGCAGGGCGTCTATGTCGCGACGGTCACGCTGGCGGTCGGCGCCCCGGCCTCCTATCCCTACAGCATCGCCGAGCTGCCTCCCGGGGACTACATCGTCAAGGCCCAGCACCAGACCCAGGCCGGCCACAAGGGCGACAGCGTCGCGCCCAAGACCGTGAGCGCCGGCCAGACCGCCTATCAGGACGTGAACGTCTCCGAGGGAGCGGCCACCATCAACGGCACCCTGTTCTACTCCGGCGGCCAGACCTGGGGGGACTTCATCGTGGCGGCCGCCACGCATTCGGACGTGGGCGACGAGACGGTGTTCTTCGGGTCCACGACCCTGACCTCGGCGGGCGCCTACAGCATCACCGGCCTCCCCGCGCCCCGGACTTACTTCCTGGCCGCGGTCCGCGACGGCAACAACAACAAGAGGCTCGACGGCTACGAGGCCTTCGGGTACTACGACGGCGCGTCCGTGATATCGAGCGCGCCGGTCAGAGAGGTCTGGAAGACCATGGCGCCGGTCCCGGTCACCGTGGGCGGCACGGCCAACAGCGTCAACATCCGGCTGCTCGACAAGGGCGCGATCAACGGCGCCGTCACGGTGTCGTCCGCCGTCGCCTCCGGGGCCGTCGTGGTCGAGGCGGGCCGCGGCGAGCCGGGGACGCCGGGGTACTACATCGAGAACGACATCAAGGTCGACATCCTCGGGCCCGCGACCGGCTACTCCTACAGCGTGGGCCTCCTGAGGCCCGCGACGGACTACAGCGTCAACGCCTTCCTCGACCAGAACGGCAACGAGCAATGGGACGGCAGCGAGCCTTTCTTCAGGTCCATGGCCGACATCACGGTCTCGTCCGTGGGCTCCAGCGGCAGGTCCATCTCCCTGAACGCCCCCGCGGTCCCGCCGGCGGTCGCGGGGTTTCGCGGCGAGGCGGCGGACAACGGGGTCAACTTCTACTGGACGCTCGCTCAGGGAGCGACCCAGTACGAGTTGAGGAACATCACGGACGTCACGCTGTGGACCTTGGCTCAGCAGACGACCTTCTTCGCGGAGACGGGCCTGGGCCCCAACGCCGCGTCCCCGGTCAGGCGCATCACGGCGTCCAATTCCGTCGGCGCCGGTCCGTTCGCGGAACTGCCCGTGTCCACCTACTCGAAGGCGGCCCTGCCGGCCGGGCCGATCCTATCCGGCATCTACCAGAGCAGCGTGACGCTCTCATGGGGCTTCAACGGCAACCCAGTGGGCACGCAGTACGAGGTGCATCGCGCCACGGGCGCGACCAATCCAGGCGAGTTCGTGAAGATGGGCTCGACCACGCTGTCGAACTTCACGGACGTCGGCTTGAACCCCGGCCAGAGCTACTGGTGGCGCCTCTACAGCCGGAACTTCCGCGGCATCGAGACCGGCCCGAGCATTTCGAGCGGCACCGCGACCGTGGGC
This sequence comes from Elusimicrobiota bacterium, assembly GCA_016209035.1. GTDB lineage: Bacteria > Elusimicrobiota > Elusimicrobia > UBA1565 > UBA9628 > JACQWX01. Next base: position 27,036 of record JACQWX010000114.1, on the reverse strand, counting down.
GCCGCGGCGCCGTCGATCTCCGGCACGGTGTCCTACGACGGCTTGCAGCTCTCGACCCCGATCGCGAAGAGCAACAACATCTACGTGGAGGCCAGCACGACCTCCCTGTTCACGACGCCTTCGGTCGCGAAGGTCATGCTGCCCAAGCTCGCTTCCCAGCCGTACTATCTGCCGGCGCCCGCCGGGACCTACTATGTCCGCGGCTTCGCGGACGTGACAGGCAACGGCGCGTACGACGCCGGCGAGGACGCGGGGTTCTTCGGCGCGCCGACCGCCGTCGCGGTGGCCGCCGGCCCGGTGACGGGCAGGGACGTGACGATCGCGTCGGACACGCTGCGGCCCGGCATCCCGGTGGGGTTGACCGCCTCTGCGGGGGTCGGCATGGTCACGCTGACCTGGGGCAAGCCCGCGACCAACATCAACGACACGCCGATCAACGACCTCGGAGGGTTCAGGATCTGGCGCTCGAGCGGCACCTACGGCGCGCCGGTCAGCACCCTGACCGCCGTGGCGCTGTCGAGCTGGACCTTGAGGTACGACGACTATAGCCCGTCGCCGGACTTCCCCAACACCTACCAGGTCCTGGCCGTGGACTACGGGCTCAACGCCTCCTCGCCCTCCATGCCCGTGAGCGCGTCCTTGGGCGCCATGATCAGCGGACGCCTGAGCACCTTCACCGCGACGACCGGCGGCTTGCCCGGGCAATACCGCATCAGGCTCTCCACCATGCCGGCGCCGGACGCGCCCTTCCTGGCCGAGCGCGCCCTTGCGAACATGGGGACGTTCAGCTTCACGAACCTCTCGACCGGGACCTACTATGTCCGGGCGCACAAGGAGATCGTGAACGACGACAAGGTCTCCCCGTTCAGGGAGACTCAAGCCCCCATGACCGGCAAGTACGAGCCTCGGGGGACGCTGGGCGGCGTCAACACTCCCTATCCCCTGCCCATCTGGGGCACGAACTCGGTCTCGGGCAGCACCCTGGCCGTATGCGATTCGACGCCCATCTTCATCGTGTCCACGGGCGTGGTCTTGACGGACGCTCTGACGGCCGTCGATTGCCGCGCCGAGGACAAGGGCGACCTCTTCTTCGCCGACATCTACGGCTTCGACGTGGGGAGCGGCCAGCCCGGGTCGGTGGGCGCGGGCGCGGATGTGGAGATCAGGGTGGACGCCCCGACCCTGGAGGAGGAGTTGGTGGTGATCGACCCGCTCGGGGTCGTGGCGGCGCGCGATAACAACATCTACGGCGCCAGCCAGCGCGTCATCGTGAGCACCCCGGGCGTCTACCTCGTCCAGGTGACCACCGGGCCGCTGAAGTTCGGGGCCTATACCCTCTCCTTGAACGTGCGCGGGTTCGGCGGCGGCATCAGGGGCGGCGTGAGCTGCTCGCTCGGGGGGCCGGGGCCCATCAAAGTCCAGGCCTTCGACAATCCCGACCCGAGAGCGTTCCCGCTGAGGACCGTGGACCTGCCGTCTCCCGGGCTTTATATCCTCTCCGACCTGGCGGACAACGCCACGGGCTACTATGTGCGCGGGTTCAAGGACGTCAACCTCAACGGCGTCTACGACGCGGGCGAGCCGAGCGGCGCCTACGGCCCTCCCGGCTCCCCGACGAAGATCACCGTCATCGCCGGCGTGCCCTCGCCCGGGACGCCCGCGGACTTCGTGGTGTCGCAGCCGGCCTTCGGCACGATCGAGGGGACCATTCATTACACCGGGAGCCAGTCCGGCCCGATCAGGATCCAGGCGGGCAAGCGCGAATGCTCGGATTGCGACTTCCTCAACGTAGTGGCGGCGGCCTCGACCGGCGCGGCATACTCGTATGCCTTAAGCTTCCTGCCGCCGGCGACGGACTACTACGTGCGGGCCTTCGTGGACGGCCCGGCTCCGGGCGCTCCTTTGGGGGACTACCAGCCGCAGCTGATGGAGGCCAGGGTCTCGTCCACCCCGGTGAACGTGATCGGGATGGCGACGACGACCTTGAGCCTCGAGCTGGTCGAGCCCGGCTCGGGCATCTCGGGCGACGCCGTGATCCGCGGCACGATCACCTACGCCGGCGCGAACTACCAGCCCATCTACGTGGGCTTCAGCCGCACCAAGGATTTGACCACGCTGGACTACATGATGTCCGTGGTGCGCACGGGCGACGTGACGGAATACGCGAAGTCCGGCGTCTACGGCGGCACGACCTACTACGTGGGCGCCTTCATGGACTTGAACGGGAACATGAACCCGGACGAGGCCGCGGGAGAGCCCATGGGTGAGGGCGTGACCCCAGGCTTCGCGGGGGAGCCTCCAGCTCCCGTCTATGTCCCGCTGACCGGCCTGGTGACCGCGAACGTGCTCCTGGAGGACGCGCCCAACGGCAGCGTGGCGGGCCAAGCGTCTTTCTCGGACACGATGTTCCCCGGCGCTCCGCTCCAGGTCGAGGTCTACCTCCCGGGGGTCTACGGTCCCGGCGGAGGCCGGGAACTTACGATCGAGCGGACCGGCGCGACTTACTACATGTACACCCTGGGCAACCTCGCGGCCTCGACCGGCACTGCGGTGGTGAACGCGTTCATCGATTCGGACCGGAACCGCTGGGTGGACCCGGGCGAGCCGGTGGCCTACAAGTATTCCGTGGCCATAGCCTCGCAGGCCGGCGCGGCCCCCGGCCCGACCGTCCTCAACCTGCAGATACTCGACGCGGGGAGCATGGGCGGCGGCAACACCTACGGCGTGGTCGAGGCCACGGTGAGCTATGTCGGCGGCTTGGCCGGCGACCTGGTGGTGCGGTTCTTCGACAGGCCCGAGTACCTGGGCATGCCCGGCAGCCTCGCCAATCCTGTGGCCACGCTGACCCAGTGGGCCCCGTCCGGGTCCGGCGACTTCTTCTTCAGGAAGGAAGGGCTCTCCGTCCCCGCCACCTACTGGATGGACGCGTTCCGCGACGGGACAGGGACCGGGACGTTCGACCCCGCCTATCAGGCCTACGGGAGCTATTTCGGCTCGTCCGCCACGCTCTCGGCTCTCATGCCGTACTACTCAACCGGCCCGATGCTCATGCGGGACCCCGGAACGTCCGCCGGGACGGACGGCCGCGTCGTCTCAGGCGCCTTGAGGTACAACGGCGCGGGCGGCGGCCCCATGCGGGCCATCCTGAGGGTGCTGGGCTCGAGCGTGGCGTTCCGCATGACCCAGTCCGCCTACACGCCGCCGTCCACGGCGTTCTCGTTCACGAACGTCTCGACCGGCACTGGCGGCGCGATCTACGGCATCGTCGCCTACCTCGACCGGGACGGCGACGCGGTCCCCGATCCCAACGAGCCGATCGCGGTGTCTACGGCCTCCGGCGTCTGGCTGGGGGCGGCCGACCTGACCGGGATGGGGATGGTCCTGTGCGAGCGCAGCCCCTTGACTCCGGGGGTCGAGATCTCGACCGCCCTCGCCGAAACGGACTGCCCCGCCCCTGACCGGGACGGGGCCTACCAGAAGCTCTTCACCTTCCCCGGCTCGCGCAACCAGCCGGTGACCATCGAGATGAAGGCCGCGGGCTTCTACGACTCCTATCTCAACCTCTACGACCCGTACGGGAACCGCGAGGCGTTCGACGACGAGAGCGCGGGCATGGGCGACGCGCGCATCGTCAAGTCGCTGGCTCTCGACGGGCCCTACACCATCGGCGCCTCGGCCTTCCAGCCGGGCGTGACCGGCGATTTCAAGCTCAAGCTGAGCGGTTCGGCGGCCAAGCCCGGCTCGATCTCGGGGCAGGTGGTCTACGGCGGGACCCAGGGCGGCCAGATCATCGCGGGGCTGTTCAACTCCCCCATCTTCTCCTCGGCCGCCATGACGGCGAACAGGATACTGCTGAGCACGAGGAGCTTCCTGTTCGACGGCCTGGTGCCTGGCGCGAGCTACTACCTGGGCGCTTTCATGGACGTCGACAAAGACATGGCCCCGTCGCCGGGAGAAGACGCGGGCTTGTTCGGGTTCGACGGGGTCGCGCAACCCATCCTTCTGTCCGACGGCCAGAACATGACCGGCTTGGACGTGGTCATCCAGGTGTCGAGCGCGGCGGCGGGCGATCTCGGCTACATCTCGGGCGTCGCCTCGTATACCGCCACGGCCGGAGCCGACTACACGGCGCGGTTCATGATCGAGATCTGGCCCACGGCCGGCATGACGGGCCGGCCGTCGGCCGTGCGGGAGTTCTTCCCGGTGACCGTGGAGGGCGCGCCCGACGTCAGCTACTTCAGCTACGACGTGGGCGTCCCAGGGAACGCCAGCTACTTCGTGCGCGGTTTCCTGGACGCGGACTACGACTTCATGCCCTCGACCGGCGACCCCAAGGGCGTCTACTCCCCCTATGTGGCGGCCGAGCCGGTCTATGTGCCCGTCTCGGGCGTGGCCGGGGGCAAGGACTTCCGGCTCCGGGACCCCGGGATCAACTACATGGGCCAGATCACCGGCCTGGGCACGGCCGTGATCTCGCCCGCGACAGCTGGCGCGGGCCTGCCCGTGACGCTGACCATGACCTACACGGCCGACGCCTCGGAACCGGTCCTCTCCGGAGCGAAAGTGGGGCTGTTCCTGCCTCCTGGCTGGAGTCCCACCTGGGACGAGACCACGACCTTGACCGGCGTGATCAGCAAGGAGGGACCCGCGGTGTGGGTCACCCTGAGCGCGAATCTCAATGCCGGCCTCTCCGGCGACATCGTGGTCAAGTCCTCGGCGCCGTGCATGCTGGGGCTCTCGACCTTCACGGTGGTCTCGGCCCGCGACCCCCTGATCGCGCCGTCAAAGCTGGTCGACGGCTCGCCGCAGGTGGTTGTCGCCGCCGGCGTGGCGGCTTACTTCGTGCCGAAGACCCCGTTCTTCTCGGTCAGGCAGAACCGGTTCTCGGATGAGCAGGTGCTGCAGGTCTACGACAGCTGCGGCAACCGCTCGCAGGTTGCAGGCTCCGCCAAGACCGCGACCTTGAGGTCCCGCAAGTACGACTTCGCCACCGGGCAGTATGTGGACGACGCGGACTTCGGGTACGCCCCGTATTCGACCGCGACGCTCGTCACCGTGGAGAAGGCCACCGCGAGCCCCGTAAGCCTCAAGTTCGAGGTGGGCCGGTCCTCGGCCAGCTTCTGGGTGTTCTCGTCCTCGACCGGGTACAAGACCATCGAGCTCACCGACCCCGGCGCCAACAAGTTCTACTACGGCTTCAACGCGCTGCCGCAGGCGGCCTTGAGCGTTGCGAGCGTGACGCTCTCGCCCACGGACGCGGCCGGCTCCACCACCTCGGTCACCTTCTACCCCGGCAGTCCCGCCAAGGGAGACAAGGCCTTCGTCAACTTCAACCTCTGCGACGCGGGCGGGGCGCTCGCGTGCGACCCCTATCTGGGGTGGCGCGTGGTCGTGAGCTCCGCGTCCTTCAAGCCCGGCGTCGAGGCCCGCGGGTTATGGGAGCGCTGGGGCCAGGGCCAGCCGGCCCTGGGTTCGGTATTCTGGGACGGGAGGTATAGCCCCTGGATCAACAACGGCATGCGCGTCCCCAACGGGACCTACTATGTCCTCATCGAAGCCGGCGGCATCAGGTACGGGGACAAGAACGCGCTTAAGCTGGTCGTCTCGTCCCTGCAGCTTAAGGGACGCGTCTACGACGACAAGACCGCGCTCCTGCCGCTCTCGGGCGCGGCCGTGGACGCCTATGGACCGGGCGGCGGCGGCAAGGTGTGGACCGACGGCGCGGGCGAGTTCGTCCTGCCCATCGCCAACAGCGGGGTCTTCTACGTCTTCTTGAGCAAGCCCGAGTACCTCTCCGGCTCCGCGACTGGCTACGTGGACTTAAACGGCGCGGTCTCGTCGTGGACGGCCACGACGGCCGACATCCGGGTCTCGACCAACGCGGGCCGGGTGGACTTCTACATGAAGAGCCCGCCCTTCCTTCGCGTGACCGGCGCGGTGGGCGGGGAGAGCGCCGCGTACGACCGGTGGGGGTCGCTCGCCATCCGCAAGCTCGCGGTCTCGACCGCGAGCTATTCGTGCGCAAGCCCCATCATGGGCGAGACCATCTGGGGCTCCCTGCGCGTGGGAGCCGGCGGCTTGCGCATCGACGACGGCGGCAAGTGGGACCCCGGCACCCAGATGATGGTCTACCGCAGCTCCATCAACTTCCAGGTGGCGGCGGGCACCTATGCCGTGGAGGCCGGCTTCCCGGGATTCGCGCCCGCCTGCACGGTGAAGTCCGTCGAGGCGGACGGCGCGTCCCAGGACTTTGGTCCGGACTACTTCGTGAAGCTCTCCACCATCTCCGGCACCGTCACGATCCCCGCCGGGGGCAACCCGAACGGCATGTTCGTCTCCGTGACCGCCATCCCGGTGTCGAGCACCAGCAAAGTGGGCTACGGCGGCGCGTGGCTTGGGGCCAATGACGAGAGCGAGCCGTACGCCGTGCTGGACCTCGAGCCCGGCTGGTACGTCCTGAAGGCCAATGCCCCGGGCTATCCGATGCTCGAAGATGCCGTCGACTTCGAGGTGTCGAGCAACAACGTGGTTTCGAACAAGAACTTCAACTTCGCGGCCGGACGGAGCATCTCAGGCGTTGCGACCATCAATACGGTCACGACGGACACCGACCTCAAGCTCAACGTCTACGCGTGGTCGCCGAGTTCGTTCACCTATGCTTCCACCGAGGTGAGTCAACCGGGAGGAGGCGCGAGCGGCCTGCCGCTCAACTACACGCTGAGCAACCTGGCCGACGGCACGACCTACCAGATATACGCGAACCTGGTGAGCACGACGGACTTCAAGCTGGAGTCCTACGAGCTCCCGTTGAGCACCTTCCTGCCGATCGGTGGAGACGTGGGCGGCATGAACTTCAGCCTGACGCCCAGCAACGGCAAGATCGCGGGCGTGTTGATGCTGCCGGCCGGCTCCACGGACTTCATGCACGTCGACGTGCGCGTGGAGGTCGTGGCTTCCGCGAGGCCGGCCGAGGCGGGACAGGCTTTCGTGCAGGTCTCCACCTCCCTGCCGGGGTTCGCCTGCCTGAGCGGCGCCCTGAACGCGGACGGCACCTGCCCGGCGGGCGCCAACGGCAGCACCGCGACCTTCACGGTCACGGACCTGCACACGCAGACCTTGGACGTCACCGCGCGCTACAGGACCACGGGGCAGACCGTCAAGAACAGGCTCTCCGTGGTCAACGGCTTGACCACAGGCGTCACGGTCTACTTCGACGCGCTGGCCCTCCCGACTTACTCCATCGAAGGAAAGATCATCAACGAGATCAGCACCCCGACCTTCAAGGCGTCGGACGCGGGCCCGTGCGCCAACATCGTGAACAATGCCTCCGTGCAGAACCCGCTCAAGGACCCCAAGGGCGTCGTGGTGCCGGCTTCCGACCTGTTCGTGACGACCGTCCCGAATTCCCTGGCATCGCTGGCGCGGGTGGTGGCCATCCGCCAGGAGATGGCGGGCTATGGCCTCAAGGTGTCGACCTCGTTCAACCCGGTCACGGACCGCGTCGGCTACATCACCCACACCGGGACCTACACCATCGGCAACATGCCTCCAGGGTCGTACTTCGTCCGCACGGAGGACCTGCGCGCCTGCGCGGCCTGTCCGGTGCTGGCGCCGGGAGTCGGAAGGCTCGTGACCGTCTCGACCTTCTCCAGGACGGGCGTGAACTTCACGCTCTCGGACGGCTTCGCGGCGTCGGGCAAGGTCTACCTCGACGAGAGCATGGAGGACTCCACGACCTTCTACCTGACGGTGTACAACAAACGCCAGGAGGTGGTGCGCTCGACCACGGCGTATCTGGGAAGCCTCAACCTCGGCCTGACGGCGAACTCGGTCGACTACTCCTTCGGGAACCTGCCTGGGGGAGAGTTCTACTCCCTGGTCGTGCGGGACGCCTCCTGGCCGCCCAAGTTCGCGGGAAGGCCCATCCGGTTCCCCGACCCCAAGTCCGCCGGCATGCAGAGCGATCTCGCCGGCCAGGACGTCAAGATGCTGCGGGCCGCGACCATCATCGGCAAGCTCAGGGACGAGTACTCGGGCGAATCGATCACCCAGCGCAACGTCCGGTACCTGGCGCCGAGCTTCGAGATCAAGGCCGTGGCCAACCCGTTCGTGGACGGCGCCTACATGGTGGCTCAGACGACGGCGGCGGGAGCCGCGGCGCCAGTCTGGATATGGGGCGACGGGACCTTCCGGATCTACGGGCTCATCCCTTCGGACAGCGTCAACAAGGTGATCTATGACTTGAAGCTGGCCCAGACCTCCTGGGACCCGGGGTTCCTCGCCCGGGGAAGCCAGAACTACGTGCCGGCGACGGTGTCGGGCCTGCTGGTGCAGCCCGGCGAAGTCCGGGACGTGGGCACCCGGGGCTTGAGCCAGGGGCTGCACGTCAGGGGCGTGGTCAAGTCCACCCCGACCGCCCAGGCCTTGGGCAACATCAAGGTCGTGGCCAGGCCCTCCTTCGGCGCCATGGACCTCAAGGTCGAGACCTTCACCAAGCCCAACGGCGAGTACGCCGTGTGGGCGTCGACGAGCTTGGTGGACGTCACCGTCGCCCCGCGCGACGGCAACCTCGCCTCGGACGGGACCTCCTATGCCGAGGTGACGGTCCGGAACTTCAACCTGCAGTCCACCACCACGCTGAACTTCGCGCTCACGGCCTTGGCGGGCAAGACGACGGACTACCGCGTGGTCGGAGACCTCTCCTACCCGTTCGGGGACAAGAAAGGCTTCCCTGCCGCGGCCGTCAACATCCAGCCGTTCTGCGTCGTGCCGCTCAAGAACCCCTTGGGCGACCTGGAGATCGTGACGGACTCGGACGGCAAGTTCCAGATCCCGGCCCTTTCGACCGCGGGCTTCTGCCCGCCGAACTACGAGGGCAGGTATGCCATGCGGGTGACGAGCCTCGGCTACCGCGTGTACAAGGCCACGGTCGCGGTGAGCTCCTCGGCCGCCGCCGTCTACAACGGCGACACGGGCCTGGCCGTCGCGGACTTCAGGCTCGTGCTGTCCACGGGCGCGACCCTCTCGGGCCGCATCCTGAAGGGCGACGGCATCACCGCGCCGAGCATCGAAGAGGTGGGCGGCATCGCCGCCGCCTACTTCGACCCCGCGAGCCCCCTGAACAGCGAGTACGCGGTCGGCGCCCTGGAATTCGAGAACAACGTCGTGAGCAGATACCACCTCCCGGGGCTCGCTCCGAACGTGACCTACTACATCGTGATCCTGCCCAAGAACAAGAAGGAGGGGCTGCCCGCCTATCCGCCCAACGGCCGGTACTGGGTGGACCCGGCCCTCGGCGCGCTGCGGGAACTCGACCTGACCTACCCGTCGAACGAGCTGGACTGCACCGCCGGGTCGAAGGCCCTGGGCAACCGCCAGTTCCAGATCAAGATCGCCTGCTCGGACCCGCTGCGCAACGAGACGGGCGACGACAATGACCTGGACGTCATCCTGAGGAAGTCGGGCGTCGCCTCGCCGGACGCGGTCTCGCCCATGCTGCCGGGCCAGCCGGTCGGCGGGGCCGGCGAGCTGCGCGGCGCGGAGAAGGCCTTGAGCTTGGACCGCAGGCAGATCACGGCGATCTACCGGGCGGCGGATGGCGAGGATTACTTCAGCCTGGTGCTGGAGGCGACCTCGTCGGCGAAGAACTTCGAGAACGGCCGGCCCTACTTCAAGAAGAAGATATTCGACTTCTTCGCGGACCTGGACTCCCACTCCTCCGGCAAGGTGTCCAACATCGAGGGCGGGTCCGTGAACCTCGAGCTCTCGCGCAACGACGAGCTCTCGCTCAAGAACGAGAAGTCGTACGTGACCATGGACCCCGGGAGCTTCGCGGCCTGCGAGAGCCCGGGCGACCCGGCCTGCAAGAAGGTCTCCCAGAACAACAGCACCGCCGACCCGACGGCCGTGGCGTGCGCGTCCTGCACGGTGACCGTGAGCGTGAGCAAGACCACGGACTCGGCGCTGGCGCTCCTCCTGCCGCAGGCCATGGGAGGGAAGGGCCGCCTGAACTCGGTGCCGACCGAGATCGCGGAGGCCTTGAGGGCCTACCGCGCCCAGCAGACTGGGCTGGGGCCGGGCATGAACCCGCTGTCGTCCTTCTACGCGATCTTCCTGCCCGCGTCGGTGCGCAACCAGCTCAAGAGGCAGGCGGACGTGACGTTGTCCTTCGACCTGGACAAGACGAGCGACACCTCGAAAGTGCACATCTACTGGCTCAACAGAGAGACGAACAGATGGGTGGAGGAGAGCACGAACCAGAGGATCGACGCGGTCAACAAGACCATCACCGCCAGCGTCTGGCACTTCTCCACCTTCGTGGTCTCCGACGGCGCGCCGGCCTACTCGGCCACGCAGGTCATCGCCAGCGAGGGTATCCACGCCTTCGGCTTCCCGAACCCAGGCGACTGCATCACCCACGTGGGCGTGACCGCGGACACCCGGGGCTGGGCGGCGGGGACCACGCATCCCGCCTTCGACGGCGTGATGATCCGGTACACCCTGCCGATCAGCGGGGCCAACAAGCGCGAGGCCGCGAGGATCAACATCTACAACGTGGCCGGCGAGCTGGTGCGCACCATCGACCAGGGCTACATCGAGGGCAACCGCACTTACTACATGCCGTGGAACTGCGGCAACCAGCGGGGCAAATCCGTGGGCTCCGGCATCTACTTCGCGGAGGTCGTGTGGGGGGCGCAACGCCAATACTTCAAGATCGCGATCATCAAGGGTAGCGGGCTATGACCATGACAAGAACGATGACGGCGGCGCTGTTCGTGACGCTGGCCTCGCAGGCCTCGCTGGCCTCGCAGGCCTGGGGGGCCACCATCAACAAGGACGCGGGCTCGTCGGCCGCCTCCTTCCTGAAGCTCGGGGCCGGCGGCCGGGCCGGCGCCATGGCGGATTCGTTCTCGGCGATCGCCGACGACGCCTACGCGGCGTACTACAACCCGGGAGGCCTCTCCCAACTCAAGGGGCCGCAGCTCGCGGGCGGCCACACCTCGTTCATCCGGGACGTCAACTACGAGGTGATCGAGTTCGCCTACCCTTTCGGGAAACAGGAGCAGTACTCCCGGCACGTCCTGGCCGTGGGCGTCAACTACCTCTCGGTGAACATGATCGAGAAGCGGTCGGTCGATTCATCGGACCCCTTGGGCTCCTTCGACTCGACCGACGCCTCCTACGGCCTGACCTACGCCTTCGGGTTCAACAGGCGGTTGAGCGCCGGCGTGAGCGCCAAGCTCATCTCGCAGAGGATCGACACCTACCACTCCGACACCTTCGCGAGCGACTGGGGCATCCTCTACAGGGTCAACCCCGACGGCCGGGTCCCGGTGGCGGTCTCGGCCGTGGCGCGGAACTGGGGCACCAGGGTCTCCTACGTCAGCGGCGAGTCGGACCCCCTGCCCGTGTCCTTCACCTTCGGCATAGCCGCCCATATCCTGCCGGACCGCCTGCGGGTCAACCTGGAGGGCACGAAATACCGGGACACCGGCCTGTTCGGCGCGGCCGGGGCGGAGTACGACCAGCCCCTCATGAAGGACCTCAAGGCCTCCTTCCGCGCGGGCTACACCTCGCACTACAGGGACCTCTCGGGGTTGAACGGCATGGCCATGGGCATGGGCCTGACCTACAACCTGGCTTCCTTCGACTTCGCGTGGCTCCCGTTCGGACGGCTGGGCGACACCTTCAGGTACTCCCTGATATTGAAATTCTGACCGCCACGCCCTCCAGCGGAGGCAGGTCACCTTGTAACAAAAGTCATATTGACTTTCCTCTAGGGCCCTGTTAAGCTTTGTATATGGCCCGTCTGGCCATCATCTCAGGCCTTCTAGCCGCGAGCCTTTCTCAGGCGACGCAAGTCGGCGCCGCCGCGCGCTTGGCCGACTATTCCGGCGTGGTCCAGGTCAAGACCCCGTATGCCCTGGAGTGGACTCAGGTGGACAAGGTCCCCGTGGACCTTGGGCCCGGCGACGCCGTGCGCACCGGCTCCGCGGGCAAGGCCACCGTCGTCTTCGAGGACGGCTCCAGGATCGAGCTCTCGGCCAGCGCCTCGTTCACCCTGGAGGATTCGAGTCCCCGCGGCACGGGGGTCAAGCTCTTCATGGGGGCCCTGCGGGCCAAGGTGGAAAGGCTGCTCACCCGGCGCTTCACGGTGCGCACTCCCACCGCGGTGTGCAGCGTCCGGGGCACCGAGTTCCAGGTGGAGGTCCAGGAAGGCGGCCGCACGAGCGTGGACCTCTACAAGGGGCTTCTGGCCGTGGAGGACTCCCGGGGCCAGCAGATCCTCCTCAAGCAGGGGCAGCGCCTGGAGGTGGACCTGCGGGGCATCGGACGGCCGACGGAGATCCCTTCCCAGACCCAGGTGCGTTCCGGCCAGTTCCACAGCGTGATGCGCCGCGAGATGAGCCTGGACATGTCCAAGGAGGAGGTCCAGGCCGCGGCCGCGCGCGAGATCAAGCTCGCCGAGTACCAGCAGGGCAAGGCGCTGACCGACGTGTTCGGCAACAGGGTGCGGGTCGAGGGCTACGTCATGCGGCCCCAGAGCGACCAGTTCAAGTTCGTGGTCTTGAACGAGCGGGCCGACCGGTTCGACTATTTCTATTATCTGGGCACCTTCAATAAGGACCTGCCCAGGGACCTCTCCGTCGCCCTGCGACAGCTGGGCGGCGGGGCCGACACGGCCCCGGACTACTTCCTCAAGTCCTTCGAGACCGGCAGGTCCAATACGCGGGATTCCATGGTCGAGATCGGGCAGGGCGGGCACCTGGTGGACGTCAACCACAACCTGGTCAACGGCGACAACGTCTCCCAACTCTACAACCCCGCGACCGGCGGCTTCGACTCCGTGGACGGCCGCGACGTGTACCAGACCATCTTCGACAAGTACGGCTTCTACATCAACGGCAAGCTCAAGTACGGCTGGACCGGGAACAACCTCGACAACTACGAGGCCGCGACCAAGGCCACGGTCAACGACCCCATCACGGGCGCTGTCGTGCCCGCCCTGCCCACCCGGTCGGTCAGCGCCGTGTGGCCGGACGCGTCCAGCCTGCACCAGGAGATCTACGAATCCTACGACGACGGGACCTTCACCAAGTGGGACAACTACATCATCGACGACCAGGGCAAGATCGCAGGCGTGTCCGATTTCCAGAACATCCGTTCCGGGGCGGATTATAAGGAAAGGCTGCTGAAGTTCAATTACGAGGTTGTCATCACCGCTTCCGAGTTCGACGGACGCAAGATCGACCTGGTCGTGGAGCCGAAGATCCTGATCCAATCCGGGCTGATCCGGTGACTTTTTCGCGGGCATTCCTCGTGGCGCTGGTCATGGGCATGGGAGCGCAGACAAGCCGCGCCGTGGAGGTGAGCTCCCTGTACACCCTGCGGGTCATGGGCGGGCAGTATTTCTTCAAGGACGAGAAAGGGGGCTTGACCGGCAACGCCTCGGGCCTCATCGCCCCGGCGATCAAGTTCGACGAGCGCTGGGCGCTCCTGCCGTCTTTGAGCTCCTCCTATCAGGGCACCAAGCAGGTGGTGGACCTCGTGGGCTCCGGGAGCGTTTTCCAGGAGGAGATGGACCATCGGGGGGCCTTGAGGTTCATCATCACCCCGGGCGGGGAGGGCGGCCGCTGGAGGCTCAAGCCCGGCGTGAGCTTCAAATATGAGCTGCTCAAAGAAACCAAGGACGAGGAGTGGTCCAACGGCCTCTTCGACTACCACAAGCTGAACACCGGCTTCGAGGGGGAATTCATCTACATGGACCCCTACGCCCTCCGGTTCGGGTTCGACTACTTCCACACGCGCTTCCCCAACTACACCAGCCTCGAGTCGCAGGCCGCCATGAGCGTCAGCGGTCTGTCCCGGTCGGTCGAGCTGGTGGGCGACAAGGTGCTCGACACCCGCAACTTCTCGCTCTTCGTCGGCATGGACGGCCCCATAAGCGACCGGGTCGTGCTCGATGGGAGCGCCGTGACCGTGCTGCAGGAGTTCTACAACCAGCCCATCGTGGACGACGCGGGCCAGCTCACGGCGAAGCTGCGGCAGGACATCTTCACCTCGGTGGCCCTCGGGGTCCGCGTGCCGGCGCGCTTCTCCCGGGACATGCGCTTCCTCGGGAGCCTCGACGGCAGCATCTCCTACAACTCCTCCGACCAGAACTCCTTCGACGCCCAGAGCGTCAAGTTCATGGGGTTCTACTACAACTACTCCGAGCTTAAATGCGGTCCGACCTTGCGCCTATTGATCGGCCCGGAGAAGCGGCCCGTCGTGGTCGGGGTGAACGGCGAGTGGACGATGCGGCACTACCCCCACCGGCCGGTGCAGGACTCCAAGGGCACCTACCTCTCCGACCCCATCGAGAACCACGCCTACATGGCCTCGGCCTCGCTGTCCTATCCCATGACCGAGCAGTTCAGCCTGCTCTTCAATTTCCAGTACGGCGAGGCCGTGTCGAACCAGAGATACGAGGAGTACTACCCCTACAACTACACCGTCAAGAGCTACCTGTTCGGGTTCAAGTATGAATACTGAAGCAGGACTGTGGAAGTTCGCCTTACAGAAGCCCTCCGGGGAACTCCTGCCTCGCGTGAAAAACCGCGAGGATGACGGCCCGGGCCGTCTTGCCGGAACCGGACGCGAGACAGTAGACGACCCGGTACTTGCCCACGATGATCTCGCGCAGGTCCGGCTTGAGGCCGGCGAACTCGGGCACGGTCCGGCCGGAGAGGGGGAACCGCGCGAGACGGCGCGTGCGCCGCAGGATGTTCCTCGCGACCCGGCGGGAGCCTTGCGGAGAGCGTTCCTGGAGGTAGGACTTGATGGCGAGGAAGTCGCTTCTGGCCCGCTCGGTCCAGAAGACGGATGTCTTCACGGGCCGGAAGCCTCACGTTCCATCTCGTCTTGGGAGATGATTCTCCCCTGCCTGAGGTCCCGCAGGCCCTCTCCCACGGCCCGCGCGAAGCGCCTCTCGTATTCCCGCCTCTCGAACTCCTCCACGTCGAGGACCACGGCGACGGACCTGCCGTTCTGGGTCAGGAGCAGGGGTTCCCTGGTCTTTCGCAGCCTTTCCAGGATGCTCGCCGCTTCCTTGCGGAATTCCGAGATGGGGGTGACGTTGCGCCCGGCGTCGATTTCCATGAAAGGCCCCTATCGAATACCGAATTTGATACAAATAGTATACCTTAAGAAATCCTGTCCGTCAAGGCGCCGCGATCCGCGTCAAGAGCTGCCTGTTCGAGTTCAAGTATGAGTATTGGGTCAGGCGCGTGGAAGGCCCTTGTATGTCCGCTCGCTCCTGCGGACCACGCGGATCAGTTGGACAAGCCGCATGTCATCGAAAACGGCGTAGATTACTCTCCAGTCCCCGACCCTGATCCGGTAGATCGAGCCGCCGAGCTTCTTGCACCTAGGCGGCCTGGGATCTTGGCCCAAAGCGTCGACGACTTTTCGGATTCTTCGGTACGTGGAGCCGTCAAGCTCGTCGAGGGCGTGTTCCACCCGGGGCGGAACGTCGATCGAGTAGGCCAAGAGCGTGCGGGAGCCTCGGCTAGGCCTTTTCCCGAGCGGCGCGCTCTTTGTGGTACCGATCGAGGCTCTTCCCGCTTCCCGGGCGGTAGGCGTTCAGGAATTCACGGGCATGGACCAGATCGTCCATGTCCTCATCCCGCAGGGCTTCCAGGGCCTCGCGCAGGAGCGCGGCCACCGTCGTTTCCCGTTCCACGGCCAGCCGCTTTATGTCCTTGTGCAGCTCGTCCGGCAGATAGACCATCGTCCTCTTCATGGCAATATCAGTATAGCATACTTATGCCATTTTGTCAATATGCCTCATGGTCTTGCGCCGCCTTGCAGAAGCCCTTCGGGGAACTCCTGCCTCGCGTGGAAGACCGTGAGGATGACGGCCCGGGCCGTCTTGCCGGGACCGGTTTGCGCAGGATGCTCCTTGCGACCCTGCGGGAGCCTTGGGGGGAACGATCAGTGAAGAGAGCGAATCGATTTTACGATACGAAGAAGTTCGGATATCCGCGGATCCGGGTCTATAAGAAGAAAGGGAAAGGGAAACAGAGCCCTCGACTTCTTTTGAAATGCGGTTGTTGTGATCAGAAGCTGGAAGTCTATTATGGCGGAGACAGCCTGGAGATCAACGGCGTCCATGGCGCGGTTCAGGATTGGCGCAGTCTGCTTGAACCCTTGCTTCGCGGGGATGTGACCAAGAAGGGGTGTTAATGAGGGCGTTTTTCGGCTAGAATAATGGTGTGTGCTCAGGGCCTCTCACTGGGGACCTTGCATGGAGGGCCGAGATAGGAGGACCGAGAGATGAGTCGTGAGAGCTTTAACGATGCGGCCTGCCGGCGGCGGCTAGGCTCGTTTCGTCTTGTGCGGCGCGGGGAGAAAGCCGACGAGATAGGGGGTGACGTGAACCAGGCTGCGGCGCAGGCTGTCCACGCCCAGCGCCAATCCCTCCAGAGTATAGGCGCCGAGGAGAGGCTCGGAGCCTTTCTCGCCGAACACGACCCAGGTATGCGTGGCCGCTCCCTTGACGCGGGCCATAAGCTCGGCCACTCCGCTGCGGACGACCCTGCCGTCAGCCGTCTTGAACCGGAGGCTCTGCGTGGCCTTGACGCCGATGCGCCGCAGAAGCCGGCCTGGAACCAAAGTATAGGACGCGCCAGTGTCCACCAAGGCGTCCAGCGAGAGCTTCCTGCCGGGTTTGGCGGGATTCCAGATTTCGATGGGCTCGTGGAAGGTCCCCATACCCACAGTATAACAGAAGACGGCGGCCCCTTCAATGCCGCGGTAATTAAGGAAAGGAGAGCGCTATGAAGTCACGCAAGAGAATCACGGGATACCTGGGAACCCTGTTGGCGTGCGCCGCCGCCGGCATCGCGTCGGCCGCGGCTCCTGACCTCATTTCCTACCAAGGCAGGCTCCAGGAGAACAATGCCCTTGTCAACGGCAACCGCAGCGTCAACATCCGGCTTTGCGACGCGATTGTCCTCGGGAACTGCTATTCCACCGGCGTCCAGGGCGTCGCGGTCTCCAACGGCATCTTCCGCACCACCTTCACCACCAACGCCCTTCCCCCGGGAGGCCTGGAAAGCGGGGTCTGGTTCATCGAGGTGGTGGTGAGCGGCAACGCGCTTGCCCCGCGCGAGCAGTTCGCCAGCGCGCCTTACAGCCTGGTGGCCTCCAGCGTCTCGGCGTCGGGCTTGAGGCCCGGCGTGGTCGGAGCCGGCGTCAACTTCGGCGGCAACGTCGGCATCGGGACCACGGGTCCCGCGAGCCGTCTCGACCTCGGCGGCGGGTGCATGACTGGCAGCATCTGCTCGGATGCGAGGCTTAAGAAGGACATCAGACCCCTTTCGCCGGATGGCTCTTTTCTGGAGAAGGTGCTGCGGCTCCACGGCGCGAGCTTCGAGTGGAAGAATCTCAATGACGGCAAGCGCTACTTCGGGCTCATCGCGCAGGATGTGGAGAAGGTGGTCCCCGAGGTGGTGATGACCTCTGATTCCAATGACAACCAGAAGGGGCTTTCATGCGTCGGGCTGGACGCGGTGCTGGTGGAGGCCATCAAGGAGCAGCAGAGGGAGATTGTCGAGCTGAAGGCTAAGCTGGACGAGCTGATGAGAGAACAGGCGAAGCGGAGATAGCAGGGGTTGAGTCGAGCGATGAATGGGTGGCGACGGCTACTTCAGGGGCACGGCTGGCAGGCGTTTCAAGGCCTGGGTCTTGGGGTCCGCCATGATTCCCGCGGCCGGGTCAAAACGCTGCCGCATACCCCTCGGGGAAGGTGTCCTCGGAATAGACGATCAGCAGGTGAGCCTTCTTGTTTCTGGACTTCCTGTAGACCTCATCCCGGTGGGGAGAGTGGAACAACAGATGTCCCGTCAGAGGGATGGTGGCGACATCATCCATCTTGTCAACCGCGATCAGGAGCCATTCTCGGCGGAATCTCTTGCGAAGGGATGCCAGTGGGAAGGATTTCATTCAAAGGGTTCCTTGAATCATCAGTTTATCACCTGCAATCCTGGAAATCAAGGGGGGGCATTGGGAATCCGTTCTCCTAGTCGAGATTAGCCAGATGAGAAAGAAGCGCCGCCTGACGTTGGAAGCGCTAATCCCCGGCCTGGGGGCTGGTAGCCGCGCGTTTGAGCGGCACGGCTGGCAGGCGCTTCAAGGTCTGGGTCTTGGGGTCCGCCATGATGCCCACGGATTCCAGGGCCGTGACGCCCAGGATGGGTTCCGCGTCGTCCGGGCCAAAGATGATTCGGCCGAAGGTGATGTCTCCCATGAACTCGATGGCTGCGCCTCCGAACGGGAACTCCACGGTTTGGCCGTTAGCCAGTTCATAGGTAGTTTTCCCGACGGGCTTGATCCCGATCTTCTTGAGCTTGCCCGCGGGCGCCATGCAGTCCGTGGCGCCGGTGTCGACCAGAAACAAGGCTTCGTATTTCTTCCTGGAGGAAGTCGTGGGGCGCAAGGCTACGGTGACGCGAATCATCCCCATGATAAGACAGTATACCATAAAGCGCTCCGATCTCCGTGGGCGGCGGCCGTCCTGACAGTCTGGGCCGTCCTGGCTCTGCCTCTTTGGGCCGCGGGGCCCAAGGACTATGTCCCGGCCGGGATCCAGGTCATCGACGACGTGAACGGGATGGCAGGCGCGAGCGCCGGGATGAGCTACAACACCGGGGGGCCCACCATCTACGACGCCATGGGAGGCGCGGGGCAGGCCGCCACGGCGAGGATGACGGGAGCGGGCGGCTTGAGCCTGGAGGGCGGGTTCTTCGCCTACATGAAGATCACGCCGGGCGTGGCCATCGACATGGCCAACGGCGGGGTCTTGGCGACCTTGAGCGGGTACCTTTCGGGCTGGGCCACGGACCCGGTTGCCGTCACCTCCGTGACCGTGACCTTCCAGCGCAAGAATCCGGGGGCTTCGACGGGGCTGTTCTACGACTGGGCCAGCCAGACTTTCGTCTCGGCCGTGCCGGTGTCGTCCATCGCGGCGCTGACGGCCGGGCAATACGCCCCCTCGACCGCCTGGAGGCTCATTGTTCCCGATTCGGTCATGACGGACTACACGAGCTACTATGTGCGCGCCGAGGCGGTCAACACCAGCAACGCCGTGGTGGTGGCCGAGTCCACCTTCATCTTCAACGCCAGCATGCTGCTTTCTCCGCCTGGAGACGGCCTGGGGACGGCGGAGCTCTCGACCAACTCGGCCGTGGGCTGCCAGCCAATCACCTCGACCATCGCTTTCACCGTGAGCGCCGCGGGCATCGCGCCGGGCGGCAAGATCGCGCTCCACGTGCCGGACGGCTGGACCGGGTTCGGGGGGTACGCGACGCTTGCGGCCGGGGCCCTTCCCCTGCCGCCTCCCGGGACTTTCTACATCCAATCCCCGGTCGCGGTCTCCGTGGAGATGAACCCTCCGAAGACGGGGGAGAACGTCCTGGGCGACAACTGGATCCTCCTGACCGCCCAGGCGCCGCTGGCCGTGGGCCAGAAGATCTACTTCGTCTATCGCGGCTTCCCGCCGGGCGGGGCCTTGGCCCCCAAGCCTCATGTCTTCAAGGTCCTGGTCCAGGGCTCGGCCAAAGGCAACCTCGTCTCGATCCCGACCTCGCCGGTCATGGCGCCCCTGGCGCCGGGTCCTCCGGCTAGGCTGGCGTTCGCGCCGGCCGAACCCATAGCGCTCGGGCCGCTCCAGTCCGCGCCCACCATGCAGATCGTATTGACGGACGCTTGCGGCGCGTCCACGGCCGCGGGGTCTGCCTTCGACGTTTACCTTCAAGCGGGCAGGCCTGGGGCGCTCGACGCGAACGCCACTTTCTACGCCGCGGGCGGAGGTCCGGTGAATGTCGTGACGGTGGGCGCGGGCTCGGGCGTGGCGGCGCCGCCGTTCTACTTCAGGACCTCCACCACGGGCGCAAGCTACGAGGACCTCGTGGCCACTGCGACCATCCCCGGGGCTCCGGGCAGGGCGTTCGCGGCCAGGTTCGTGAAGCTCTTCAGCAGTTCGGTGACATTGAGCGGGGTCTCCGTCGATACCGGCGCCCTGGTCGCCGGCGCCGTCACCACGACCATGACGGGCAACGGCTTCGGCTTCCCGGCCTTCATCAATTTCGCGTTGAGCCATTCGGACGTCCGCTGGGAGGTCATCATCTCGACGGACAAGGCCAATTTCGACCCGCAGGTCTTCCACCGCTCCGGCTACGGGCCTCCAGGCAGGTCCGTGGCGTGGAACTGGATCGACGAGGTAGCCTATCCGGCCAGGGCAGTGCCTCCGGGAGAGTACTTCGTGAAGATCCTCGTCGAGGACGGCCTGGTCCAGGATGTGTCCCGCAGGCTCTATGTCTCCGAGAGCGCCTACATCCGGGGCTCGGTGATGGCGGGCGGGGCGGGCGCCTACGTCAACGCCACGGGCCCGAGCTCCACCTACGGCAACTTCGCGGTCGCGGACGAGAACGGCGTCTTCAGGATCTACGGATTGGAGAACGGGAGGTCCTACAACATCGCGGCCACGACGCAGGTCAAGACCAACCAGGGCCAGTTCCTGACCCTGACGGTCAGCTCGTCGAATGTGACCGCCACGACAGCTGGCACGGACATCGGGAACATCCCGTTTGCGACGCCGGGGTTCCTGCGGGTCTCGGTGTCGATCCCGACCCCGGCGCCCAAGGAGATATGGGGCTCCATCAAGGCGCACAACGCGGACTTTACAAAGACCGGGTTCGGGACCGTCCATTATACGACGGGCATCGCCACCTCCGACGACGGCGCCCTGGGCTTCGGCGGGATCCCCAGCACGTGGACCGTGATGGGCCTGCCCGCCGGGACCTACGACCTCGACATCGAGGTCTATCAATTGGGGCTTTCTACCATGGTCTCGGGCGTCGGGGTCGTCGGGGGCTTGACGACCGACCAGCCGGTCGCCCTGCAGAAGAGGGCCAATGTCTTCGGCCTGGCGGTGCTGCCCGCCACGACCACCTTCGGGGCCTGGGTCTCGGTGCAGGCGACCAAGGGGGGGGACAAGTACCCGTCTCTCTTCGGCGGGTCCTTCATCCCCGGCGTCTCGGCCGGGGTCGACCCCACGAGCTCTACGTTCGCGCTCTACGGGCTCGACCCGGGGTCCTGGACCATCAGGGCCCTGGCCCAGGGCTATGTGGAGGCCTCGAGCCGGGTCCTGGTGACCGGCTCCCTCGACATCGGAGACCAGGCGGGCAATTTCAACCTCTACCTGGCCACGGCAGGCGTGGTCAGGGGCACGATCACCGTCTCGGGGAACACCGCGGCCATGACGGGCCTCCCCGACGATTCGGGTGACGCCTTCAGCGTGTTCGTGAACGCCTACAACCCGGCCACCTTCTCCCGCGCCGGGATCAAGGTCCGGCTGAAGAAGAACGCTTCCGTGACGTCCAGCACATTCACTCTCGCGGGCCTGGAGAACGGGTCCTGGGTCTTGAGCAGCCAGATGAGGGGGTTCTCGGACGCCAGGCAGGCCGTGGCCGTGGCCGGGGGCGAAGGCCTCGCGTTCCTCAGGATGTACGCCTACGACGCCCGGCTTTTCGCGACCGTGGCCCTCCCCGGAGGCCCGCATCTTCCAGCCGAGTTCCGCAAGGTTTCCCTGGTCCTTCGCAGCCCGGACATGGGCACCGTCATGCTGGGAGACATGACGGCCGGGACAACGGTGCAGTACTCAAGCGATAGGGCGGTCTGGCGGTCCTGGCCCCTGGCGCCCGGCAACTACGTCTTGGAGGCCGCCTACGGGGCCACGGGCATGCAGCGCAGGGCGGATCTGGGGCTGACCGACAATACTACGATGCAAGTGACCCTGGACTTGACCGGCCCGACCTATCCGGTCGCGGGCACGGTCTCGCTCTCCGGCAACGTCCAGTTCGCGTCCGCGACCTATTCCGTGTCGGTGAGCTCCATGGCCGGGCTCCTGGATGTCGCGCCGGCCACGAGCTACTGCCTCATGGGCTCCTCTGGCCTGCCCGTCAATATCTCAGCTGCGCACATGGAGCTCATCCCCGTGGACATGAAGACCGGGGAGTACCTGAGCGGGCCGCTCCGGTACTCGACGAGCACGACCGGGGACTGCAAGAGCGTCGACCTGGGCTGGTCCGTGGGGTTCATGTCCCCGCATCCGTTCCGGGGGTACGTGGCCGCCATCAGCTCCGAGACCGGGGCTTTCAGGTTCGACAAGGTGGCCCCGGGGGCCTACGTCCTGCGCAACAACGCCGACATCGACCTCGACACCCGCAACGGCAACGAGCTGCCCCAGCTCAAACAGGTCTTCAGCGTCACGGCCAGCACCACCCTGGCTCCCATCAAGATCGAGGCGGGCTCGGCGATCTCGGGGACGGTCTTCCTGCCTCCCCAGACCGTCATGAGCAGGACCGTGGGGGTGGAGCTCCTGGACAACGCGGGCAAGAGGCTCAAGATGCTGATGGTCGGCTTCAACAACTCCGACGCGGCAAGCTACCTGTTCGACAAGCTCCCGGATGGAAGCTATGCCGTGGCGGTCCACGACCTCGACGTCCCCAAGATTTTCGGCGCCATGTCCAAGACGGTCAAGCTCTCGGGCGCGAGCCTCGCCGGCGAGGACTTCCACCTCAGGCGCACCGGCGTCATCAAGGGCAAGATCGCGCTCCAAAGCCGACTCCCGGACGGCACGACCGGGCCGTTCCTCATGGTGTCGAACAACAACATCCACCTGCTGCCCAGCGGCTTCAAGGTCGAGGCCAAGGCCAACCCGTGGTTCCAGGGCGGCCGGAGGGTGGCGGCGGGAAGGTTCTGCGGCGTGGACGACTGCTCCGCGCCCGCCCTCGACGCCAACGACCAGTTCGTCGTGGAGGACCTCCTGCCGGGCCTCTACGACCTCAAGCTTTGGGGCTACAACAACGCCGGCAACCTGCGCAACGGCGCCATGTCCCTCATCCCTACGACCTTGCCCGGGGTGAAGGTGGAGGCGGGCCGGGTGACCGACGTGGGGACGGCGCAGGTCCTCTCGGCGGTGGAGCTGCGCGGGACCGTGACTGGCTCGGGCGGAGGGCCCCTTTCCAACATCCGCATGGAGGCCCGGCCCTCCAAGCGGGAGGGAGGTCGGGAGTCCGTCGACGAGAGCTACGCGCTCACGGACAAGAACGGCGGATTCGTGCTCCACGGGTTGAACCCCGTGGTGCGCTATTACGACGTCTACGCGGCCATGCGGCCTTCGAACGAGACCGAGGGGAGCTTCGTCCCGCCTTACGAGGAAGTCGCGCGTCCCGCGGTGGACCTGAGCTGCACCACGGTGTTGGACTTCACTCTGAAAGACGCCCCCTACCGCATCATCGGCCGGGTCGCGGCTTCGGGCGCGCCGGCCTTAAGCGTCCAGTTCAACCAGGGCCAAGTCGTCCCTGGCGCCAGGATCTTCCTTCAAAAGGAAGGCGTCATCCCGACCAAGAACCCGGTCGCGGACATCGAGGTCTTCACGGCCCCGGATGGCTCCTTCGAGATACCGGCGCTCACGGCAGGGACCTACAAGCTGATCGCGACCTCCCTCAACTACGGGTCGAAGACCGTCTTCGTCAAAGTCGAGGGCTCCTCGGAGGACGTGGGAGTCATCACC
This sequence comes from Elusimicrobiota bacterium, assembly GCA_016209035.1. GTDB lineage: Bacteria > Elusimicrobiota > Elusimicrobia > UBA1565 > UBA9628 > JACQWX01. Next base: position 3,416 of record JACQWX010000114.1, on the reverse strand, counting down.
CTGGTCCAGGGAGGGACCCTGAGCGGGACGATCAAGAAGCCCGACGGCTCGGCCCCGAGCCAGGACGAGGTCCAGATGGTGGCGGCCGCGAACTCCGACATGACCGACATCGTGTTCGGGACCCTGAACAAGGACGAGAACTCCAGGACCGTCTCCGAGTACGTCATCAGCGGGTTCAAGCCCGACATCCCCTACACCCTGGTCCTGGTGGACCGCAGGGACAATCTTGTCGCCCCCATGGAGGCGCGCTGCCTCGTCTTCGTCTCCTCGTCGGAGAGCCGCGGCCTCGACCTGACCTACCGGCCGCCCAAGCCCAAGGTTTTCGCCAAGGCGCGCCGGGTCGGGGACGAGTTCAGGGTCGAGTTCAACATGACCCACCCCCTGCGCCAGAAGAAGGCGTCGGACGACGATTACGAGACGATTCTGACGACCTATTCGGCCGGGGGGACCCTGGCCGACATGGAGCTCTCGAGCGACCGCTCGAGGCTCTCCGCCCTCTACACCCCGGCCGTGTCGGAGTCGAGCTTCACCCTGCGCTTGAGCGGCTGGAGCTCGGTCGCCGACCCCGATTCCTTGGACGCCGAGGACCCCGAGTTCGAGCTTCGCGCCGTCGCCACCTTCTATGCCGGCATCGACGGCATGCACCAGAACCAGATGGGCAACATCTGGGGAGGGAACATGCTCATCGAAGGCGACCAGGGCCGCATCACCATCCCCAGCGGGGCCTTCGGCGTGGGGGCGTCGTCGAGCGTCGAGGTCGCGCTGAACATCTCGTCCGAGCCCCTCTCGAGGTTCGGGGTCAAGGGGATGGGGAAAGAGCGGCGCATGCGCTTCGCCCCCGCGGCCTATCCCGACGAGCTCCTGCGGGCCATGTCCGCGGTCCCGCCCCAGATCAATCCGTTCAGCGCCTTCTACAACGTCATGCTGCCGCTGGGCCTGACCACGGCGCTCTCCAGGCCCGTGCAGATGACCGTGACCTATTCCTCCGGGACGGACCCGACCAGCTTGAACCTCTACTGGTACAACCCCGTGGCGAACATCTACGTCCTGCAGCAGGACGTCACCGGGGCCGCCCCGGTCATCGACGCGGTCAACCGCACCATCACGATCAACGTCAGCCACTTCTCCACCTTCGTGCTGTTCCAGACCGGCGTGACCGTCGTCACCGGCGACGCCTTCTACGGGACCGGCATCGAGGCCTTCAACTTCCCGAACCCCTTCGACCTCGAGGTCAAGACCGTGACCACGATCCACCCCAACACCAACCATCTCGTCCGCGGCACCATGATGCGCTTCGCCCTGGCGGACGGGGTTTCCGGCGACGCGAGCATCCGGATCCACGGCGTCACGGGCGAGCTGATCCGCAAGATCGAGTTGGGGCATCTGGCGGGCGGGAGGCACTACTACCAGGGCTGGGACGGGCGCAACGACTCCGGCCGCGACGTGGCCAGCGGGGTCTACATCGGGGTGCTGAAGGTGGGCAAGAAGGTCCAGACCTTCAGGATGGCGGTGATCAAATGACGCGGGGAACCCTGGCGGCGGGAGGGCTCCGGCTCGCCTTGTGGGGCGTGCTGGCGGCCGTCTGTCTGCCGTCATCCTCTTTCGGTTTCGGCCAGGGGGACAAGGGGACCAGCGCGGCGCAGTTCCTTAAGATCGGGCCCGGGGCCAGGGCCTCGGGCATGGGCGAGGCCTTCTCCGGGGTGGCGGACGACGCCTTCGCCGCGTACTACAACCCCGCGGGCCTGGGGTTCCTCAAGAGGCCGGAGGTGGCGGCCACGCACGAGTCGCGCTTCCGGAGCGTCAACTACGAGCACGCCGTGGCGGCGGTCCCCCTGCTGAGCTGGGTCGAGACCAAGAGGCCGAAGAACGCCTACGGCGTGCTGGCATTCTCCGTCTCGAACCTCGGCACGGGCAAGATCGAGCGGCGCGGCGTGACGGAGACGGACGCTCCGCTGGAGACCTTCGAGTCGAACGACATCGCCTACGCCTTGAGCTACGGCTATGTCTTCCCCAGCATCAACTTGGGGCTCGGGCTCACGGTGAAGTACGTGAACGCCAACATCGATTCCATGGACGCGGGGTCGGCGGCGGCGGACGCCGGCGTGCTCTGGCGCGGCCGGATGTTCTCCGCCGGTCTAGGCGCCCGGCACGCGGGCGACCGCCTGGTCTTCGCGAAGCAGAGCGAACCCCTGCCCGTGACCTTCTACGGCGGGCTGGGGTTCAGGCCCCATCAGAGCTTCCTCCTGACGTTCGACACGGCGCTGGCCAACGACAGCCAGCCGAGGCTCTCCGGGGGCGCCGAGTACCGCTACCGGCCTCGGGGGGTGAAGAAGCTCTCGGGGACCATGAGGGCCGGCTACGCCACCTACGGCGCGAAGAACGCCTCCTCAGGAGGCTTGACCGGGGCGTCGTTCGGCTTGGGAGTGGGCTACGACCATTTCGAGTTCGACGCCGCCTGGGTGCCTTTCGGGGACCTGGGAGACTCCTTCAAGTTCTCGCTTCACGTCAAGTTCTAGGTGCAGGTGAGGCGCAGGTGCCAGGCTTGGTGGATGGTCAAGCTGATGGGTTCAAGCCAGGCACCTCAGTAGAGCCCGGGCTCGACAGGCGCGGGCTGCTTGGCGCCCGAGGAGGCGCCAGGCTTGAACCCCGGTCCTTGACCTTGGCCCAGGCCTGGCACCTGGCTCTCCCAGTCCTGCTTGCGGCCTTGCTTCTGGAGGGTCTTGAGCTGGTCCGTCGCTTTCTTGGCGGGCTTTCGCTTCGTCGGGGCCGCGGCCTTGGTCTCCTTGACGAGGTCAGGATGCGGGGTCAGGACCGGGATGGCGCCCGGGTCCCCCTGCTGGAGGCCGTTGGCGTCCTTTCCTTGGGCCCCAAGCTCCGGGACGCGCAATTCCACGCCCTGGCCGTTGGCCACCCTCACGACCGCCTTGACGCCTCCGTTCTCCTTGGTGAGCTGCTGGAGGATCTGGCGGGTCAGCGGGTCCTGGCTCATCAGCAGGGTCTGGTTCTGGGGAGAGGTGACTGTGAGCTGGACCGGCGCCGGCTCCGCGGCCTGCGCTTCAAGCGCAGGGGTAGGCCCTGCGCAGACGACGCAGGCCGCTCCTGCGGTCAAGACGAGCCTTCGAGAGAGCTTCATGGTCGCGTCCTTTCACCCTAATATAGCCGAATAGTAAAATCCGGGTAAGAGTCTTAGGACCTAAGATTCAAAGGGACTTTTGGCCCCATCTCCGGCTGGCGGGAAGGCGGCCTTGGGCGGGACGGACGGCTAGTCCACGCGCTCCTTGAGGCACTTGGCGTCCTGGGCGCCGCAGTGCTTCGGCCCGTCCACCTTGACCGGGCTCATCAGGTTGTAGTCCCAGAACCTCGCGAGGCTGGCCGCGACCCTGTCCAGCACCCCGGAGATCTCGGGCTTGTCGGCG
>JACQWX010000113.1 GCA_016209035.1 Elusimicrobiota bacterium | reverse complement strand
GATGACAGGGCATAGGCACGGTTCTCCCGTGCCCCTGTCCACTCGGCGTTGGACACTCGGCGGGGGGCTGCCCCCAAATTCAACCAGTTTTCCTTATATGAATGCACTATGCTTGACCGGAAATTAACTTAGCGGCGATGCTTCTGAGTCATACTGCACCATGTCAGTCAGCGCCAATCGCATCATATCTCTGAAAAAATGGCAGGCAGAATGGGGGGGAGCCGCATCGATAACGAAACATATCCCGCCACAAATGTATCGCGCCCCGCATTGGCTGCAAGCTGGGCTATTCATGCCGTTAACCCACTTCCAAACGAGAGCCAATCGTTTCTTTTCGTCAATCCCCTGGACATCGCTAGTGGATGAGATCAACAAGCTGCCGCTGGAGATGCAGATTCAAACGATCCGGTTGCTCGTCAAGCGCGTGACGGTCTCAAGGAAGAGGATCGCGGTGGCCCTGCACGAGTTGCCGGTTTCCGACCTGGACCGGGCGCTGAACGGCTGCGCGCCTGGGCGCGCGGTCCTCGGATCTCGGCCGGTTTCTGCTCGCGGAGAGGGCGGGTGTTCGGGAGGCTTGGAGTCCCAATCCCGCCGTTCTCTAAGACGGCGGGAGCATAATACCACCGGGGGCCCGGACCACCCGCAACTTGGGGTCCGAACAGCGGTTGCCGAATGGGGGGAGGACTGGCGGGGACACCGAAGCCAATTTCAAACTCTTCGAATCCCGCCCTTTGTTCCCCCGCCCGGGAAAGTCGATTATATCGCTCCGTTTGAGCGCGCCTGGCCCATCGCCATGGCCCGCATCGCCAACGGGGAGGGGATAGTCCGGGAGGGCCCCTCTGCCGCGACGTCCGCCCCGGGAGGGGGGCCGCTCCAATGATCACCCGGGGGCTTCGCGTCGGGGGCCGCTACCTGACCTTGACCGGGCTCACGGTCCAGGTGGCCGCCTTGCGCGATGACAGCATGCTGCTCCGGAGCCTGGCCTCGGGCAACGAGTTCGAAGCTCCTGCCGGCTACGAACTGCGGCCTATGGGCCAGGGGAAGGCATCCCTGCCCCTGAAGCCCGCGGCTGCCGGCAGGGGGACAGACAAGGCCAACGGGCCCGGCCGTCCGAAGGCCTCGGACAAGCCTCTGGCCCCGCTCATAGACGCCATGCTCCTGGCCGGCAACATGACCATGGGCGGCATTGTCCGTGAGGTCAAGCGTAAGGCGAGCGCCTCGTGCAAAGGCAGGGACATCCGGGCCAACATCCGCGCGCGGCTCTACTGGTTGAAGAAGAGAGGATGCCGGGTGGAGACCAACGACCAGGCGCGGATGCGGGCGGTCGCGCCCGCCTGATGACCGTACAGCGCTTCAGCGGTTGAAGCGGCTGTTGACAAACCAGGTCGCGTAATCGTTGATCAACCGGAAGTTGGGCGAGCGCCTGTCCACTGCCTTGAGTTCTGCAAGGCCGAGGCAGAACTCCCTGCCGTCCGACTTGCGCCTGACGTGAGCGCCCAAGTCCTCCCCATGGAACAGCATCCATTCCGAATCGACGCCTTTCTCGATGCGAAGGAGCTCGAACTTGTCCCGGTATGACGGCTTGGTCTTGCGGAGCTCCTTGTATTCCTTGGGATCACCCGGCCCCATGACGTAGAACTCCTCCCAATCGAAGTCCTCGAGTCCCGTGACCTCGCAGGGCAATCGGAGCGACGCCTGAAGATGCCGGCAGAATTTGTCCACGCACTGATCAAAGTCGGGCTCGGGTCCCTCGCCGAGGACGGCGGCTATCCGTTGGTCTTGTTCGTCTACTTGAGCCATGCCTGATCCCTCTCGCGCACTCTGGTGGTTACTTCAGGACTTCCCAACGCCCAGCCTTGCGCGAGCCGACGCGCCTGAGCCTGCCTTGGGACTTGAGCCTCTGGATGTTCCACTCGATGCCCTTGGCGGATACGCCTATGGACCGTGCGAGTTCCTCGACTGTGGCCTCCGGGTTTGTCTTGAGCAGAGAGACGATCTTCTCCCAGGTCTTTCCCCTAGTTTGTCCCCTAGCACTAGGGGATAAATCCCCACTGGGGGTAAGAGTGCTCGCCGGCCGAAGGGTCAGCCACAGGCCTCCCTGCTTCTCCTCGAACCGCGGTTCCGGCAGGCCGGCCTTCCCGCAGTCGCGGATGATGGCCAGCGTGCCGCCGCCCCATTTCTCGATCCAGCCCGCGTAGTAGAGCATCTCCGCGATCTTGCGGTTCCTTGGCCGGGAGGCATGCTCGCGCCTGAGCTCCGCCGGGGTGAGCGGCGGGATCAGGCCGCCGGGGTTCATGATGACCAAGCGGTCGTCGTGCCAGCGGATCTGGGTCTGGCTGACGTCCAGGTAGTCGCGGTGGCACACGGCGTTGGTGACGGCTTCGCGCAGGGCGTCCAGGGGATACTCCCAGATGACGTCCCGGGCCGGCGTTCCGTGGAACTCGAAGCGGGTCTGAAGGCGCTCGCGGAAATAGCCCATCGCAGAGTCCACTTGGTCGAAGATCGTCCCCCCGATCTCGCGGTCGTCTACGATGAGAGTCTCGGAGCGGAACCGCCCGACCTTGAGCATGGCCGAAGGGAACCAGCGTTGCGGTTCCTTGGCGAAGAGAAGGGCGGCGGCCCGGCTCAGGCGGCCCCCCTTCAGCAGGCCCAGCTTCTCAAGGGTCCGGGGCGTGACCTTCTGCTCCGGTATCGGCCTGCGCCCCTTCTCGTTGCACGTCCTGCGGAACCAGTCCAGCCGCGACGGGTCGAGGTCGTCGAATCCCACGCGCGGGTCGGCCATCTCGTCCCATGTGGAGCCGACCTTGTCGAGAATCGCTCTCGTGAGGTCGCCGTCGGTCATCTGGCGGTTGCTTCTGTCCACGCGCTTGAAATAGCGCCCCCGGCACGGGACGGGTTTGACTGCGCTCTCCGCCGCCTCGATGGCAACGACCGAGCCCCCTTTTACCTTCACTGCGGCAAGCCGGGGGTTCACGCGCGTGGTCTGGGCTATGCGGTTGGCCCAGTCCCGCAGGGTCTCCTTTCCCAGTTGGACGCCCTTGACCCTGCCGTCGTCGGAGACGCCGACGAGCACGGTGCCTCCCCTGGTGTTGGCAAAGGCAGCCACGCTCTCCATGGCCTCCTCGTCAAAGGATTCCTTGAACTCCAGGGTCTCGGACTCGCCCCTGCGGACGAGCCCGGGCAGGGAGCGGGCGGAAAGCGTCATTCGGGCGCGCCCCTTTCGATGATGTCCCGCACGTCCTGTGGGAGTGCGGCCTTTGGGCCGGGAAGCTTGGTCAGGAACCGGGGAGGAATTCTCCAGTGGGTGTCCCCGGTGACGACGCTCAGGGTCTTGCGGTTGACGCGCACCACGATGCCTTCCACCGTGCGGCCGTCGCTCTGGAAGCTGACGCGGTCGCCTACCTCGAACCTGTCCAGGTGGGCCCGGGTCTTGAGGCCGTGGAGATACTCGATGCGCCGGACTATCCTCCTGTTGAGGTCGAGCAGTTCCTCCAAGTTGAGCTTCTCAATATCGATCTGCATGGCTCCCCTGTCATCCGACCGCCGCTCATTAAGAATAGCAAATACCGTCTTGTGGGGTCGCGGCTCAGGTCGCGGATCGTCCGTCCCGGTGGGCGATCCTGTTTCCGTTTCGCGCGCAAATCCTAACACGGTTCGTTAGACTATGCAACCGGAATATATATTCCTCGACGGAGGCGTTTTGCGCCTTGCCGGGCGTCAAGCCGGCGGGCAAGGAGGCGGTCCAATGACAACGGAAAGTCCAATCGCAGGAGAGCGGGGCCCGACCGCGTGGGTGGCTATCTACACCCGCAAGTCGGGCGACGAGAACATGAACGGCGCGGTCACCTCCATAGACAGCCAGAAGGCGGCCTGCCGCGGCTACATCCGGATCCAGAAGGAACGGGGCTGGCAGGAATACCCGGAAGCCTTCGACGACCCTGCGGAGTCCGGCAAGAGCCTGGACCGGCCCGCGGTCAAATGCCTGCTCAAGGCGGTCCGGGAAGGCCGCGTCCAGGCGGTGATCGCCTACAAGCTCGACCGCCTCACGCGCAGCAGCAGGGACTTCCACCAGCTTGTGGAGCTGTTTGAGAAGCACAACGTGGGCCTGGTGTCCGCGACCGAGAGCATAGACACCAAGAGCCCGCAGGGCAGGCTCATGACCTACATCATGGTCCAGTTCGCCCAGTACGACCGGGAACTCGATCAGGAACGCTCCAAGGACTTCCATCTGGCCCGCGCCCGCAAGGGCTTGTGGTGCGGCGGACTGCCGCCCCTGGGCTACGACTGCAAGGACAAGCAACTCGCGGTCAACGAGGAGGAGGCCGGGCTGGTCCGTCGCATCTTCGAGCTGTATCTGCGCCTTGTGTCCGCGGAGCGCGTGGCCGGCGAGCTTAACTGTTCGGGCCTGCGCCGCAAGCTCTACCGCACGCAGGCCGGCCGGCTCTTCGGCGGCCAGGCATTCGACGATGACAGCGTGATCAGGATTCTCCGGAGGAAGGCCTACGTGGGGAGGATCGTCAACAGCCGCACGGGCCTTGAGTCTCCGGGACAGCATCGCGCCATCGTCGCGCCCGAGGTCTTCGGGCAGGCGCAGCGGCTCCTGGACGAGCAGGCCCGGCACGAGAGGGAGGAGTACGGCGTGAATAGGAACGGCTTCCTGCTGAAGGGTCTGGCCAAGTGCGGCCTCTGCGGCGGTCCGTTGGCCGGCTGCTGCCGGCCCAAGAGGAGCAAGGTCTACCGCTACTACCTCTGTCAGGCCGCGGCCGGCCCCTGCGGCTTCAGGAGCATCATCGCCGAGCGGCTGGAGGAGATGGTGGTCCGGAAGCTCGAGGAGTCCGGCCGGGACCGGCCCTTCCTGGAGGGGCTGGTCCTGGCGGCCGCGAAGCGCGCGAAGGAGACAGCCGTCTCCCTTGAAGAGGAGAAACGGGGCTTGGAGGTCGGGCTTGCCCGGGCCGGCCGTGACCTCGGAAACCTGCGCCAACTGCTGGAGATCAATCCCGGCATAGAGGCCGCGGTCCAGGAGATCAGGAAGCTGGAGTTGCTTGAGTCCGAAGCGCATGCGTCCGAGCGGAGCCTGCGAGGCCGGATCTCCCGCCTCCGGGCCATGCCCTGCGACGTGGATGCCGCGCAGGAAGCGCTTCACGGGTTCGGCAGCCTGCTTGAGGGGCTCCCTGTTTGGCGGCGAATTGAGGCTGTCAGGGCCCTGGTCCGGCGTGTGAGGGTATGGAAGGACCGAGTCGAGCTAGACCTGGACGAGTTTGCCCTGGCCGACATCAAGCGGCGTCTGGCGCAGGTCCCCGACTCCGCAGCCCCCTGATTCGTTTTTCCAGTTGCTTTCGGCTGGCGAACGAGGTATCCGTTCATTCCGCGCGAGGCTCGCCGGAGGGCCACACGCAGGAGGAATAGACCATGTCCAAGACGAAGAAGACCGCAAAGAAGCCCGCCGCGGCCGGGTCGGCCGTCAAGCCGCAGATCGCGGCCGCCGGCCAAGCGCAGGAGAAGCCGATGCTGCGCGCCATCCGTGTGACGCCGCAAGTGCTCGAAGCCGCCAAGGCATGCAAGAAGGCCACGGGCAAGAACTTCTACGCCCTGGGCCTCGAAGCCATCTCGGAGCGGTTGGTTCGAGAGGGCTTCCTGAAGGCCGGGGAAGCCGGGGCCAGGAGCTGAACGGTGGCCAAGCGCAGGGACATCGTGCTCACGGAGTTCACGGTCGAGGTCCGGTCAGGCGGGATTCGATGGGGCGGCCTGGACTCCTTCCTCTGGTGGCTCTTGCACAAGAAGCCGAGGGAAGGGTTCGCGCCTCACGCCTGGAAGCTCAACGCGCTCGGCAGGGGCCGCCGGCCGCGCCGCTCGAAATAGCCCGGCTGGCCGCGGAATCGGCCGCGGCTGTGATCTTCCCGGAAATCTCGCCGATTCCGGGGCCTCCGATTCGCAGGGCGAATACGGGCCCGAACGGCGTAACACGTTGCAGATTTTCGTCGGAAAATGGGCCTTCAGGCCTATGGATTTCTTCGTGAATTCCTGCCTTCCTTCATGGTGACCCCGCCGGGGGGCGGGGCAGGAGGCCAAGAGAAGATGAAGACAGCCGCGAGGGGAATCAGGAAGGGCGACCGGGTCCGGATGCGCTTCGGCCGCAAGCCCAGGGGGATGGTCGTGGGCACGGCCTGGGGCGACGTCGTGAACCGCAACGGAAGGAAAATCGGCAGGGAACTGTGGGTCCGCGTCCGCTGGGAGGACTGCAACTACGGCGGCCTAAATCCGCATGATGCGGTCATCGCCAGGGACGTCCAACTGCCGGCTCCGGCCAAGGGAGAGCGGCGATGAGGATCGAGCGGTTCTGGGTGGTGGTGAAGCCGGGGCCGGTGAGCGAACTCGGCGACATCTGCTTCGAGACGGATGCCAAGGGCCTCGCCCTGCAACTCAAGGGCGGGCTGGATGAGGGCGACATCCACGCCCTCTACACGGCTTGCGAAGAGGCGCAGAAGGAGGCCGGTCGCATTCTGGCCGCGTTCAACCTCAATGATGCGCTATTTGCGTAAAAGATGTTCGGCAACGGATGGGAACCTCCGACGGAGCACCTGATGGACTTTCGCGTTGAATGGCGTTGGACACAAACCTACTTAAAAAGTAGCTTAGTGTCCAATGCCGAG
>JACQWX010000112.1 GCA_016209035.1 Elusimicrobiota bacterium | reverse complement strand
TGCGAGCGTCCGCCAGTCAATCCCGATGCACGACGAGCGAGCAGAGGCCGATGGGCCCCACCGGCGGCAGGACCCCGAGCATGATTTGAATCGGGCAGGCTGGCCCGTCAGCCCTCAGGGAAAAGTGGGTGAGGTCGAGAGTCGGAGGCTCTTGCGCATCAGCGTAGATTATAGTAGTAGATTATAGTAGTAGAACGGATGCGCGTTCCAGGAGGACGAAGTGACCTTCCCCAAGAATCTCGGCGGCATGGAAGAAAGAGGGTTCGGCCTGGACCTGGCGATCGCCGAGGCGGGGAGGTGCCTGCTCTGCGAGGATCCGCCCTGCTCCAAGGGATGTCCGGCCCGGACGGATCCGGGGGCGTTCATCCGCAAGCTGCGCTTCGGGAACATCACCGGCGCCATCCGCACCGTCAAGGAGAACAACATCCTCGGAGGGGCCTGCGGGGTCCTCTGCCCCGCCGCCAGCCTCTGCGAGAGGGAGTGCTGCGCTGCCGGCATGGACCGCCCCATACGGATCGGGAAGATCCAGCGCTTCCTGATCGAGCACTCGTGGAAGACGGGCTTCAAGGTCTTCGACGGCGAGGTCTTCGAGAGGCCGGCGGCGCGCCGGGGGAAGGTCGCCGTGGTCGGGGCGGGGCCGGCGGGATTGAGCTGCGCGGCCGAGCTTGCCAAGCACGGGCATCGGGTCACGGTGTTCGAGGCTCGGCCCGAGCCCGGCGGTGTGCTCAGATACGGCGTGCCTGCCTTCAGGTTCGAGGCCGCGTTCCTCAAGAAAGAGCTCGAGGACGTCAAGGCCCTCGGCGTGGAGGTCAAGTGCTCATCGCCCGTGGCCAAGAAGGGCGCGGCGGAGAGGCTGCTGGCCGGCGGATACGATGCCGTCTTCCTGGCCATAGGGCTATGGAGCCCGCGTAGGCTCACGGGAACCCGGAGGGATCTCAAGGGGCTTTTCACCTCCTTGGACTTCCTGGCCGCCCTGCGCGAGGGTGATCACAGGCTGGTCGGCAGGTTCTTCAAGGGGAAGGCCTGCGCGGTCCTGGGCGGCGGCTCGGTCGCCATCGACTGCGCCAGGTCCGCCTTGAGGCTCGGCAGCCGCGACGTCTACCTGCTCTACCGCAGGAGCTTTTCCCAGATGCCGGCAGAGGAGGACGAGAAGGCCGAGGCCCTGAGGGAAGGCGTGCACTTCATCCTTCTGAGCCAGCCGGTCGGCTACGTCGCCGACTCCAAGGGCGGTCTCACCGCGATCCGGCTCGTCAGGACGAGGCTGGGCGGTTCGGACTCATCCGGGAGGAGAAAGCCCGTCGCCATCGAGGGAAGCGAGTGGACTCTCGATGTCTCGGCCGCGGTCGAAGCGATCGGCTACAAGCCGGCCGACGGGTCGCCGGACTGGTACCCATCGGTGGCGGTGGACAAGGGAGGGTTGATCCGGGCCGACGAAGATGATTGCCGGACGTCGGCCAGGGGGATCTTCGCGGGGGGCGACATCATCCGGGGCTCGGACCTGGTGGTCCGGGCCGTCCAGGACGGGAAGACCGCGGCCCGGTCCATCATGGAGTATCTAGGAAACCCATGACCAAGAAAGCCGACCTGTCCGTCACGTTCTGCGGGAAGAGGATGCCGAACCCCTTCATGCTCTCCTCCTCGCCGGTCTCGAACTGCGCCGAGATGATCGAGCGGGCCTTCGAGGCCGGGTGGGGCGGGGTCGCGTACAAGTCCATGGTGACCGACAACATCTCCATCCCGCATCCCTCGCCGAGGATGCACGCCTACCACTGCGGCGACAAGAGGCTGGTGGGGCTCCAGAACGTGGAGCAGACGTCGGACCGGGGCCTGAAGCCCAATCTGCTCGACATCGCCTACCTCAAGAAGCGCTGGCCCGGCCGAGTGGTCATGGCCAGCATCATGGGCTTCTCCAATGCCGAGTGGGCGGACTTGGGCCGGGCAGCCGCCGACGCCGGGGCGGACATGCTCGAGCTCAATTTCTCCTGCCCGCACATGACCGTGGAGGGCTCGGGCTGCAAGGTCGGGCAGGCCCACGGCCTGGTGGAGAAGTTCACCGCGACGGTCCGAAAGGTCACCGACGTCCCCCTGGTCGCGAAGATGACCCCCAACATCGCGGACATCAACGAGCCCGCCCTGGCGGCCAAGCGCGGCGGCGCGGACGCCATCTCGGCCATCAACACGGTCAAGGGCATCTCGGAGATCGGCTTGGACGACCTGGTCCCGCGGCCCAACGTGTTCGGCAAGGGCGCCATCAGCGGCTACTCGGGCCCCGCGGTCAAGCCCATCGCCTTGCGGTTCATGGCCGAGATGGCGCGGAACCCCGAGCTCGGCCTGCCCCTTTCGGGCATGGGCGGCATCGAGACCTGGGTCGACGCGCTGGAGTTCATCCTGGCCGGCGCCACGACCGTCCAGGTGACGACGGGCATCATCCACTACGGCTACCGCATCGTTGGTGACATGATCGAGGGCCTTTCCGACTACATGGCCCTTCGCGGCGTCAAGGCCGTCCCGGACCTCATCGGCAAGGCCCTGCCCCAGCTTCACGAGACGGGCGCCTTCGACGTCAAGCGCCAGGGCGTGGCCCGCTACGACCTCGACCGGTGCGTGGGCTGCGGCCAGTGCTTCCGAGTCTGCCGCGACGCCGGCGGCCAGGCCCTCGACTGGGACGCCAAGAAGCGCCGGCCCCGCCAGACCCGGGACAAGTGCCTGAGCTGCATGATCTGCAGCTTCGTCTGCCCGGTCACGGGCCTGATCTCCTACAAGGAGATGCCCCGCGGCTGGAAGAGGCGAGAGCCCCTGACGCTGGGCCGGCCTGCGGGGCCGCGCGAAAGCAGCCCGTAGGCCGCGAAGGACACGCCGAAGCTCACGAACCAGGCGTAATGGTAGAGGTTCGTCCAGAAGGGCGCGAACTCGGCCGCCTTGACCGTGGCCAGGAAGCCGGGAAGGCACGGGAGAATCCCCAGGGCCAGGGCGGCGACGGCCGCGGGATTGACGCCCGAACGGTAGGCGTAGGCCCCGTCCTCCCGGTAGAGGTCCGCCAGGCGCAGCTCGGAGCGCCTGATCCAGAAGTAGTCGCAGAGCATCACCCCGGCCACCGCGCCCAGGAGGGCCGAGTAGCCGATGAGCCACGTGAAGATGTAGCCCGTGGGGTCGGCCACCAGCCTCCACGGCTGTATCGCGATCCCGATCACGCCGGTGATCGCGCCCCCGGCTTTGAGCGAGATTCGCTTGGGGCTTAGGTTGGAGAAGCCCACGGCCGGGCTCACCATGTTGGCCGCGATGTTCGTGGTCAGGGTCGCGAGGGTGAGCGCGAGCATGGACAGGATCACCAGGAAGGGGTTCGAGAGCTTGGCGAGGAGCACGATGGGGTCCCAGACGGCCTCTCCGAAGATGACCACCGTAGCCGACGTGACCGCGACCCCGATGAAAGAGTAGAGGGTCATGGTGGTGGGCAGGCCCAGGGCCTGGCCGAGCATCTGGTCTCTCTGGCTGCGGGCGAAGCGCGTGAAGTCCGGGATGTTCAAAGACAGCGTGGCCCAGAACCCGACCATCCCGGTCAAGGCCGGGAAGAAGAAGGACCAGAACCTCCCTTCCTTGGCGCCGCCTGGAGCGAACTGCGAGGGGGACGAGAGCATGGGGCCAAAGCCCCCGGCCTTGACACAGGCCCAGGCCAGGAGCCCGAGCCCCATCAGGATGAGGAGCGGCGCGCCCCAGTCCTCCACGCGGCGGATCATCTCCATGCCCTTGAGGAAGACGGCCATATTGAGCGCCCAGAAGGCCATGAAGCAGGCGAACTGCCAGGCGTTGATCCCGAGGAACGCCGCCGGAGCCGCGTCCCAGTACGGGAAGAACACGGTCAGGAGCTTGTAGATGGACCAGCCCCCGATCCAGGTCTGGATGCCGAACCACCCGCAGGCCACCAGCCCCCGCAGCACCGAGGGTATGTGCGCCCCGACCGCGCCGAAAGACGCGCGGCAGCAGACGGGGAAGGGGATGCCGTACTTGGTGCCCGCGTGGGCGTTCAAGGTCATGGGCACGAGGACGATGACGTTCCCCAGGAGGATCGTGAGGATCGCCTGCCACCAGTTCATCCCTCCGCTGATGAGCGAGGACGCCAGCATGTAGGTCGGGATGCAGACCGACATCCCGATCCATAGGGCCGCGATGTCCCAAGCGCCCCACTTCCTCTGCCCCCGGCCCACCGGGGCGATGTCCGGGTTGTAGAGGGGCGAGACCGAGACGTCCTCGGAGAGCTCGACGATCTCCTCGGGGCCGGGCTTGCCTTCGTCCTTGGTCACGGGGGAGCGATTTCCTTCAGCCCGGGAGAGACCGTCAGGGCCGGCTCGGTGGCCCGCTGGACCTCCGCGGCGGTGAAGCCCGGCGCCACTTCCTCGAGGATGAGCCCGTTGTCGGCGACCCTGATGACGGCCAGGTCGGTCACGATCAGGCTGACGCACTTGCGGCCGGTGAGCGGGAAAGAGCACTCCTTGACGATCTTGGGGGCCCCGTCTTTGTCCGTGTGCGTCATCGTCACGACGACGCGCTTCGCCCCGACGGCGAGATCCATCGCCCCTCCCATGCCCGGGATGCCGTCGCCCGGGCCCTTCCAGTTGGCGAGGTCGCCCCGCTCGGAGACCTGGAACGCGCCGAGGAAGGTCATCGCCAGGTGGCCGCCGCGGATGATCATGAACGAGTCCGACTGGGAGACGATCGCCCCGCCCGGGACGATCGTAACCGGCTGCTTGGCGGCGTTGACCACGTCGGGGTCCTCTTGCCCCTTGCGCGCGAGCGGCCCCATGCCGATGATCCCGTTTTCGGCGTGCACGAAGACGTCCCGCCCCGCGAGGTACTCCGGCACGAGGTTCGGGATGCCGTAGCCGACGTTGACGTACATCCCGTCTTTCACCTCGCGGGAGGCGCGCGCCGCGATGGCGCCCTTGCTAATACCTTTTTTCATACCTCTCGCCTTTCACCACCATCGAGACGAACAGGCCCGGCGTATGGACGCCGTCGGGGTCGAACGCGCCGACCTCACAGAGTTCCTCGACCTCGGCGATCGTGACCGACGCCGCGGGCGCCATCACGGGATTGTAGTTCCTCGCGGAACGGCGGTAGATGAGGTTGCCGGAGCGGTCGCCTCGGTGGGCCTTGACGAGCGCGAAATCCGCGTGGAGGGGAAGCTCGAGGATGTGCTCGCGGCCGCCGAGCACGCGCTTCTCCTTGCCTTCCTCGATGGGCGTGCCGACCCCGGTGGGCGTGTAGAACCCGCCCAGGCCCGCGGCCGCGCACCGTATCCTTTCGTTCAGGGTGCCCTGCGGGATGATCTCAAGCTCGAGCGCCTTGGACCTGTATGGCTCCATGAACCACGGAAACTTCGCGATCGGCCCGGGGAAGGAGCCGATGAACTTCCTGACCTGGGCGTTGCGGACGAGGAGTCCCACGCCGTATATCTTGCCGTCCTTGGAGTCGGTCGAGCCGAGGTTGTTGGCGATGATCGTGAGGTTCCTCGATCCCTTGGCTACGAGCGCGCGGATGAGGTTCTCCGGGATGCCGCAAAGGCCGAAGCCCCCGGACATGACGACCGCGCCGTCTCCGATGTCGGCCACCGCCTCGTCCGAGCTTTTGACGACCTTGTCCATGGCTCCTTTCGCCCCTTGCGCGTCCTAGCCGCCCGCGAGAACTGGGAAGATCTCGACGGCGCAGGATTTCCCGAGGACGCGGTCGAACTTCACGGGCTCGCCCGCGACCGTGACCGCCATGACCTCTCCCTCGGGAATCCCGAGCCTCTTGAGCAGCGCCCGGGCCGTCAGGGGCCGGGCCGCCTCGACCCGGGCCGAGGCGTCCGCTCCGGGAAGGTAGTGCCTCAGATTGGCGTGCGCGAGGATGCTATACTCGACCGCGGCTTTCCGCCGCTTCGGCGCGCTCCTCTTAGCGCCGCGCATAGGCCTTGGCGCAGGCCGCCTGCTCGATGCCGAGCGTTGCGAGCTTCTCCTTCGTCGGGATGCCGTCCGCGGTCCAGCTCCTGAGCTTGTAGTACCTGTGGAGCATGCTCCCGAGGTCCGGGAGCACGTCCTTGGCCGAGCCATCGGGTTTGGCCTCGGCGAAAAGCCGCGGCGGGAGGATGTCGTCTTTCCTGCTCACGCCGAGCTTCACGTTGTACATCCTCTTGAGGTTGAAGAGGCGCTCGCCCGTGAGCAGGACTTCCTCCATCGTAGCGTCCCAGCCGCACACCAGCTGCAGCCACCGGGCGATCTTCTTGGGCCCCACCCGCCCGACGAACAGGAACTTGCACATGCCCAGGGGATTGAAGACCGAGAGGTAGTTCTGCATGTTGACCACGATGGGCGGCTTGTCCGACGAGAGGTGCGGGTTCGGCGGGGTCGTGTAGCCGAAGTCGGCCGCCGGGATGCCGCGGTCCAGGAAGTAGGTGAGGGCCTCGAGATGGCAGGCGCCGCGGCAGGCCGTCGCGTAGTTGAGGGCCATGCCCACGTGCCCTCTCGGATCATGGGCGGGGTACTCGAGGCCCTTGGTGTGGACCGCGAGCTCGGAGGCGTTGTTCCCGAGCTTCTCCGCAGCCCTCTTGACGCCCAGGCCCAGGGTCAGGCCTATGTCCTCTTGGCGCCCGATCTTGTGGACGAGCGCCACGACGGTCTTGCCGTCCCAGCCCAGCCCCAGGCCGCCCGTGTCCTTTTTCGTGATGATGCCGCGCTCGTACGCCTCGATGGCGAAGGCGGCGATGGCGCCCGCGGAGATGGTGTCGATGCCGTACCGGTTGCACCATTCGTTGGCCTCGGCCAGAGCCTCCGGGTCGTCGTTGAGGCAGTTCGCGCCGAGCATGCCTATGGTCTCGTACTCGGGGCCGTGGCCGTGGAGCCCGAGCCGGTCGTTCTTGTAGATCTTGGCGCACCGGATCGGGCAGGCGTAGCAGGAGTAATGCTTGTCGAGCATGAGGGGCTGCATGGCCTGGCCGCAGATCTTCTTGGCTCCCTCCGGCCAGGACCCCAATTGCCAGTTTCTGATCGGCAGGTCGCCGTACTTCTCCACGGCCTCGACCCCGCCGGAGGTGCCGAAATTGGTGAGCCCGACGGTGTTTTTCCTGATTTCCTCGATGTCCGCCTTCAGCTCGGCCTTGAGCTCATCGGGGCGGGCGATCGGCAAATGGACGGAGGGGTCGCCCTCGACGACGATGGCCTTGATCCTCTTGGCGCCCATGACCGCCCCGATGCCGGAGCGCGCCGCGACGCGCGTGATCGGCGGGTCGAACATGATCGAGGCGATGGGGAGCCCAACCTCCCCGGCCGGCCCGATCACGGCGACCTTCGCGCGGCCCGCGAACTTGGCCGTGAGCGCCGAGCCGGCCTCGTAGGCGTCCTTGCCGGCCAAGCCCGCGGCCGGCTGGAACGCGACGCCGGCCTTCGTCATGTGCAGGATCGAGAGCTCGGGGCATCGCCCGGTCAGGATGACGCCGTCGAAGCCGGTCTTGCGGAATTCCGCCGGCCAGTGCCCGCCCACGGTGGCCTCGTTCCAGATGCCCGTGAGGGGGGATTTCGCGCAGACGCTGAGCTTGGACGTGCCGGGAAGGGTCCCTCCGGTGAACAGGCCGGAGATGAAGAGGAGCGGCGCCGTTTCGTCGAGCGGGTCCATGTCGTTGGGGAAGTCGTAGTACAGGATCTTCGCCGCCAGGCCCGACCCGAGGAAGTGCTTGCGGGCGTCCGCGGTCCCGAACTCGACGACCCGCGACGTCCCCGTCGAGAGGTCGACGCTCAAGAGCCTCCCGAAGAATCCGTGCCTGCCGTCCGTCGCGGTCATCCGAATGCCTCCTAGATCCGCTCGAAGGCCTTGCGCAGCTTCTTGGCGCCTTCCTCCACCTCGCCGCGGGTCACAAGCATGGGCGGGCTGATCCGGAGCACGTTGCCGTAGAGGCCGCCCTTGCCGATCAGGAGCCCCTCCTTCCTCGTCTCCTCGAAGAGCCGCAGCACGGTCTTCGGGTCCGGGGCCTTGGTCTTCCTGTCCAAGACGAGCTCGACCCCGAGCATCAGGCCCATGCCGCGCACGTCTCCGATGCAGGGGAAATCCTCCTTGAGCTCGAGCAGGCGCCCCCGCAGGAGGGCGCCCATCTTCTCGACGCCGGAGAGCAGGCCCTCGCTCTCGATGGCGTCGATGGTGGCGAGAGCCGCGACGCACGATACGGGGTTTCCCCCGAACGTCGAGATGGTCAGGCCCTTCAAGCCCTCGGCGATCCTGTCCGTGGTCGCGGTCCACCCGATGGGGATGCCGTTGGCCATGCCCTTGGCCGAGGTCATGATGTCCGGAGCCACGCCGAAATGCTCGATGCCGAACCACTTCCCGCCCGTGCGGCCCCAGCCGGTCTGGACCTCGTCCGCGATGAAAAGGCCGCCGTACCGGTGCACGATGTCCACGGCGACCTTGAAGTAGTCCTTGGGCGGGACCACGAAGCCTCCGACGCCCAGGATGGGCTCGGCGAGGAACGCGGCCACGCGGCCGCAGGTCTCGGTCAAGATGAGCTCCTCCAGGTCCCTGGCGCAGGCCAGGTCGCAGGACGGGTACTCCAGCTTGAATGGGCAGCGGTAGCAGTAGGGCGCGTGGCCGTGCTTGATGCCGGGCAGGAGGGTCTTCGAGATCCTCCAGGGAGCGTGCGCGGTCAGGCCCATGGCCATGGCCGAGCGGCCGGAGTAGGAATGCCTGAGCGCGATGACCTCGGCGTTGCCCGTGGCATGCTGGGCCGTGAGCACCGCGGTCTCGTCGGCCTCGGTGCCGGAGTTCGTGAAGAAGCTGCGCTTCAAGCCCCCGGGGCAGATCCCGGCGAGCCGCTGGGCCAGGTCCGCGGCCGGCTGGGTGGGGTAGAGGGTGGAGACATGCTGCAGCTTCTTGAGCTGGTCCGCCACGGCCTTCGTGATCTTCTCGTGGCAATGCCCGACGGACACGGTCAGGATTCCCCCGAAGAAATCGAGGTACTCCCGGCCATCGGCGTCCTTGACCCTGCAGCCCTTGGCGGCCGCCAGGGCCAGGGGCTCCTGGTAGTAGGTGATGACGCTGGGGTAGAGGAACTCCTTGTACTTCCTGGTGATGTCGACGCTTTTCGCCGTTTCGACCTTCATCGCGCTACCTCCATGCCCCGCCGTCGAATTCCTTCCTTCTGACGTAGGCTCCCCGGCCTTTGCGGCCGGCGAATACGTTGTCCTTCGCCACGACCTCGCCCCTTGAGATCACGACCGTCGCCGATCCCTCGAGTTCGAATCCCTCGAACGCCGAGTAGTCGACCCGGTGGCGGGCGGTTTCCTTGGAGATGACCCCCTTCTTCTTCGGGTCGAAGAGCGCGAGGTCCGCGTCGGAGCCGATCGCGATGGTCCCCTTCTGCGGGTAGAGGCCGAATATCTTGGCCGGGTTGGTGGCCGTGACCGCGGCGAACTGGTTGCGGCTCAGCCTCCCCTTCTGCGCCCCGTAGGTGTAGAGCAGGTTCACCCTGTCCCCGACGGCCGGGATCCCGTTGGGGATCTTCGTGAAGTCGTCTTTTCCCATGTCTTTCTGGCCCGAGAACCGAAACGAGCAGTGGTCAGTGGCCACGCCCTGGATGAATCCGTCGGCCAGGCCCTGCCAGAGCTTGCACTGGTTGGACTTGTCCCTGAGCGGCGGCGACATCACCCACTTGGCCGCCTCGAAGCCGTTCTTGCGGTAGAGGCTCTCGTCGAGGAGCAGGTATTGCGGGCAGGTCTCGGCGAGCACGCATTGCCCCGCGAGACGCGCGGCCTTGACCTCTTCGAGCGCCTCGTTGCAGCTGAGATGCACGAAGTAGAGCGGCGCGCCCGCCGTCTTCGCGAGCGCGATGGCGCGGTGCGCGGCCTCGCCCTCCGCGGCCGCGGGGTGGCCCACGGGATGGTACGCCGGCCCGGTCTTGCCTTCCTTGAGCAGGCGCGCCATGATGTTGACCAGCATGTCGCCGTTCTCGGCGTGGACGGAGACCAGGCCGCCGACCCTCGTGGCCGCGGCCAGGACGTCGAGCAGCTGGGAGTCGTCCATCATGAAGGCGCCCTTGTAGGCCATGAAGCACTTGAAGCTGGTGATCCCCTCCCGGACGACCTCCGGGAGTTCCGAGGCGACCCTGTCGTCGTACTCCACCAGCGCCATGTGGAAGCCGTAGTCCACCGCGGCCTTGCCCGCGGCCTTGCCCCTCCAGGTCTCCAGCGCCTCCAGGAGGCCGCGGCCCTTGGAAGGGATCACGAAATCGATGATGGTCGTGGTGCCCCCGCAGGCCGCGGCGATTGTCCCGCTCTCGAAATCGTCGGCCGAGACCGTGCCCATGAATGGCAGCTCGAAATGGGTGTGCACGTCCACCCCGCCCGGGTAGACCTCGAGCCCTGAGGCGTCCACGACCTGGGCTCCAGGGTAGGCGATCACGTCTGCGATGGCGGCGATCTTGCCGCCCCGGACAAGGATGTCGGCCTGAAAGGTGTCCGAGGCCGTGAACACGGTCCCGCCCTTGACGACCAGGGCGTTGCGGCACGCCTCGGCCGAGGCTGCCTGGGCTGGTTTGCGAGCCGAAATCTCTTTGCTTTTCATGGTTTCCTTCCCACGACCTCGGAATCTACCATTTCCTCGCTATGCTCGGTCATCGGTCCCCCATTTATGGAAGCAGCTCCACCAGGTCCTTGTAGGTCTCGGGACGCCTGTCGCGGTAGAACTGCCAGGTGTTGCGGACCTCGTCGATCTTGTCGAGGTCGATGTCGGCCGTCACGAGCTCGTCTTCGTCCTCGCCGCCCTCCGACAGTATCTCGCCGCGGGGGGTGACGAAGTAGCTGTGCCCGTAGAACTTCCCGACGTTCCACGGCCTCTCGGCGCCGACCCGGTTGATGCAGCCCATGAAGTACCCGTTGGCCACCGCGTGCGCCGGCTGTTCGAGCTTCCAGAGATGCTGGGAGAGGCCCGCGACCGTGGCCGAGGGGTTGAACACGATCTCGGCTCCGCGGAGCCCGAAGGCCCTCGCGCCCTCCGGGAAATGTCGGTCGTAGCAGATGTAGACCGCCACCTTGGCGTAGCGCGTCTCGAAGACGGGGTAGCCCAGGTTGCCGGGCTTGAAGAAGAACTTCTCCCAGAAGCCCGCGACCTGGGGGATGTGGATCTTGCGGTATTTCCCGAGATACCTGCCGTCGGCGTCCAAGACCGCGGCGGTGTTGTAGTAGACGCCGGCCGTGAGACGCTCGTACAAGGGCGCGACGATGACCATGCGGTGCTTCTTGGCGAATCTGGAGAGCCTCTCCGTGGTAGGGCCCGGCACGGACTCGGCCGTGGCGTACCACTTGGCGTCCTGGGAGGGGCAGAAATACGGGGTCGAGAAGATCTCCTGCAGGGCGAGCACCTGGACCCCCTTCTTGCCGGCCTTCTCCACGAACCCCAGCTGCTTCTTGATCATCGCGTCCTTGATCTCCTGGACGCTCCCCTCCCCTTCATGGACCGGCAGGCCGCACTGGATCAATCCGCACTTGACGATTCTTGGCATCTTGGATCTCCGAGATGAGCTGGTTCCTCTCGCCTCTCATGAGAGCAAATTGCGTCGAGCCGGGCAAGACCTGGTCTTGCGGAAAGTCCCCCATTTTAGGTATTGTGGGCAATCATGATTGCACGTTTTCTATGCGCTTCCATGTTGTTCTGGAATGCCGTCCCTGGATTCGGGCTGGAGCGCCCAACCGCGGAACAAATCGAGCAGTATCGCAAAGACGGGACCCTTGAGAAAAGGCGAGCAGACGCCCGGGCAATAGGGAATCACAAGTTCTCGCGCGACGCAGCGGCGCGGATGAAGCGGAGGCTGCGGATTAGGTCCTTGCGTCAGCAGGGATATACTCCTGAGCAGATACAGGTCATGGCTCCTCCGCCGGCATGGCAGGGGATGCCGACTACCGGCCCGGTCAAGATGTTCGTACTTCTCATCAGGTTCAGCGACATGGCTGAGTCCAACACGCAGGCTGAGGTCGACGACAAGGTCTTCGGGGACGGCAACGGGAATTACCCGTATGAGAGCCTCAAAGAATTCTACACCAGGTCTTCTTACGGACTGTTGACGCTCCAAGGCGCCACGCTTGGGTGGTATAACACGGGCGCGGCCAGGTCTGCAATCGCGGAGACGGACGCGGGCCGAGAGGGGCTGATTGAAGATGCTATCGACTCTTTCGACGCCGGCGGGCATGACTTCTCGGTGTACGACAACAACGGCGACGGGAAGATCGACTATTTCGCCGTCATCTGGACCGGGCCTGCCGGCGCATGGGCTAGTTTCTGGTGGGGGTACATGACGACTTGGCAGAACGCGGCGACCCCCCTGGGTTATACGGTGGATGGGAAGACGCTGGCCGGCTACTCCTGGCAATGGGAGTCGAGCCCAAGCGGCGGGACTTTCTGGCCGGACACCCTCATCCATGAGACCGGCCATGCCTTGGGACTGCCCGACTACTATGATTATGATGATTCCGTAGGGCCCGATGGCGGTGTCGGCGGGCTGGACATGATGCATTCTTACGGAGATCACAACGCTTTCAGCAAATGGATGCTTGAATGGCTTGCGCCGGCCAATGTGCCCTCCGGCAGCCTCGCGGTGACGCTGCGTCCCGCGGCCTCCTATGCCGACGCCGTGAAGATCATGCCCAGCTCGGACCCCAGCAACGCCTTTGAAGAGTACTTCATGGTGCAGAATCGCACCCAGGCCGGCAATGACCAGGGCCTGCCCGGCAGCGGCCTCGTCATCTGGCACGTCGATGCGCGTCTGGATGGGAACGGAAACGATTTTCTTTATGACAATTCCTACGCCGAGCACAAGCTGCTGCGGTTGATGGAGGCCGACGGACTCGAAGAGATAGAGAATAATCTTGATTACGCGGATGCCGGGGATTTCTACGCTTCAGGGAAGCTGTTCGGCTCCGACTCGACCCCGAACAGCAAGAAGTATGACGGTACCGATACGCGCGTCTTCGTGAGCGACATCGCCGGGACGGACGACTCCAGGACTCTCACCTGCGGAACGGACTATGTCGAGATGCCGGTGAAGGCCGACCTCGAGGCTGTCCGGACCTATCCCAACCCGGCGAGGCTCTCCGAGGGAGGGCAGATCCGGTTCGTCGACATCCCCTATGACGCGAAGGACGTCAAGATCCAGGTCTTCACGGTCGGCGGCAAGCTCGTGCGCACGCTCGACGAGAGCCGCGGGACCGTCACGATGGCGAACCGCGCCTACAAGGTGGGGGTCTGGGACGGCCGCAACGATTCCGGCGAGAAGGTGGCCAGCGGCGTCTACATGGTCGTGGTCCGGGCCTCGAACAAGGACGCGAAGAAGACGAAGGTCGGGGTGTTCTGGTGAGGGCCGCCTTCCTGCGGCTCTCGGGGGTCCTTCTCCTGGCGGGCGCGTTCGCGCCCGGCTGGGCGCTGGCGGGCGGGAGCACGGCCGCCAACTTCCTGCAGATGGACACGTCTGCGAGGTCCATGGGCATGGGCAGCGCCTTCGTGGCCGTGGCGGACGACCACTCCGCCCTCTATCACAATCCGGCGGGCCTGGCCCAGGTCGACCGCAAAGAGGCCGGCCTCGACTATGTCCGGGCCCCGATGGACGTGGCCTACCATGACGCCACCTACGCGCATCCCCTCCCCCCACGGTGGACCGCGGCCGCGGGCTTCAACTACATGAACGTCGGGCCTCTCACCAAGACCGACGACACCGGCGCCCAGATCGGGACCTACATGGGCACGGGCATGGCGATCGAGCTGGCCCTCGCCAGGGACCTCGGGTACGGGCTGAAGTTCGGCGTGGGCGGCAAGATCGTGCGCGAGAGCCTCGACACGCGCATCGGCGCCGCGCCGGCTTTCGACGTCGGGCTCCTGTACGACTACTCCCGCCTGCGCATCGGCGCCGCGGTCAAGGAGATGGGCCCGGGCTTGAAGCTCTCCCAAGACACCATTCCGCTGCCCATGACCGTGAAGTACGGGGCCAGCTACCGGGTGACCACCGACGGCTTCGTGGACGCCTTGATCGTGTCCGCTGAGGCCCGGCACGTCCGCGACGAGGATATGCAGGGAGCGTTCGGCTCGGAGCTGCGCCTGCGCGGGGCAGGGGTCTGCGATTTTCTGGCCCTGCGCATCGGCTACAAGGTGCGCGACGAATACTCCTCCGAGGGCCCGGACATCACGGGCAGCTTCGGGGTCCGGATCCTCGACAACTACTACGTGGACCTGGCCTTCCTGCCGTACGAGAAGATGGGCATCATGGCCGTCGTCTCCCTCACCGTGCGGTTCGGCTCCGCCCGGGAGTGAGCCCCTGGGCATGAAGGCCGAGGCGATCGATGTGCGCAAGTTCATGGCCCGGGGGACCTTCCTCAGCCTCCGGGCCCTCATCCACGACATCGGCTCGCGCCAGCCGGGCTCCAAGGAGGGGCGCTCGGCCCTGCAGGGCTTCGTGGCCCCGGCCGTGGTGTTCGAGCCGGAGAATGGCCCGGCGGAGGAGATCTCGATCAGGAGCGTGGACCTCCCCTTCCTCTACCAGGAGAATTCGCGGATGGCGCGGGAGTACCTCGCGACCATCCTCCGGGCCAGGGCGGGCGGCGAGGCGGCGCGCAAGGGCTTGGACGAGATCGGGGCCCAGCGCTACAAGGTCTACCTCGAGCGCCGAAGGAAGGTCCAGGCGGCTGAGAGCCCCTATCTCGTGTCCTCCATCAGCGAGGCCGAGCATCACATCGACGGCGTCAGCCACAAGGGCTCCATCCTGCTCAAGCTCTGCCGCCTCGGCTATCCGGTCCCGGACTTCGTCATCCTCACGACGCAGGCCTACACCGAGGGGGAGGAGGTCTTCCAGCGGGAGCTGGCCCGGGCGCTCGAGGCGCTCGAGAACCTGACCGGCCGGCGCCTCGACGGGGACTACGACCCCCTGGTGTTCGCCATGCGCTTCGCCATGCCGAACTACTACCCGGGCGTCATGCCCACCTACCTCAACGTCGGCATCACTCAAGGCGCCTTGCCTGGCCTGCGGGAGTTCCTCGGCGCAGAGGCCGCTTCCAGGATGTACCTCAACAACATGAGGAACCTGCTCATGTTCGCCGACCGCGAGGGCTACGCCGCCTTGAAGGGCCGCTTCAAGCCCCAGCACGAGCCCTCGGACCTCGCGGAGATGGTCGGCCGCGTGTCGGAGCTCCTGCAGAAGGCCGACCCGAGGCTCCTCGACGACCCCCTCTACCAGGCGGGCTTCATCGCAGGCCAAGGCCTGCGCTACTTCGAGGAGAACCAGGACCTCCTCTTGACCCTCTCCCGGGGGAAGAAGCAGTACCCGGCCATCATCATGCAGAAGATGGTCTGCTCCGTCCGGCATCCGGAAGCCTGCGCCGGGATGCTCTTCAGCCGGCACTCGCGCACGGGATCGGGCCAGGAGCTCCTCACCGCCCGCAACATCTTCGGCGAGGAGATCATGACGGGCAAGACCCCGACCGAGCAGACTTCCTTCAAGGACCGCGCCGAGATCCGGCGGTCGTTCCCGGCCGTCTATCATTTCGCGCCGCATCTGACGGAGCTCGAGCGGGAGTTCGAGTCGGCCGTGGCCATCGAGTTCGCGGTGGAGGCTACCGAGCGCCACCAGGTCTTCGCCCTGCTCCAGCTCAACGCCGCGGGCTTGACCGGCAGGGCCGCCTTCATCTCCGCTGCGGACATGCACCAGGCCGGGATCATCTCGAAGAAGCGCGTGACCGGCGTCATCGCCCCCTGCCACATCAAGCAGATCGAGTCGGACACCATCGACTCGTCCTCGATCGCCGGCCTCGAGCACTTCTGCGCCGGGGTGCCGGTGCTGGCGAGGGCGGCGGTGTCGGCGAAGATTTACTTCTCGGCCGAGGCGGCGCTCAAGGCCAAGAGGCGCGGGGAGAAGGTGTGCTTCTGCAAGAGCGGCTTCGAGCCCACGGATACCGTGGTGATGCAGGAGATGGAGGGGATCCTGAGCATCACCTCCGCGGCCATCCACGTGGTCACCATCTGCCAGAGCTTCGGGACTCCTTCCTTGCTCAACCTCGATCGCTCGGGCGTCCGGCTGACCCCGGAGGGGCTGGTCAACCCCGCAGGCTCGGTCATCAAGGAAGGCGAGTGGGTCACCATCTCCTCGAGGAGGATGTCGCTCTTCAAGGGCATGGCGAGGTTCAAGCCCGCGAGACTCCTGCGCTACATGAAGGGCGAGGCCGTCGAGTTCGAGCCCGGGGAGGAGGAGGCGTTCAAGGCCATGGCCTACGCCTACCGCTACTACCAGCAGCTCGTGCGGAACATGAGGGTGGACCAGATCGGGACCTTGGGTGAGGTCATCCGGCTGGTCAACCTGGACCTGCGCGGCGAGGTCCATGAGGCCACGAGCCTGGTCAACGGCTGGTTCGACAGCCACCAGCCCCAGTACGTGGTTGACGTGCTCCGCTCGGAGATGGGCGACCACCTCGACCAGCACCGGGTCTTCGACCTTCTGAGCCTGGACCGCAGGATCGCATTCTTCCGCATGGCGCTGGCCAAGTGCGCCAAGGACCGGCTCTCGGGCTACACCGCCGGGGCCTTCATGCTCGGCCGGTTCCTGTCGCTCCCCCAGCCCGTGGCCTTCTGGAAGGCCTTCCGGCCTTCCGAGGTCGGACAGATGATCAACGAGTGGCTCCTGTTCGACAAGTACATGGAGATCATATTCGACGTGGGGGAGCGCCAGGTCAACCGCGCCCGCAAGAAGATCCTGACCGAGGGCCTGGGAGAGATCGCGCTCGAGCCCAGGATGATGCGCGCCCTCATGCCCTTGAAGCTCGGCCGCCCCGATTTCGGGGCGGTCCTGGCCGCCATCCCGGAGTGGGCCGACCCTCAGGCGGCCATGGTCATCTCGGCTCTCCAGCAGCCCTACGGCGCGTTCTACGACTTCTCCCAGCCCTGGTCGGCCGCCGAGCTGGGGAAGCTCTGCGCGTCGGAGGGTCTCCCGACGCCGGGGCCCGCGGACCGCTGAACCAGCATCAGAACGCGAACATCAGCCTGGCGTAAGGCCCCACCAGCCAGGTCCGAGACTCGACGCCCCGATGGTCGCCTCCCCGCCACAGGCTCGAGATGCAATGGACGTAGATGAGGTTTGAGCGGACGCCCAGCGAGACGGACAAGAGGCTCGCCGGGCTAGGCCGCCAATCCTTGCGGATGCCGGCGTCGATGTCGGTGGTCGTGCTCAGGCCGCTGGCGTTGCCGATGAGCTCGTTGGACGCCTCGGCGTAGCCCAGGCTGAGCAGGACCTCGCGTAGGTAGAAGCGGGGCTTGCGCTCGAAACGGGATGGAGTCGAGCCCGACTTGGCCATGCCGTCGTCGCGGACGGAGACCGCCGCTCCCACGGTGCGCAGGCGGGTGTCCTTGAGCCTGGGGTTGGCGTAGGAACTGCGGCCCGAGCCGTCGACGTCGTAGACGATGACGGGGAGCTTGTGCTCGGTGAGCCTGAGCCCGACGCCCGTCATCTCCGAGCGGCCTTCCCGCATCCAGAGAAGGTCCGCCAGGAAGAAGGAGGTCTGGACCTTCTCAGACCGCTTCTCGTAGGCCCGCGTCGTCGGAGACAGGACGGCCGTGCCGTTGAACTTGCCCATGTCGACGCGGGTGAAGAGATAGTCGCTCCCGCGGAGCCTCTGCAGGAGCAAAGGCCTGTATCGGACTGCGTAGTCCAGGAGGATCGTGTTGTCGTTGGCGGGGTCGAGCTTGCCGCGGACCTCGTTCTCCAGCACCTGGGTCAGATACTCGAAGGCGAGGTGGGTCCGGCCCTTGAGGCTGAGGCTGACCGCGCTCCCGGTCATCAGGGCGGGCCGGACCTTGTAGGCGGCGAAGACCCCCTTCACGACGTCGTCGAGGGTCGCCGGGGCGAGCCAGGCGCACCAGGCCGTGGTCTCGGCGCTCCCGGCCAGCCGGCGTTCCTCGGGACCCGCGTCCGTGAGAGCGGGCTTGGGCGTCGCCGCTTCCGCGGGGGCGGGCTTCGGGGCCGCCTCCTCCGCGGGGCTCATCGCCAGGCCGGCCGCGAGCAGAAGAGCCGTCATCTCCATCATGATACCATGAGCGGGGCGGGTTTGATATCATCCCTGCGTGGTCGGGTTCGAGTTCGTCCAGGTGGACGCCTTCGCGGAGAAGCCTTTCCGAGGTAACCCCGCGGCCGTCTTCGTCCTGCCCCGCCCCCGCCCCGCGGCTTGGATGCAGGAGGTCGCCTCCGAGATGAACCTCTCCGAGACCGCCTTCCTTCGGCCCCTCCGGGGAGGCTTCTCCCTGCGCTGGTTCACGCCTGCCCAGGAGGTCCCTCTCTGCGGTCATGCGACCCTGGCGAGCGCGCACGTCCTCTGGGAAAGGGGGACGGTGGGCAAGGGAGACCCGGTCCGGTTCCATACGAAGAGCGGGCTTCTGGTCGCCAGGGCCAAGGGCGGCTGGATCGAGCTCGACTTCCCTGCCTTGCCGCAGGAACCTTCGGCCTGCCCTGCCGGACTCGGCCTCGCTTTGGGCGCGAAGCCGCGCTACGTCGGCCGCGGGCCAGGCACCATCCTGGTCGAGGTCGCCTCGGAGGCGGCCGTCAGGCGCCTCAAACCCGATCCCGGGGCGTTGAAGCGGATCCATCCCGGGGCGTTCGTCGTGACAGCCCGGGCCGCGGGCCGCCAACGCCTTCCCCGAGGGCGGCCGCGACGCTCGGCCTCCGGCCTTGACCGCGCCGCCGGCCGCGCCTACGATTTCGTCTCGCGGGTCTTCGCGCCCGGGGAAGGCATCGACGAGGACCCGGTCACTGGCTCGGCGCACTGCTGCCTGGGTCCCTACTGGCGGGAGCGCCTCGGCAAGGACGAATTCACCGCGTATCAGGCCTCGGAGCGCGGCGGGTTGGTCAGGGTCTCGGTGCGCGGGGAGCGTGTGCTCCTCAGGGGCAAGGCGGTGACGGTCTTCCATGGGCGGCTGAGCCCTGCCGCGGCCCGGCCAAGGACTGCACGCCTCCGGGCGCGGCCTCCAAGGGCAGGACTCCCGCAGCGGACGTGACCGTCTACTCCCTCGTGAAGCTCGACATGAACGCCGGGTTATCCACCGACATATCTATAGGATATGTCGGTGGATAACATCCTTCTTCCTCGTCGTCTCAGGCGCGCCCGCGGTCAGGCCACCCCTGCCGGGCTCTTGACCCCGTAGAGGAAGCCGCGGTCGATCCTGCCTTCGAGATCCTTGAGCAGGTCCGGCAGCTCCTTGCCGTCGCGCGCCGCGAGCAGCCGGCCGAACGCGAGCGACATGGAGAGGATGGCGTTCATGCCGAGGTTGGCCTTTCTCTGCATGACCTTGATCCTGGCCTCCGGGGAGGAGTCGCGGGCGGCCTTGCCGCGCTTCACCGCGAGCTCGAACTCGGCTTCGAGGAGAGCCCGGTCGACGTCCACCAGGCCCCCGAGCTGGCTCAAGCGCTTGCCGAGGAACCTGGGAGCGAGGATCTCCTCGACGTTGGCGACCGCGTTGAGGCAGCCCTTGCCCTCGTAGCGCTTCGCCCGCATCCAGAGCCCGGCCAGCTCGTCATCCTTGAGCGACGAGATGGTGTCGGCGTTGACCTCCTTGGCGAAGGCGAAGTTCTGCTCCTTGCCCCGCGGCTTGAAGAGCGCGGGGTACTTGCGGGTGAGGGGACCTGCCTCCACGATGCTGTCGGTCAGGTGGATGGCCTCGTCCTCGCCGGCCGAGGTGCCCAGGGGGGTCGCGCCCGAGAACTTCATGCCATTCTCGAGCCGGACGATGACTCCGACCGTGGGGATGCCGGCGTTGGTAGGCTCTTCGTGCGCGGTGATGTCCGCGATGACGAGCTCCGGGTCGAGCTTCTTGGTGATGCGGGAGCCCTTCTTGGCCAGCTCGATGAGCTCCACGATGCGGCCGTACTTGATGAGCCGCTCGGTGTTCGCTCCTCCGCCGCATTTCAAGCCCAGCGCGCCGACCGCGAACCCGATGTCGGCCTCCATGACCTCGTTGGGGGACTTCGAGCGGTGGGACACGACGAGGGCGAGGCCCTTGTCCTTGGCGGCGCGGGTGGCGAGCAGGGTCTCGCTTAAGGTGCCGATCTGGTTGGCCTTGATGAGCGCGGTGTTGATGAGGCCCTCTTCGGCGGCTCGGATGATGTTGGTATCCTTGGTGGTCACGAGGTCGTCGCCGATGATGAGGACGTCCTTGCCCATCTCGCCCATCAGCATCTTCCAGCCCTCATGGTCGTCCTCGGCGAAGGCGTCCTCCAGCGAGACGATGGGGTACTGCTTGACCCAGCGCTTGTAGAGCGCGACCAGCTCCTCGGTGCTCATGACCTTCGGGTCTTCGGCCCGCCAGAAGAGGTACCGGCCCACGGCGTCCTTCTCGCCGGTGTGCTCGCGGTAGGCCTTGGAGAGCTCGCTGGCCGCGGGGTCCAAGGCGAGCACCACGTCGCGGTCCGGGACGAAGCCGCACTCCTCGATGGCCTGGACCGCCACCCGCAGGGACCGCTCCTCAGGAAGGATGTCGCACGCCTCCCTGGAGAAGGAGGCGACCACGCCCCCCTCGAGGCCGATGCCCACGAAGTTCAGGCCCTCGGAGTCCTGGATGATCTGGATGACCCGGCTCTGGAGGGCGTTCGTGATGCGCTGGGCCTCGATGTAATCCTTGGCCGAGAACGGCAGGAACATGAGCTCCTGGAAGCTCAGGTTCCCTCCCATCTCCTCGGTGTGGCGGCCGCCCATGATGGAGTTGCGGAACTCCCAGGGCGCGAAGACGACGGTCCCGTCGGGGAGCTCGACCTCCTGCAGCCGATGCACCTCCAGCTTGCGCTTGAGCTCGGCCGGCTGGACCGGGCTCCACTTGAAGTCCGCCTTGCCCCGGCTGCCTTCGGCCCGGACGCTCTCCTTCTTCGCGGCCGCCTCCTGCTGCCGCTCCTTGAAGGCCGCGTACTTGCCGGCGTCGGCGATGAGGAAGTCCAGCATGGCCACGGCGCCCACCGCGAAGAAGAACCTGCCGACATAGACGGAGATCTCCATGAGCCGCTCCGGAAGTCCGGCGGCAGGCCCGATGAAGAGCCCCAGCCCGATGAGGACCACGCCCGGCGGCAGGGTGGCCCAGCAGAGCGAAAGGCTCGCGGCAGGGCCCGCGGCCGAGACCGCGAGGTTCTGTGATTTCACGCTCGGATGGAAGGAGCCCGCCTCCTTGGTTACGCCCTTGAAAGCGCCCCAGGGGATCTTGAGGAACATCTCGGCGTACCAGAGCCACCGCTCGCCCGCCGGCGCTTGCAGCTTCTTCATGGCCGGCTCCGCGAGCTCGGGCCTGAGGTTGTTGGTCTTGACCGCGGTGACGTAGTGGCCCATCTCGTGCAGCGCGATGTTGATGTGCCAGGTGCAGTACCAGACGACGGTGGAGATCAAGACCTCCCAGCTCAGGAACATCTGCCGGAGGACCTCTCCGCGCGTGCCGACGTCCTTGGTGATGCTGATGAGCGAGGTCAGGAACGCCGCGTGGAAGCTCACCAGCTTGTGATTGGCGATGATCCATCCCCGGTCCAATCCAGGCCAGCCAGCGCAACGGATCAGAGGGGATCGGAGGGCTTCAAGAATCTTCATGGTCTCCCCTTATGAGGAGGAATGATGCGGACGGGAATATTGTACAGAAAAGAGTCTGCCCCCGGCCAGTCGGACCTCCAGCCAGGGGCTCCGCCGGTCGCGGACGGCCCGGACCGCTCCCGACGACGGCCGCAGCGCGAAGAGGCCGTGGAGGGCGTCGATGCCGTCGCCGGAGAGGTTGGTGGCCACGCGCAGCGGCCCGGACTCCGGGGCCCTTCCCGAGGCGCGGACGTACCGGAAGACCAGGTCCGCGGCGAGCCTGCCCTGGCCTGAGAGCCTGCCGGTTGCGCGGCGCGCGACCATGCGGAGCATCACCCGCAGGGAGCTGTCCGGCATCAGGGAGTATCTCCGGGCGTAGTCCGGCCTTCGCGCGCAGGGCACGCAGTCGATGCCCGCCGAATAGAGCTTGAGGTCCAGGACGGGCGTCCGGTCCAGGACGTCGAGCAGGTCGAAGGTCAGGACCCGGCCCTTCACCGAGAGGAGCTTCGCGCAGGTCAAGGACACCGGGTTGGGCCTGTCCGGCGAACGGGTGGCGAAGACGCCCCGCTCGGCCAAGGACGAGGATATCTTCCGGGGCACCACCCTGAGGACCCGGCGGTCCGCCCGGTGGAGCCAGCAGAGGACCCAGACGTGGGAGCCCGGCTGCAAGCCCTCGAGCGCATGCCGGTAGCGCGGCAGGACCACGACCGTGGAAGGAGCGCCCACCAGCCCGACCTCGCCCCTGCGCTTGATGGGGTTGCGCACCGTCCCGATCCGCCGGAGCCTCATGTCACACCCTCACGTTCCTGATGAAGAGGAGCACGCTCATGTCCTCGGCCGTGCGCACGCAGTTGCGCAGGACCGCGGCGGCGAAGACGTCCGCGTCGCGGACGGTTTCCCAGGCGCCCGGCCTGGCCCTGTGGAAGACCGACCAAGTCTCCTCCAGCATGCTTCTTAGCGTCTTGGCCGCGGCCAGGGAGAGAGCCACGCGCAGGCCTAAGGCGCGCATCCCGCGTCGTTCGAGGGCCTCCACGATCGCATTGGAGGAGGCCAGCCGGCCGAACATCACGGCCAGCCCGACGAAGGCGAAGGCATGGAGCAGGAAGACGAGCCCGCGACCGGCTTCGCCGGTCGAGTATGGGCCCAGGAAGGTCGCAGCGTCCCTCTTTCCAATGAAGAATGGGATGAGAAGGAAGAAGAGGATGGGCGCCAGCCAATACCTCAACTTTGCGGCGGAACGCAGACCTTTCTGGTCGCCAAGGGCGACCAGGAGGAGGACGACGGCGTCCAGGCCGGCCTGGGCCAGGCTGGGGGGGAAGAGGAGGGAGACGGCGAAGATCAAGCCGGCGGCGCTGAGGGAGCGCCGGGCCTGAAGGCCCGGCGGAAGGCTAGGCATGGTCGGACCCCGCTTGCCCGGCCACCGCGACCGCGGCCGCTCCGGCGACGAGGCCGACCGCGAGATGGCCGGCCGCCCACAGCGCCAGGACCCACATCCAGAGCCCGTCGGGCAGCCGGAAGAACTCCTGCATCCGCTTGACGACCTCCAGGTAGGTGTCGAAGATCCCCTTGCCGTACAAGAGCCAGCTGGACACGAAGAAATGGGGCACGCCCTCGAAGCACGCGACCACGCACGCGGCCATGAACTGCGGTCCGCCGCGGCCGAACACGGAGAGCACGGCCTCGACTAAAGCCGCCTCGATGAGGATGGCGAAGACGGGCCCGAACCGCAAGCCCCCCATGGAGAAGACCTTGAAGGCCGCGGCCACGACGCCGGTCATGAAGGTCGCGCCGCGGCGGTCGGCATAGACCCTGGTCGCGCAGAGCAGGACCGCGCCGATGCCGGCCATCATGGCCCCGCGGAAGGGGAAACGCGCCAAGTGGAGCCAGGTCCCCAGGAGCAGCTCCGCGACTCCCCAGAGCGACCCGAACACCGTGGTGAACACGAGCAGACGGATGCGCTCGAACTCAGGCGAAGGCATGGCGCCTCCCGCAGAACCTGCCGAGGAACTCCGAGATGTGCGAGATGACGATGATGCCGGCGCCCTGGCGCGTGAACGCGCCGAAGACCTTGCGCAGCCCGGCCGTGGAGCTCCCGTCCATGCCCACGAGGGGCTCGTCCACCACCAGGAGCCTGGGGCCGGTCAGGATCTCGCCCAGGATGGCGGCCTTCTGGGCCTCGCCGAAGCTCAGAGTCTCGGCGTCGCGGTCGAGCAGGGGGCCTAGCCCCAGGGCCGAGATCCCCTCGTCGAGCGTCACGCAAGGGAGGGCCCCGGCGCGCCGGACCGAGCGCGCGAGGTTGCGCCGCAGCGTGCGGTGCAGGAAATGGTGGTAGGGGTTCTGGAGCACGAGCCCAACCGCTCGGCCGCACGGTCCCGGGGCCTGGTGGTCGTCCACGAAGTAGGCCCGGCCCCCCGCGGGGGCGATCATGCCGGAGACGGCCTTTGCGAAGGTGCTCTTGCCGCAGCCGTTGGGCCCCGAGAGCCCCAGGGTCTCGCCCTTGCGCACCTCCAGGCTCTTGCCGGAGAAGACCCGAACCCCGGCCTCGTTGTCGGCGGCGAGGTCCGAGACCATGAAGAGGGGGGCGGAACTTCCGGTTCCCTGGGCCGCTTCCTCGGTCCCGGCGGGCTCAGGCTCGCCCAGCCGCACCCAGCGGTCCACGACGCCGTCCAACCCGCCGAACTCGTGGCCGGCCAGGACCACGGCCGAGCCTCGGGCTTTCAACGACAGGACGGCCTCTCGCAGGAGACCCCGGCCCTGCGCGTCCAGGATCGAAGAAGGCTCGTCGAGCAGGACCAGCCTGCCTTGACCATGGGAGGCCTGGCCGAAGGCCAGCGCTGCCGCGAGCACGAAGCGCTGCTTCTCGCCGCTCGAGAGCCGGTGGACCTTCCGGTCCAGGATGTCCGAGATGCCCATGGAGCGGGCGAGGACTTCGGGCGAGCCCGCGGTCGTCCCGCCTTGCGGGACAGTCCCTTCCTGTGAGTGATGGGAATGGGACGAGGCCCGCGAATGGCGCAGGAAGAAGTCCAACTCCTCGGCCACGCCGTCGCAGAGGAGCTGGCGGTCCGCCTCCTGCAGGACGGTGGCGGGCCGTTCGTCGAGGTCCGAGACGCCGCGGCCGTCCCAGAGCGCGGTCCCGGCGGTCTCGCCGGCGACGAACCGGCCGACCAAGCCGGCCAAGGCGCGGATGAGGGTGCTCTTGCCGCAGCCGTTGCCTCCCAGGATTCCGGCGCATTCGCCCGGGGCCAGGTCGAAGCTCAGGTCCTCGAAAAGCCAGGGTCCGCCTGGGTAGCGGACGCCGAATCCCCGCAGGCTCAGGCCGGCCGCCATCCGAGGATTCTCCTCCTATCGGACTCGCGCTCCAGGTCGAACACCATCCGGGCGCCCAAGGCCAGGCGCGCGCGTCCGACGAGCGACTTGCGCACCACCACGAAAAGGGTCGGGCCCTTGGCACGCGACAAGGACGCCACTTTCGCGGCGAACCCGCGGCCCGAGAGCTCGATGGGACCGAACTCGTCCACGATGACGGCCCGGCAGGCCCGGGCCGCCGCGAGCACGCGGTTGCCGAAAGCGAAGCCCTTCTTGTCCAGGACCGGGCCCGAGGGGCCGATATCGAGCAGATGCCGTCTCCTTCCGGAGCGGACGCTCTCCACGCTGTAGACGGATTTCGACCCCCCGCGCAGGCTGGCCGGGGAGAGTATTCCGCCCGTGGAAATCCCCCGCTCGCGCAGGGTCCGGGCGAATTCGCGGCAGAAGGTCGTCTTGCCGCAGTCAAGCGAGCCCGTGAGCAGGATCAACACCCCTCCTATTGTACTGGATAGGCCGCTTGGCCAGGAAGGGCGTGAAAGGACCTCTTAGGGCTTGCAGGGCGGCGGCGAGCATGGCGCCGAGGCCCGCAGGCGCGAGGGAGGGACCCACTCGTCCCAATAGGCCGACCAGCCGTCGTAGCGGACGTGGTAGAGGCCCAGCTTGCAGCCCTTGACCGAGGCCTTGTACCATAGGCCGTCCCAGGAGGCGTACACGACGGAGCCGTCGGCATGCTCGCGGTCGGGCTCCACGAAGGGGCCGACCGTCTCCTGGCCGACGCACTCGTCCGCGGAATCCTTGTACCCGGCGTAATGGACCTTGAGGCCGGGCTTGCCTTCCTCCCCGGAGCACGCTCCGAGCACCGTGGCCCGGTAGTCGACGCCGTCTTTCCACCGGACCAGGGCCCTCGGGGGACCGTGGTCGGCGTAGGAGACGTCCGCGATCTTCAGTCCTGCGTCGAGGCTCCCGGTCACCGCGGAGGCGGACAACTGGCTCTCCGCGAACGCCATCTCGGACTCGATATGGGACGCCAGCTCTCCGAAGGTGGTGCGGCCGTCTGCGTCCGCGTCGGGCCTGGAGCTGCCGGTCAATCCGCGCAGGAGCGAATCGGTGAAGGTCCACTCGCCGGTGGAGGACGAGCTCGACTGCGCCGAGGCAAGGCATGCGTAGGACACCCGCCCGCCCCTCGCCCGGGCCGCGGCGCAGAGTCCGCCCGAGTGGCAGGCATCCGCAGCCAGGATGGCGGAAGCGCCCTTGAAGCTCGTTTCGATTCCCTTGATGATGTCCGGAACGGCCCAGCCGGTCCCTGGGATATTCGAACCCGAGGCGTCGAAAGGCACGAAGGACGTGACCCCGGGCTCTCTGCGGGCTCCGTGGCCCGCGTAGTAGAAGAACAGGGTATCGCCCCTGCGGCTCCGCTTGAGAAGCCTCGAGAACCTGCCTTTCACGGCCTTGAGCGTGGCCTCGGCGTCCTGGAGCCGGACCACATGGTCCTCGGGCACCTTCTTGTCCTCCAGGAAGAACCGGGCCAGCAGATCGTCGCGCCTGCCCTGTTTGGGAAAAGGAGCGAAGCTCTCGGCGTCCTGCCACTCGAGGACGCTCACGATGAAGACCCAAATGGAATCCCCTGGGTTCGAGGCGGGCGCGGGGGAGTCTCCCGCCTTGGAGGCGCGGGCCGAGGCGGTCCCGGCTCTGGCCTCCTCAAGCAGGGTCGTGGCGTCGCCGGCCGCTCCGGCCGTCCCCGGCCACAGCAGGACAGCGGGCAAGACGCGCAAAAAGGATGCCCAGCCGAGCTCCAAGCGCCTCATGCCCAATAGTGTAGCCCCGATTCCGCGGATGTCAATGGGCCGTCCTAGCCCCCGGAGAAGATCGGAGCGATCACCACCCGGTCGTCGTCTCCAAGCTTGTCCGAGGGGCTCAAGGGGAGGCCGTTCCTGGTGACGACCAAGTCCAGACCCTCCATCCCGAGCCTGCTGACCAAGCAGGCGGTCGTGCAGGGAGAGGGGACCTTCAGCTCCTTTTCGCCGAAGCCGAACCGCTCCATGAACTGCCCGATCAGCCTGACCCGGACCTTCATGGTTTCAGCTCGGCAGCCTCATGGGGTTGCCGGACCTCCCATAGTGGACCTTCAGGATCTCGGCCACGATGGAGACCGCGATCTCTCCCGGGGATTTGCCGCCCAGGTCCAGGCCGACGGGCGAGTAGACCCTGGAGAAGTCCGCCTTGGGGAGCCTGCGGCGGGCGGCCCTCACGGTCTCGGCGACCTTGTTCTTGCTGCCGATCATGCCGATGTAGCGGGCCGGCGTCTTGAGAGCGGCCTCGAGGCATTCCCGGTCGAGCTCGTGGCCCCGGGTGACGATGACGACGAAGGTCTTGGCGTCCACGCCCGCCTTGACCACGGCCCGGCGCGGGTCGGCCAGGATGACGCGGCTGCGGGGGAAGCGTTCCTGGTTGGCGAACTCCGGCCGGTCGTCCGCCGCGATGGTGGCAAGCCCGGCGGTGGCGCACACGGCCGCGACCGCCTCTCCCACATGGCCGGCTCCCAGGATGAGGACCTGCAGGGCCCGCGCGTGGACCTCGATGAAGACCTCGACGCGGCCGCGGCAGATCATGCCCGTGCCTTCCGGCTTGAGGTCGTAGACGACCTTGAGGCCCTCTTCGGCCTTGAGTGCGGCGAGAGAGTCCTTCATGACGAGGGCTTCGAGCTTGCCGCCGCCCACGGTGCCGGCGAAGCCGCCGTCCTCGTAGACGATCATCTTCGCGCCCGCGTCGCGAGGCGTGCTGCCCGAGGAAGAGACCACGGTGGCCAGGGCCGCGGACCTGCCCGCTTCCATGGCCTCGCAGAAGAGCTTGGTGACGTTCTCGTTCATGGGGAGAGTCTAGCGACCTTGGCCGCGCCGGGTCAACCCTAGGCCCGAACAAAATGTATCATACCGTGTCGGCGCGGAACGGAAAGGCTCGGAGGGGATGCGATGGCGAAGGCGCGAGGAGCGGCGGGCAAGGCCGGGGGGAGGCGGGCTTCGGGGCAGCCGGAGAGGATCAAGATCCGCGTCAACGGCGTCTGGCATGAGTTCGCGGCCTGCGCCGAAGGCGCGGGGGTGGAAGCCTCGGAGACGCTCTCGCACCTGCTCCGGGAGCGCTTGGGGCTGACGGGCTTGAAGCTCTCGTGCGACGAAGGCGCGTGCGGGGCCTGCACGGTGATCCTGGACGGCAAGGCCGTGCTCTCTTGCATGACGCTCGCGGTCGAAGCCGACGGCCGTTCGGTGCTGACCATCGAGGGCCTCCCCAAGGACGACCCCGTCATCAGGGCCTTCGCCCAGCAGTGCGAGCCCGGCTACGGCACGGCCCTCCAGTGCGGCTACTGCACGCCGGGCTTCGTGATGGCTTCCCGCGCGCTCCTCGACGAGAACCCCGCCCCGACCCCGGACGAGATCAAGGATGGTCTCTCCGGGAACATCTGCCGCTGCGGATGCTACGCGGGCATCGCCCGGGCGGTCTGGCACGCGTCGCGTCAGGACGCGTCGTCCCCGAAGGCGGACGGCGTTCTCCGCTCGCCGGAGGGGGCGTCGCGCAAAACGGGAGGCGCGCGATGAGGAGGCCCTTCACGCCCCGCCGGGAGCGCAAGTTCATCGGGAAGTACCGGCCGCGGATCGACGGCCTGGAGAAGGCGAGCGGGCGGGCGGTGTACGCGGACGACTTCGCGAACAAGACGCGGTTCCCCGACATGCTCTACGCCAAGGTCCTGCACAGTCCCCATCCGCACGCGCGGATCAAGAACCTCGACGTCGCCCAAGCCGAGCGCCTTCCCGGGGTCGCCGCGGTCCTGACCTATCTGGACCCCGAGGTGGCCCGCTTGAAGCCCACCAGCGCGGGCTGGACGGACGGCGTGGACACGGTGTCCTACGAGCGCATGATGTGGAAGCGCTTCCGGGACCGCCGCGTGCTCGGCGACACCGCGCACTGGGTCGGGGACGACCTGGGGGTGGTGGTGGCCGCCGAGACCGAGGCCGTCGCGGAGGAGGCCCTGCGGCTCGTCAAGGTGGAGTGGGAGATCCTTCCTTTCGTGCTCGATCCCCTCAAGGCCATGGAGCCGGGCGCGCCGCTCGTCCACCCGGAGGTGTCGGCGAACAACGTCCTGCCGGCCGACCCGGTCGGCGGGGCGGACGTGTTCCTGACCAAGGGGGACGTGGACCAGGGCTTCGCCCACGCCGAGGTCGTGGCGGAGGCGACCTCGGTCTATCACAACGCCACCCAGGGCTCGCTCGACAGCTGGTGCTGCCTCGTCAAGTGGGACGACGACAAGCTCACCTGCTGGTCCAACTCCTACGAAGCCGACCAGTCGCGCATGCACATCAGCCAGATGCTGGACCTGCCCATCAATAAGGTGCGGGTCATCAGCCCCTTCGTGGGCGGCCAGTTCGGCCGCGGGGACACGGGGGAGCAGCCCTTCTTCCTCTTCACGGCTCTCTTGGCCAAGCGCACGGGCCGGCCGGTCAAGTTCAAGCACACCCGCAGGGAGAGCTTCCACGACTCGCGCCAGCCGGCCATCTACCACGGCAAGGCGGGCGCGTTGAGGGACGGGACCATCACCTCCCTGCGGTTCAAGTCGATCGGCAACGCCGGGGCCTACTCGGACCACACCATGTTCGCGCTGAAGTTCGCGCCGGCCGAGGTCGCGGAGGTGGCCTTCGCCCACATCCCGAACCTCAAGATGGAGTCCTACGGGGTCTACACCAACATGCTGCCGGCCTGCATGATGCGCGGGGTGGGCAATTCCCAGCTCAACCTCGTCCTAGGGCACGTCGTGGACGTCCTGGCCGAGAAGCTGGGCATGGACCCCATCGACCTGGTGGTCAAGAACTTCGGGCACCAGTGGGCGGCGCCTCCGGACAAGAGCCTCTCCGCGGTGTTGGCCGAGGGGGCTCGGCGTATCGGCTGGGCCGAGAAACGCCATGCACCCGGACGGGGACCCGCGCGCCTGGGAACGTACAAGAGCGGCGTGGGGTTCTCGTTCCACCCCGGCTGGCACGCGGAGTGGCAGGAGGGCCGCCGAGGCCGGATACAGGTCGGCGTCAGGCTCAATCCTGACGGCACGGTGATGCTCGAGGCCCCGACGGTCGAGATCGGCACGGGCTCCAACACCTGCAACGTCCTGGGCTGCGCCGAGGCCTTGGGCTTCCTGGGCGTGACCCCGGCCGATATCAGCTTCTCCAACACGGTCGACACCGACACGGGCCTCAAGGACACCGTGCAGACGGACAGCGCGGTCTCGTTCCTGCAGTCCGAGGCGCTCGCGGTCGCGGCCCTTGAGCTCAAGCGCAAGGTCCTCGAGGCCGCGGCCCCCGAGCTCAAGGCCGAGCCGGAGGACCTCGAGGCGGCCGACGGCTGGATCTTCGCCAAGGGGGCTCCCCAGGTCAAGAGGAGACTCACCGAGGTGCTCTGGCAGGGGGACCTGGCGCCCATCGCGGTCACGGTGAGCAGGGCGCCTTCGGGCGAGAAGACGGGCGTCCCCTTCCAGGCCAACTTCGCCGAGGTCGAGGTCGACACGGGCACGGGCCAGGTCCGCATCGTGAAGCTCGTCATCGTCAACGACTGCGGCACGGTCATGTACCCCTCGGGCGCCGAGGGCCAGCAGATCGGCGGCCAGTGCATGTCGGTCGGGGAGTCCTTGACCGAGGAGATCGTCTACGATCCGGTGACCGGGATCCCCCTGAACTTCAACTGGATCGACTACCCCATCCCCACCATGGCGGACATCCCGGACATCGAGCCGGTGCTCCTCGAGGTCTGGCGCGGGGCCGGCGAGTACGGGGCGTGCGGCATCGGGGAAGGCGTGCTGACCTGCACCCCGCGGGCCATCGCCAACGCGATCTACAACGCCGTCGGCGTGCGCGTGGACGACATGCCCTTCAAGCCGGAGAAGATCCTCGCCGCGCTGGGCCAGGGCGGGAGGCGGCCATGACCCTGCGCAGGTTCGAGCTTCGCAGGGCTGCGTCTTTGGCCGAGGCGCTCTCCGCCCTGGCCCGGCCGGCAGGCCGGGCCAGGGCGTTGGCGGGAGGGACGGACCTCCTCGGCACCCTCAAGGACAGCATCCACTCCGCCTATCCCGAGCTGCTCGTCGACTTGAAACGCATCCCAGGCCTCGATTCCATCAAGAAGGTCAAGAACAGGGTCTCGATCGGCAGCCTGACCAAGCTCTCGGAGGTGGCCAAGGACGAGATGATCCGGGAGCGATATCCGCTGCTGGCCGCCGCGGCGCGGTCGGTCGCCTCGCCGCAGATCCGCAACATGGCGACGGTCGGCGGGAACCTCTGCCAGGAGCCCCGCTGCTGGTACTACCGCACCCCGGAGGACCTCTTCCACTGCCTGCGCAAAGGAGGGGACCGGCCGCCTTCCCGTTCTGATCGAAGCGGCACGCCCGCGCCACGCCCTGACGGGCAGACGCCGGGCGCGGGCAGGTGCGCGGCCCTTCTGGGCGACCACCGCTTCCACTCGGTCTTCGGGGCCGCGCGCGCGGCCGACCCCGCTTGCGCGGCGGCCTGCCCAGGGCGCGTCGAGATTCCGGTCCACCTCGAATGCGTGCGCAAGGGCGACCTGACGGCCGCGGCACGGGTCGTGCTCGAGCGCAATCCCATGCCCGCCGTGACCGGGCGCGTGTGCCCGCACCGGTGCGAGGCGGCGTGCAACCGGAGAGACCTCGACGAAGCGCTCGCCATCCGCGCCGTCGAGCTCCATGTCGGCTCCTACGTCCTCCAGCACGCAGGCGCCCTCATGAAGGCTCCGGCCAAGGCCGGCAAGAAGCGCGTGGCCGTGGTCGGCTCGGGACCGGCGGGCCTCTCCGCCGCCTTCTATCTCAGGAAGGCCGGCCATCAGGTGACGGTCTTCGAGAGGATGCCCGAGCCCGGCGGCATGCTCGCCTACGGGATCCCGGCCTACCGGCTCGCCCCGGCAGTCCTGCGCGGCCTGATCAAGGCCTACGAGCGGATGGGAATCGAGTTCCGCACGGGAGTCAGCGTGGGCCGCGACGGCGTCACCCTGAAGAGCTTGAAGAGGCGGTTCCAGGCGGTCTTCTTCGCGACCGGCGCTTGGGAGCCCAAGACCCTGGACCTCCCCGGAGCCGAGCTGATGCAGTCGGGCCTTGCCCTGCTCCGGGATGTCCGGCTCGGCCGTCCCGTCTCGGTCGGCCGGCGGGTGCTGGTGATCGGGGGCGGGAACGTCGCGCTGGACGTGGCGGTCACGGCGCGCCGCCTGGGCGCGGCGCAAGTGTCCGCCGCCTGCCTCGAGAGCCGCGACACCATGCCGGCCTTCCCGGACGACATCGAGCGCGCCCTGGCCGAGGGGATCGAGTTGATGCCTTCGTGGGGGCCGCGGAAGGTCCTTGAGTCGAAAGGATCCGTGGCCGGCATGGAGCTCGTCCGCTGCACCTCGGTCTTCGACCAAGACGGACGCTTCAGCCCCAAGTTCGACCCGGCCGTCACTCAGGCCCTGGAGGCCGACCAGGTCCTGCTCGCCATCGGGCAGACCGCGGACCTCTCTCACGTCGGCCGCAAGGTGAAGACCGCCCGGGGCCTCATCGTCGCC
The DNA here is from genome assembly GCA_016209035.1 of Elusimicrobiota bacterium. GTDB lineage: Bacteria > Elusimicrobiota > Elusimicrobia > UBA1565 > UBA9628 > JACQWX01. The sequence goes on along the minus strand of JACQWX010000112.1, from coordinate 6,114 downwards.
GATCCCGAGACCGGCGCGACCAGCCAGGCCGGGGTGTTCGCCGGGGGCGACGCGGTGAGCGGCCCGGCTTCCGTGATCGAGGCCATCGCCGCGGGCCGACGGGCGGCCTCGGCCATCGACCGGTACCTGGGCGGCGGCAGGAAGCCCGCGTCCCAGGCTCGCGACGGAGGGGGGTTCCCCTTCGTCGCCGTCAATTCTCAGGCCCTGCGCAAACTAGCGCGCGTCCGCGCGCCCGCGCCGGCGGAGAGCCCTGCATGCCCGCCGGCACAGGGCGAAAGGAGAACGTCCTCGCCCGAGGCCCCTGCGTCCGGGCGCACGCTGTACGCCGACGAGGTCCGAGTGCTCGACCCTGCCTCGGCGCAAGACGAGGCCCGCCGCTGCGTGAACTGCGCCTGCGTGGCGGTCAGCTCCTCGGACTTGGGGCCCGCCCTCATCGCGCTGGGCGCCGTCATCAAGACCACCAAGCGCAGGCTGAGCGCGGAGAGGTTCTTCGACGCCAAGCCGTCGCGCGCGACCATCCTCGACCAGGACGAGCTCGTGACCGCGGTCGAGCTGCCCCGGCCGCGGCCGAAGACCAGGCAGGACTACCTCAAGTTCAGGCTGCGCCGGTCGATCGATTTCCCGATCGTGAGCGTGGCTTCGGTCCTCGAGCTGGAAGGAGTCAGGATCCGGAGCGCCCGCGTGGCGCTCGGAGCCGTGGCGCCGGTCCCTCTCAGGGCCCGCGAGGTCGAGGAGTTCCTGGCAGGCAAAACGTTTTCGGAGGAGACCGCCGTCAAAGCCGGGGAGGTCGCTGTCCGGGGCGCCTGCAGCCTGGCCAAGAACGCCTACAAGGTCCAGATCATCAAGGCCTTGCTGCGCAAGCTCCTGCTGACCGGCGCATGACCGTGAACCCCTGGGACCGGGACCGGCTGACCCCTGCTCGCGTCGCGGAGACCGCGGTGGCCTTCTGCGGGCTCCTCGCCGCCTTCTACGTCAACTACCTGGCGGGAAGGTTCGCGGATGTCCAGGGCGAGCTGGCCCGGCCTTCGCCCGACGTCCTCCTGAGCACCCTGCCCGTCGTGGACCTCAGGGTGCTCTTCGTCTGGGGCTTCGCCCTGTTCCTCTTCTGGGCCTTCGCGGCCGGCTGGCTCTACGAGAGGCACCGCGCGGCTCACATCATCTGGCTCTACACCCTGCTCATCCTGGTCCGCTGCGGGTTCATCATCCTGACGCCCATGCACCTGCCCAAGGGCGCGCTCCTGATTGGCGATGATCCGCTCTACCTTTATATTGGCCGCTACATCAACTTCAAGCACGACCTATTCTTCTCCGCGCACACCGCCATGCCATACCTGGGCTACCTGGCGCACCGCAGGACCTGGGTCGCGTGGAGCTTCTTGGCCCTGTCCGTGCTCATGGCCGCGACCGTGCTCCTCATCAGGCTGCACTACTCCATAGACGTCTTCGCCGCCTATTTCATCACCTACGCCCTCTACCGCTTCGAGCGCCGGTGGCTGAGAAGCCCCTACCGCCGCATGCGGCACGCCATTTTCGAGCGCCTTCGGGGCCTCAGCAGTGTCCCGGCGGATTGATGATGTTGTAGGATGAACGGCAGGAGGTGTCTCATGAGATGTCTTGGCTTCGTCCTTGCATGTTCTCTCGTTGGGGTGAGGGTCCCGGTCACGGCCGCAGAACCCGCCGCGACAGACCCGAGCCATCTGGAGTACATCGAGACCCATATCCATCTGCACGCCGACTCGCCCGCGGGCTATGAGGCGGCAGCGCAGCATGCCTTGAAGTTCATGGACAAGGTGGGCATCCGGGAGTGCCTCATCATGCCGCCCCCGTTCACTCCCGGGCAGGACCATCTCTACACCTACAAGTCCTTGCTCGCCGTGGTGAAGGGGCATCCCGGCAGGTTCGCTTTCCTGGGGGGAGGAGGACTTCTCAATCCCGTCATCCAGAAAGCGGTCGCGGCCGGCAAGACCACGGACGCCATGAAGAAGGAGTTCCGCAAGAAGGCCGAGGAGATCGCCCGTGCCGGAGCGGTCGGGTTCGGGGAGTTCGCGGCCGAGCACTTCTCCTTCGACCGCAACCACCCGCATATTTCCGCGCCGCCGGACCACGAGCTTTTCAAGCTCCTGGCCGATATCGCGGCCGAGAAGGGCCTGCCCATCGACCTGCACATGGAGGCCGTGGCCGAGCCCGACTTCCCGTTCCCCAGGGACCGGTTCACCGCGCGCAGCGACCGAAACCCCGAGACCCTCAAGGAGAACGTCACGGGGCTCGAAAGGCTTCTGGCTCACAACCGAAAGGCCAAGATCATCTGGGTCCACGCGGGATGGGACCACACCGGGCATTTCTCCGTGGAGCTCCTGCGCCGGCTCCTGCAGGCCCATCCCAACCTCTACTTCAGCGTCAAGGACCATTACCACAGCTTGGCGCAGAACCGCTTGCTCGACAACGGCAGGCTCAAGCCCGAGTGGATCGAGCTCATGAGCGACTTTCCGGACCGGTTCCTCCTAGGGAGCGACATGTTCTATCCGGACCCCAGCCTTCCCATGAGGTTCCCGGACAGCACGAACGGCTCGCGTGAGATACTCAACCAGCTGCCCATGGACCTGGCGCGCAAGGTGGCGTTTGAGAACACGGGCCTGGTCTACGGCCTGGGCATCAAGCCCGAGGAAATGGCTTCGGAGCGGTCCTACCAGCCGCTGCCGCAGGAGGAGCTGCTCGAAGGCCGGGGTCGAGGACAGGGACAGGGCGGCGGAGAGGGGCCCGGAAGACGGCGCGGGCCTCCGGGCGGCCGCCGGAGAGGCCCTCCTCAGGGGTTCTAGAATCCCGCGGCAAACGCCGGCTCAGGCGGCCCTGCAGCCTTGGACCGTTGGGCTGAAGGCACAGCTATCTTCTTGGCCTCGACCCAGGCGTCTAGTTCGGCTTTATCAAATCTCAGCGCCCGGCCAATCTTCACATGGGGGATCTTCTTCTGGCAGGTCCAGGTGTAAAGGGTCGTCTTTGTCAGCCCCAGGTAGTAGGCCGCTTCCTCAACGGTAAAAAGTCGCTTCTCAGCCATCGTGGCTCCTTGCTATACTCGCAACACTCAAATGAACGCTCTGGAGCGCTTCGCGGAGTGGCTCGCCAACCATCGGCATCGCGACCCCAAGTACGGCCACGTCTACAAGTACCACTCCCGAAGCGATGCTCATTCAATCGCCCTATGCACCCTTGTCGCGGAAGACATCCTGTCCATCTGCCCTAGCCTCCGCGAACAAGCATCCGCCGGCAGAATCGCTTTCGGCATCAACATCGGGCACATCTGGCCCAACGGCAAGAAGAAGACGATTGACTTGGCCATAGGCCGACCGCAACAGCTTGATCCCGAGGGTAGCCCCATCAAGGGCTTCCCAAAGGCGGCCGAGCTCTCCGAGGTATTCATTTCCTGCGAAGCTAAGACGGTCATGACGGAGCACAAGAAGTCCCAGCCCCGGATATTCGACGAATTGGGGTCCTCGCATGAAATCGTCCACCAGGGACGGCCTGATGCAATCGCCGTCGGCATCACGATGGTCAACATTGCCGATCGTTTCGCCTCGCCGCTCAGACAGAAGTCGCGTAAGAACATCTTCTTTCTGGACCACCGGCAGCCGGATGTCGCGGCCTCCATGATCCAGCACCTTCAGGGTCTGCCCATTCGGGACGCAGTCGGGCAGGCCGGGTTCGACGCCTACTGCACGTTCGTGGTCAACACCGACAACATCGGCGGCGTGTCGCTTTGGACAGCCTCGCCAGCCCCGCAACCCGGAGAGAAGGATCATTATCAGACCGCCATTGGTCGAGTCACGCGGTTCTATTCGGAACGGTTCGGTTCAGTCTGATCGCAGCACCTCAATGCGGGGCGGGTTCTTGAAGAGCGAGTCCTTTTCGTTGGCTTCCCGGCGCACGCGCTCCATTCCCATCTTGAAGTATGCCCGGTCCAGCTCATTGGCGATGCTGTTGCGGCCGGCATGCATGGCCGCGGCCGTGGTCGAGAACGTGCCTGCAAACGGATCGAGCACCGTGTCGCCCACGAAGGAGAACATCCGGACCAGCCGGTCAGCCAACTGGAGCGGAAACGGAGCCGGATGCTCGCGCGTGGACGCGCCGGTCACGTCCGTCCAGAATGAGCGGAACCACTTGGCGTAGTCATCCTTCGTGATCCTGGATAGCGTCCTTTGCTCGTCAGTCGGCTGCCGATAGCCGCCCGGCTTGCGCAGCATGAGGATGTACTCAATGTCGTTCTTGATGATGGCATTGGGCTCGTACGGCTTACCGAGGAAGGACGACCCGTTCTCCACCTCATAGCTTGCGTTGGTGATTTTGGACCAAAGTATGGGGGTGAGGTAGTCGAGCCCGATCTTCCGGCAGCGCACCGAGATGTCCGCATGCAGAGGGACGACCATGTGGCGGCCGTTGTTCCTGCGTCGCGCGATGCAGACGTCGCCGACCACGCAGATGAGCCGTCCACCCGGCACGAGCGTCCGGTGGCAGTGCCGCCACACCTTGTCCAGCTCATCCATGAAGCGCTCGTAGTCTTCAAGATGTCCGAGCTGGCCCGGGATGTCGTTGTATCTCTTCAGAGTCCAGTAGGGCGGGGAAGTCACAACGAGGTGGACCGACCCGTCTGAAATCCAGTCCAGGTTCCGGGCATCGCCGCGATGGAGTTGGTGTAGCGTGGCGTCTCCGATTCGTGAGACAACGGTCCTTTGGGACAAGTGTGTTTTCGGCGGCTCGATGGTGGCTTGCGCTCGGCTCATCTGAAGGGTGCTCCCATTTGACGGATTTAGACCTGCATTGACTGGGTTTGATGATATCATATTTCCTCCTATTCATATATACGACTGAGGGTTGATTTTGTTCCCTGTGTTCAGGAACCCTAAGCCTCATTGCTCCTAAGTTAATTTCGTGAGCTTCTGACCTCCGCTAACATGAGCCAACGACTTCCAGCTTCGCCGCTCACCGAAACCGCCCCGGGTCTGCTCACTGAAACGGACCCCGGGGATGGGTACGACTCTGTAGCACGTCAATCTTGCGTCCCGGAGACACGTGCGAGACGATCGTCCCAGATTGTGGACACAGGGTACGCTGCGGATCCAGCAGGCAGCATGGGGAAGCACTGGGCGTCAGACCGCGGGCTGGCCCTCTGCGGTGCATCTCAGGCTCGATGATACAGCACGGCTATAGCTGGTCGCGTCTCTGGCGTTTCCGACGAGAATTTGACGTGCCCTTCGAAAACTGCTAACATAAAGGGGTAGCAAGTAGGCTGAAGTCTTTGTGAGTTTCTCCGCGTTCGTCTGGGCAGCTTCTTACATCCCTCCCCTCCAGGGCTCCCCGGACCCGATTCAAAGTGTTGGCGCGCGCCAACAGTCAGACAAAAAGAGCTGGAAAAGACGCCATCTTTTGCGAGGCCCCACGTTTTCTCCCATCGGAGGAATGCCAAAGACCAACCACCCGCGATTCCAAACATAGTCGCCTTGCGGACGCTCCGGGAGCGATCCGCGCGGAATGCTTGCTATCTCTACGTCCTCCTCTCGAAAAAAACCGCACGTCCGACGACAAACAGCCTAACGGCAACAACACAACAACCCGAGATCAACGATACGACAACGACACGGCAACGGCAGCAAGAACAAGCTGACCGTCCGGGGTCACGGCAGTTCTTCTCTTCAATCCAACGACAACGGCAAACAACAACAGTCTCTCACGGAATCCTGCCTCCAAGTCTGGCTCTGTTTAGCTGAGCACGACCGGACTGGTTTCGGTGGGCGGTGAGGTCCCCCCAGAGCTTTCTCCCTCGGACGAAGTACTTCCTGCGGCGATGCCCGTTGCGTTTCTTGACGAGGATGGCTTGAAGAGTCGTTTGGCAGGTCGGCAGGTCGCTGATATCCGGCTTGACGAGATTGCCGCCATTGGCGCGGTTGATTCTGAGAAACATCAATTCCGCTTCCGCCCGCCCGCGCGAGGCCTCCGCCAGCTTCGGGAAGAGCTTGGCCGGCGAGATGTCTTCCGGCGCGATTCCGTGCTGCTGCGCGATGCGTCCTTGGGCGACGCGGAAGGCGTTGTAGACCATCGCGGCCGCATAGACCTGCATGGCGACGC
>JACQWX010000120.1 GCA_016209035.1 Elusimicrobiota bacterium | reverse complement strand
GATGCAGACCATGAACCAGTCCCTGGCGGACCTCTACCGGCAGAAGCGCATCACCTACCAGGAGGCCATGCAGCACTCCCTGGACCCGGAGGACTTGAAGCGCCTGCTGCAGCGCTCGCTGGCGCAAGCCGGCGGTTGACGATTCGGAGGTCATGAGCCATGCCAGTCTTCGCCTATAAGGCCAAAGGAGCCGACGGAAGCGTCACGGAGGGCTCGGTCGACGCGCCGGCCCAGAGCGCCGCCGAGTCCAAGCTCCGGGCGCAGAGGCTCACCGTCATCGAGATCAAGGAGAAGGGCGGGTTCGACCCGATGGCGCTGCTGAAGGGCAAGCCCAAGGTCACCACGAAGGACCTGGTGCTCTTCTCCCGCCAGCTCTCGACCCTGGTGAGCGCGGGCGTCCCCATCGTGCAGGGCCTGGGCATCCTGGAAGCCCAGTGCGAGAACCCCACCTTCAAGGAGATCCTGGCCAACGTCAAGGCCGACATCGAGGGCGGGCTGTCCATCTCCGACACCCTCAAGAAATACCCCCAGGCCTTCCCCGAGCTCTACACCTCCATGATCAAGGCCGGCGAGCTGGGCGGCATCCTGGACACGATCCTGGAGCGCCTGACCAACTACCTGGAGAACGCCGAGAATCTGAAGAACAAGGTGAAGTCCGCCATGACCTACCCGGTCGTGGTCCTGGGCATCTGCGCGGCGCTGACCATCTTCCTCATGGTGGGCGTCATCCCGACCTTCGAGAAGATCTTCGCGAGCTTCGGCGCGGAGCTCCCCTTCCTGACCCAGTGCCTCATCGACCTCTCCAACATAATGAAGAAGTATTTCTACATCATCCTGGTCGTCCCCATCGGAGGCTGGTACGGGTTCAAGAAGTTCTACGCCACGCCCTTCGGCCATAAGTGGGTGGACGCCCGGATGCTCCAGCTCCCTGTGTTCGGGATACTGCTCAAGAAGGTGGCGGTCGCGAAGTTCACACGCACCCTCGGGACCCTGGTCAAGTCCGGCGTGCCCATCATGCAGGCGCTGGAGACCGTGGCCGCGACCGCGGGCAACGTCATCATCGCCGAGGCCGTGCTCCTCACCCGCGAGTCCATCCGGGAGGGAGGCCGCCTGGCCGACCCGCTCAAGAAGTCCGGCGTCTTCCCGAACATGGTCACCTCCATGATCGCGGTCGGCGAGGAGACCGGGGCTCTCGACATCATGCTGGCCAAGATCGCGGACTTCTACGACCAGGAGGTCGACGCGGCGGTCAAGGGCCTGACCTCGATGATCGAGCCCCTCGTCATGTGTGTCATGGGCGTCGTCATCGGCACCATCGTCATCGCCATGTTCATGCCGATGTTCGGCATGGGCGAGCTGGCCAGCAAAGCCGGATAGAATACACCTTCGCCAGGCCGATGGCCTCGCGCTCAGCGCGGGTCCATTGCCTGGATCCGGCGAAGTAGACCTTCTCGCCCCACTCCGCCTCGATGTACCCGTCGTCGCGCTCGATGACGGCTCCGACGTCGTCGCCTTCCAAGGCCTCGAGCGCCCACCTGCCGAAAGCGTCCTGGAAGCGGCGTGGTCCGCGATGTATCGTCACGGCGCATATCGTATCGCATTGCCCAGGGGGAGGAAAAGCCCTGCCCGACTAGGATTCGAACAGGCGCTTGCCGCGCAGGAGCGTGTGGTAGGCCAAGCCGAAGCGGTGGGCCTCGTCGCGCAGGCGCTGGAGGATTCGCAGGGCCGGGCGCGAGCGGTCCAGGATGACGGACCCGGCTCTGCCCTTCATGAAGATTTCCTCCGTCCGTTTCGCCAATGCTGCCACCGGCATCCTGAGGTCCAATGCCTTGATCGCTCCGCAGGCGCTCGAAAGCTGCCCTTTCCCGCCGTCCACCAGCACGAGGTCCGGCAGGGCTTCGCCGGCCTCCTTGAGGCGCCTGCACCGTCGGCCGACGACCTCCTGCATGGCCTTGAAGTCGTCGATGCCGGTCACCTCGCGGATCTTGAACTTCCGGTAGTGGGCGCGGTTGGGCTCCCCGCCCACGAAGCAGACCATGGAGGCAACGGCCTGCCGGCCCTGGAAATGGGAGATGTCGAAGCACTCGATGTGGAGCGGGGGCTTGACCAGTCCCAGGGCTTCCTTGAGGTCCGTGACGGCGCGGGAGGCGCCGACCGCGCCGTCGACGTCCTCCATGGCGACGGCCTCGACGCGGACGCGTTCGCCCATCCGGGAGAGGGCCGTGATGTTGTCCCTCAGGACCGCCGCGGCCTCGTAGTCGAGGCGGGCGGAGGCCTCCCTCATCCGGGCCTGGAACTCGCCTTGGAGCCTGCCGTAGCGGCCGCGGAAGAAGAGCGCGGCGTCCTCGGCGATCCGCCGATAGTGCTCGAAAGGGATCCTCCCCGCGCACGGAGCCGGGCATTCGCGGGTGTGGTAATAGAGGCAGGAGCGTATCTTCCTGGAGTCGAGGGGTCTGCTGGTCGAGAACTCCCACCGGCAGGGCCTCAGGGGGAAGGCCTTCCTGCGCCGGAGGGTGTTGAGGAGGCTCTTGACCGCGCTCACGTTGGGGTAGGGGCCGAAGTAGGCGCCGCCGTCCTTGCGCCTGCGCCTGGCCAGGAGCAGGCGCGGGAAGTCCTCGCCCAGGGTGATCTTCACCCAAGGATAGGATTTGTCGTCCTTCCACATGGAGTTGAAGAAGGGCTGATAGCGGCCGATGAGCCGCCGCTCGACGATCAGGGCCTCGCGCTCCGAGGCGCAGGGGACGTAGTCGACCTTCCGGATGAGAGGCGCCATCGCGGAGTTCTTGTCCTGCCGGAAGGGGTTGAAATACTGGGCGACCCGCTTGGAGATGTCCTTGGCCTTGCCGATGTAGATGATGGAAGAGGAGGCGTCCCTCATGAGGTACACTCCGCAGGAATGCGGGAGATGGCTCCGGTCGGCGCGGCCCCTGGGGGGGGAACCGTCGTGCATGTGGGGATTCTACTTCGTTGACGGGCTTCCGCGAAAGTGATTTAATAGCACCCCATGGCTCAGCAGAAGAAATCCCAGCGTCATCGCGGCGCGATCAAAGCCCACCGGCAGTCGCTGAAGCGCAACCTGCGCAACCGGGCGATGAAGAAGGCGATCCGGCTGGCCGCCAGGGCCTCCCTGGACGCCGCGCAGTCCAAGAATCCCAAGCACGCGGGCGCCTTCGCCGAGGCAGCTTCCCTCATCGACAAGGCCGCTCAGTCGGGAGCCATCCATTGGCGGGCGGCGGCGCGCAAGAAGGCTAGGTTGGCCCGGCGCCTGGCGAAGGAATTGACGGCCGCGGCGCAACCGCCGAAGTCCGCGAAGTAGCCTGCTCCCGGCAGAGTTCCACGACGAGCCGCTCCACTTCCTGGTGCGGGTCGAGCCATGTCTTGGACTTGAGGTCCGCTTCGACCCGCGCGCACGCGGCCAGGTCCCGGGCCAGCCTGCGTTCGCTCAGGGGCCTCAGCCAGCCCAGGAAACCCTCGTAGGTCCCCCAGTCCTTGATGCGCAGGGCGGCGAGCACCGAGTCGGGGGCGGCTCCCTCGCGCAGCAGCCTCATGGCCCTGAGCTGCTTGGCGACCACGTTGCGCGTCTGTGCCAGGACCGGGAAGGCGTGGTCCTCGGCCTTGCCGGCGGAGAAGATGGCCCGCAGGTGGCTGAGGCAGGGCCCGAGCTCGCGTCGTCCCACCAGGCGGGTCAGGATGTAGGGATCGGCTCCCTTGCGGTAGCCCAGGCAGGCGAGGACGTCGTCGCGGGAGATGGCCCGTGCCTCGCCGACGAAGAGCGCCGCCTTCTCGACCTCTTGGCGCAGGATGTGCCAGTCGAGGCCCGCCTCCTCCACGAGGAGCTCGGCCGCGTCGGCGGCGAGGGACTTGCCCCACTTCCGGGTCTCCTCGGCCAGCCTTGCGCGGGCTTCGAAATCGCGCAGGGGATAGTAGACGCAGACCGCCCCCTGGGACGATGCCAGCGAGGCCAACGGGTCCTTGGCGCCGGGCTTCCTTTGGTCGGAAACCATGACCAGAGTGGTCGTGGCGAGAGGATCCTTCAGGTATTCAATGAAAGGCTCAGGATCGCGTGCCGCGATCCTGGGATTGGAGACGATGACGAGCCTCCTCTCGGCGAAGACGGGCTGGGTGAGGGCGTCTGACACCGCGGCGGCGCCCGAGTCCTCCTCGCGGGTGAACTCGGAGAGGTTGAAGCAGTCCGCCTGGAACCGGGACTTGAGCTCGGCCACGGCATCCTTGACCTCGTCGAGCTGCCCCATCAGGTAGTAGACCTTTCGGAATCTCCCGCCCGACCATTCCTTGGACAGGTCCTGGGGCTTCGCCGGCCGATGGTCCATCAGTAGGGGTTGGGGTTGACGGGCGGCGAGTCCTTGCCCGGGGTGACTACGGGCGGGGTCGAGGGGCCCTCGGAGGAGACGCGCTTCTCGGAGCTCCCGGTGACGGACCCGAAACCTTCGATGACCCGCTTGACCACGTCCCTGGCCAAGGTGTCCCAGATGTCCTCGCGGGCCTGCTCCTCGGACTTGCCGCCGGGAAGGGTGGAGGCGGGGTAGAGGGAGATGCCCTCGAGGTTCTTCTCCTCCCAGAGCGCCGAGCCGGCCGCGCGGTCCACGAACTGCAGGTCGATGACGATCCTCAGCTTGTAGGCCGTCGGGATGAGGTTGGCGTCGTGCTGGATGGGGGTGAGGATGTAACGGCCGATCGTGATCCAGACGATGCCGTCCGCGTCGGGCTCGGGGACGATGGGGTAGCGGCCGTCGCGGAGGAACTCGTCGCGCACCCGCAAAGTGAACTTGTCCTCGAGGCCGAACTGCTGGGTCTTGTTGACGGCGTGTCGGATCGAGATCTTCTTGATGTTGCTCGGCAGGATCTGAGCGGCCGGGCGGTAGGCGATGTCGGAGCCGCAGGCCGCGAGCCCTGTCAGCAGGGCGAGAAGGAGTCGCGAGTCCCCCCCGCGGGGGGGCGAGCATCGGGGGGGTAGAGGTCGTTTCATGAGGCCTTCCTTACTTGACGACGATATTGACGATCTTGTTCGGGACCACGATGGTCTTGACCACCTTCTTGTCCCCGATCGCGATCTTGACCTTGTCGAGCGCCAGGGCCGCCTCGACCACATCCTCCTGCGGCGTTTCCGCCGGCAGCGTCATGGTCGCCCGGAGCTTGCCGTTCACCTGCACGGCGTACTCGACGGCCGCTTCCTTCAGGAGCGCCGGGTCGTAGGACGGCCACGGCGCGGCGCTCAGCAGGTCGGCGTGCCCCAAGGATGCCCAGAGCTCCTCGGTGACGTGCGGAGCGAACGGATTGAGGAGGGAGAGCAGCGCCTCCAGGTCCGAGCGCGCGGCGGGGGCGGTCTTCTGGACCTCGTTGGAGTAAATCATCAGCGCCGAGACGGCGGTGTTGAAGTCGAAGGTGGCGATGTCGCCGGTGACCTTCTTGATCGTACGGTGCCTGAGGCTGGCCAGGCCCTCTCCGTCCCCGGGCGGGGCCGTGTCCTTCACCAGGGCCCAGACCTTGCGCAGGAACCGCGCCACGCCCTCGATCGAGCGCATGTCCCAGGGCTTAGACTGCTCCAGCGGGCCCATGAACATCTCGTAGAGCCGGAAGCCGTCGGCGCCGTAGGACTTGAGGACCGTGTCGGGGTTGATGACGTTCTTCTTCGACTTGGACATCTTCTCGACCTGGCTCTCGAGCTTCTCCCCGCTCTCGGCGTGGAGCGCGGTCCCGTCCTCCGCGAACTTCACCGCGTCGTACGGGTGGTACACGCCTTTCGAGTCCCGGTGCGAGTAGGAAAGGATCATGCCCTGGTGCCGGAGCTTCTGGAACGGCTCAGGGCCGGGGACCAGGCCGATGTCGTAGAGGACCTTGTGCCAGAACCTCGCGTAGAGGAGGTGCAGGACCGCGTGCTCGGCGCCGCCCACGTAGCAGTCCACGGGCAGCCATGCTGCCGCCTGTTCGGCGGAACAGGCGGCAAGGCCGTTCTTTGGATCAAGATACCTTATGTAGTACCAGCACGATCCGGCCCACTGCGGCATCGTGTTCGTCTCGCGCTTGCCCGGGCCGCCGCACTTGGGGCACTGGGTGTCCACCCAGTCCGTGATGGCGGCGAGCGGCGACTCGCCCGTGCCCGTGGGCTTGTATTCCTTGACGTCCGGCAGGAGCACCGGCAGCCGGTCCTCGGGCACCGGCACCTGTCCGCAGGCGGGACAATGGATGATGGGGACGGGCTCGCCCCAGTACCGTTGGCGGGAGAAGATCCAATCCCGGAGCTTGTAGGAGACCCCCCTCCTGCCGCGGCCGCCGGACTCCAGGAGCGCCGTCGCCATCTCGATGGCCTCCTGCGTGGGAAGGCCTTCGATCTGAGGGGAATTGACGGCGATCCCGAAATCGGGGAAGCATTCGTCGCCGAGCTCTCTGCCGTCGGCGGGCTTGACCACGCGCGGAATCTCCAGCCCGTACTTCTTGGCGAATTCCCAGTCGCGCTGGTCATGGCCCGGCACGGCCATGACCGCGCCGGTGCCGTAGCCCAGGAGCACGTAGTCGGCGATCCAGATGGGGAGCCTGTGGCCGGTCAGCGGGTGGCGGACGCAGGCGCCGGTGAAGACCCCGGTCTTGTCCTTCTGGAGTTCGGCGCGCTCGAGCTCGGATTTGGCCGCCGCTGTCTTGACGTAGGACTCGACCGCGGCGCGCTGTTCCGGCGTCGTGATCTTGGGGACCAGCTCGTGCTCGGGGGCGAGCACCATGTAGCTCACCCCGTAGATGGTGTCGGCTCGGGTCGTGAAGACCCTGATCTCGCCGCCGGTCTCCAGGGCGAAGCTGATCACGGCTCCCTCGGACCGGCCGATCCAATGGCGCTGCATGGCCAGCGTGGAGGCCGGCCAGTCGAGGCCGGCCAGGTCCCTGTCCAGCCTGTCCGCGTAGGCCGTGATCTTGAGCACCCACTGCCTCAGGCGTTTCTGCGTGACGGGCGCGCCGCAGCGCTCGCAGCACCCGCCGAAGACCTCCTCGTTGGCCAGGCCAGTCTTGCAGGAGGGGCACCAGTTGATGGGGCACTCGCTCTCGTAGGCCAGGCCCTTCTTGAAAAGCTGGAGGAATATCCACTGGGTCCAGCGGTAGTAGGCGGGGTCCGTGGTGTCCACCTCGCGGTCCCAGTCGTAGCCAAACCCCAGGGACTTGATCTGCCGCCGGATGTTGTCGACGTTGCGCTTGGTGACCGTGCTCGGGTGCGTGCCGGTCTGGATGGCGAAGTTCTCGGCGGGCAGGCCGAACGCGTCCCAGCCCATAGGATGGAGCACATCGAAGCCCTGGCGGCGCAGGGTCCTGGAGAGGATGTCGGTGGCGGTGTATCCCTCAGGATGCCCGACATGGAGCCCGTCGCCCGAGGGATAGGGGAACATGTCCAGGCAATAGAATTTCTTGCCCGGCCTCGGCCGGGCCGGAGCTTTGAAGATTCCTTCTTTTTCCCAGCGCGCCTGCCACTTCGCCTCGATCTCGTCGAAGGGGATGCGCTCAATCACGAGGCCGATTATATCATTAATAAGGAAGCCCCCCTTGCGGGGGGCTTCAATCAACGACGGACGGACGGCTCTCGGGCAACGGCCCGAGAGCTAGAAGGGGAACACCAGCTGAGGGCAGGCCAGGACCGGCTGGTCCGGATGCGCCGGGTCGGGGGTCGCCACGGGCTGACGGTGCTCGGTCTTGTCGCTGCACTTGTAGACGCAGTCGTTCTTGTCGACGCCGTTGAGCCAGCATACCTTGACCCCCATGACGACCGGGTCCTGAGGGCCCCGGATGCCGGAGACGGCGGGCTGGCCGAACGCGGATTTTCCCGTCTCGCGGTACTTCATCCACTTGTCCTTGGAGACCGAGCCTACCCTCTTGAACCGCCAGTTGACGTAGTACTCCACGCCGGGCTTCAAGCTCTGCGAGAACTCCGCGGCGTAGTCCGCGAAGCGCACGGCGTAGGTCTTTGCCGCCGGGAGCGAGATCTCCTTCTCCACGATGAGGTCGTCGAACCAGTTCGGCCGGTTGCGCTTGAGCTGCACCGTCAAGACGGTCTGGTCGCCGTTGTAGTACTCTCCCCAGCGGTCAGCCAGCTCCAGGATGAAGTTCTTGGCCACGCCGTCGTAGGCCGGAGCGGCGGCCGTGATGCCGTTCGGGTCCGGCAGGGACCGCGTCTTGGCGCCGGCCTTGGCCAGGAGCGTCGCGTCGTAGGACGTGCCCTGCCACTTGAGGCTGTACTGGTGGGAGGCGTCGATCACGTCGCCCTCGAGCCACCGGCCGTCCAAGCAGACCCAAAAGACATCCCTTTCCCACGGCAGCATGGGCCCCCGGTCCGTGACCTGGACGCGCACGCTGGCCGAGTAGGTCCAGGCCAGCTCTTCGTGACAGTAATGTTGCCCATTGGGTCCGGTGTGGCACACCTCGCGATACTCCCGGCTGTAGAGCCTGATCCTGTCGGAGACGGGAGGCTCGTCGGGGCTGAACGAGACCGTGACGCAGTCCCGCTCGGTGCGCAGCATCACGGGCCTCGCCTTGGGGTGAGTGACCGGGGCAGGGCCGTTCCCGTCGCGGATCTGCTGGAGCACCGGGACCGCGACTCCTTTCTTCCCGTCGAAATCGACCTTGATGTCTTCGGCGAGCGCGGGGCCCGCCCACACGACGATGACCAGGGAGAGCGCTCCCAGGACCGCTGACAATCTCTTCATTTTGCCTCCTCCCGTCGTCCAGGCGCCAGGCTTGAACCACGGTCTCAAGCCCACGGCCCAAGCCTGGCGCCTATGATACAAAATTCGGCCCGGCCTTGGCAAGCGCGGCTAGGTCCTAAGTCCTACGGATGGATGGGCCCAATGGCTGCCTTGACAACGCGGACCGCGCGGGGCATACTCTTGATCGAGGACCCCATGGCCCGCCTCTCAGCCGCGACGCTCGCCGCAAGCCTCGCCCTTTGCTCGGGCCTGGCTTGGGCGCAGGCGGCCGGCGACGCGGTCGAGGTCGGAGACCGAGCGTCGCGGACGCCGTCAGGAATGGCGGTGGCGGCCGGCGACGAGGGACTCCGGATCGAGCCCCTCCAGCGGTCCTTCAGGACCCACCAGGTCGGGGCCCCGTTCCTTGATGGCGAGGCAGCCGGCCTCGAGAAGTCCCTCTGCGCGAGCCGCCCTGAATCCTGCGAGGGCCTGGCTAGGACCTTGGCCAGGGCCCGGGACGTCCAGGAGGGCTGCGACCTCCCTTGCGACTCGGCCGCAGAGACCGCGCTCTATCGCCGGAAGATCGGTCTGGTCTGCGAAGACCTGGGCATGCAGGCGGCTGCCTGCGACGAGGCCCGCGACAACTATTTCCCGGGCGGCGCGCCGCGCAGGAAGGCCCTTGCCGGGCTCCTGGGCAATCCCAGGCTCGACCCGCGACTGCGGGCGGACCTCGCAGATAAGGCCCTCAGGCTCGCGCGGGCTCTGGGCCGTTCGGCTCAGGTGGCGGCGGACGGCGCTGCGTCCGTGGGCGTCTGGGGCAAGACCGGGAAGGCGCTCAAGGAATCCCGGTTCCGCGGCGGCAAGGATGTCGCCTCGCCGGCGGTCCTGTCCCCGGCCGAGGTGGACCAGCGCCTCAACGAGAGCTTTCGGGAAGCGGTCGGCAAGCTGCCGTCGGGGTCTGCGGCGCTCAGAAAGGCGGGACGCCCGCCGTCTTTGACGATCGAGGCCCTGGAGGAGGGGACCGTCGCCCATTACGACGACAATACGGGCCGGATCGCGCTCAACGCCGCGGCCGTGGCCGAGGTCCTCCGGCGCTTCGGCAAGGTCGAGATCGGGGAGGATGCCGAGGACCCTGACTCGGTCCGGCGGGCCTTGGCCGAGAACCCCGGGCTCATCGCGGTCGTGGCCGGGCGGCTGGACGCGGCTTTCGTGCACGAGCTCGCGCACATGGACCAGTTCCGAAGGAGCGGCACCGGGCTCGTGGGCTGGGCGCTTGACTGGCTCAAGAATCTCGCGAACGGCGACAAGTACCCGCTGGAGTACGAACTCGAGGCCGCGGCCGTGGAGATGGGCTACTTCCATGAGAAGGTGAAGGCGGACCCCGCGTGGCTGGACCCGGACAAGTCCCGGATCGAGATCCTTCAGCAGTACCAGGAGTACCTTTCCGATCTCCAGCAGTTCCGCAGGGACCTCGCCACGCTCTACGCCGAGGAATGCTCGGCCATCAAGGACCTCAAGTTCTACGGCCTCGAGAGACGCGGCTTCGACCGGAGCCTGGCCCGTGAGGCCTCTGCCTGGCCCAGGCTGAGCTACGAGGGCAACATGCTCCTGGCTCATCGCAAAGCCAAGGAGCCTTTCCCGGTCCAGGGGCTGGACTTCCTCGGGCAGGCCCTTGCCAGGGCCTCGAAGAACGGGTTCCTGGCTCCGGCGAAGCCGGAGATGGCCAAGCTCCTCGGCGAGCTGGTCAGGAGATTCGAAGAGACGCTGACCGGCTCAAGCGGCTATTCCTTCGGCGACGAGCAGAAGAAGCTCCTGAGGCGCTTGAGCGCGGAGTTGGGCGTCTCCTTGCCGCCCAAGACGTCGGACGCCGTCGGGCTCGCCCCGACGTCCGCCAAGCCCGTGAAGGCTAAGAAGGGGAAATGAGAAGATACTGCTTCGTCGCGCTGGCTGCGGCCGCGGCATCGGGGTGCTTCATGAAAAAGCCCGATTTCATCGCATACACCCATGAGAAGGCCGGGTTCGCGGTCGAGATCCCCTCGGCCTGGACCGTGATCGAGAACCGCCCCGAATTCAACCCCGGGGTGCAGCTCCTCGCGCCTCCCGTGAAGGGCCGCCGGGCCGTCCGCCGCTCCATGACCGTGGATTTCTACCCCGCGGGAGACAAGCAGTACTCGTCCATCGAGGATTTCATTTCGGCGCGCACGCGCTCGCTGCCCGGCTACTCCTACGAGGAGCTCAAGTCCGCGACCGTGGCCGGCATCCCTGCCAAGGAACTCGCGTGGAGGAAGCCCCTGCCCCAGTCGCCCGAGTTCTCGCCCAAGGGCGCCATGGTGACGAGGGCGCTCCTGTTCTCCTACGGCGGCGGGTTCTATGTCCTGGCCGACGCAACCGCCGAGGGCGACCCCGAGGACGCCGGCGGACTCTTCGCCCGCCTGGTCAAGTCCTTCAAGCCCGCCCAAGCCGGCCGTTAGGGGCCGGCGATCCGCTCGGACAGGAGACCGGCCGCGGTCGCGAAGTAGGTGGAGCGGTTCCAGCTCATGAACACGCGGAAGTTCTGTAGTACGAGGAAAGCCCGGCCGCCCGGTCCCGAGGGCCGGATGATCGAGGCGTCGACGCCGCCGTCCGGCAGGGCGGCTCCGTCAACCGGTTCCACTCCCATCTGCCGCCAGGCCGATATGGGTTTCACCACCTTGAGGTCGGCCTGGGCCTGGTCGAAGCTGTCCGGCAGCCAGACTTCCTGGCCCCACCCCGCGGCCTTGCGCCAGCCCGCCTTGGAAAGGTAGTTCCCGGCGGAGGCGAAGACGTCCATCTCGCTCTTCCAGATGTCGCGCTTGCCGTCGCCGTCGCCGTCCGCCGCGAGCCTTCGGAAGCTCGACGGCATGAACTGGCACTGGCCCATGGCGCCCGCCCAGGAGCCTTTCAAGTCCTTGGAGGACATGCCTTCCTCGGCCAGGATCCACAGGGCCTCGAAGAGCTCCTTGCGGAAGAAGCTCGGCCTCTTCCCAGCGTAGGCCAGGGTCGCCAGGGAGCGGATGATGGGGAAATCGCCCATGTACAGGCCGTATTTCGTTTCGATGCCCCAGAGCGCGGTGATGACCTCGGGCGGCACGCCGTACCTGGCGGAAACCGCCTGGAGCTGGACCCGGTACTCGGCGAACTTCTGCCTGCCGCGCTCGACGCGGCTGGCCACGACCTTGTCGATGTACTGCTCGAAAGTGATCGTGTGCTCGGGCTGGCTGTTCTCCAGGTCGAGAACCGCCTGCGAGGTGGTGAGCCCTGTCAGGGCCGCATCGAGCACGGGCTTGGGGATGCCCTGGCCTGCCGCCTCCTGCCGTAAGCCCGCGAGCCAGACGTGGTAGTCCTGCTGGGCCAAGGCTGCCAGCTCATCGAGGTTGAACATCGGGGTTGCCGGGATCTCGGCAGCCAGGCCCAGGCCGCTGATCTTCACGGCCTTGAACTTCAACGAGACTGCTGAGCCTAGGAAAGCCTTGTCGCGCGGCGCGAGGAAGACGGAGCCGAAGTAGAGGAGATTCCCGGCTTCGGCCAGCGAAGACTCGCTCAAGGCGCCTCTCCTCGCCAACTCCAGCCGGAAACGGTTGACCTGCCCAAGGGCTGCGTCCGAAGCGAGCTCCTGGGGCGTCTGCTCAGGCAGCACCGACACGCCATAGGGCCAGGCCTTCCCGTCGATGTCAGGGGAGACGGCGGCGAAAACCTGACCAGGGCAGGCCAGCCAAGCCGCGGCCGCAAGTCCCAGGACTCTCCGCGTCATGGACATATTTCTCAATAAGGATAGCGTTTCCCCACTCCTCCGTCATGGGCCTTTCGGCCCCCAAAAAGGAGGACGCCGGCCGTGTCCGACCGGCCGGCGTCCAGCGAGGCGTCAGGCTTGCTAGCGGCTCTCGGTCGCGAACCCGAAGAGCCCGCGCACGAACGAGTGGAACGCTCGCGCCGCCCTGGCGGGCGCGGGCGCGTTGTCCTTGAGGAGCTTGGCCGCGTACTCGTAGGCGGCCCAGATGTTGACGAAGCCGTCTCCGACCTCGTCGGGGCCCGCGACCTTCTCCGCCGTCTGGGTCATGGAGTAGCGCGCCAGGTCCATGGCGAACCGCGTGAGATCCGCTCCCGGCAGGGCCGGGAGGGTGTCCTTGAGCAGGACCAGGACGGCGCGGGTCAGGAGCAGGAAGCCCCCGAACACGCCCGGGTTGCTCATGGAGGTCCCGGACATGGACGCGCCGGGGCCGCCGAGCTCCGCGACGACGGAGCCCTTGGGCACCGGGGCCACGAGGTTCACGCCTACGCCGGATTCGTCCGGCTTCTGCGGCCAGTCTTTGTAGTGCTCGGGGTCGCGGGAGGTGGTGCGGCTACCCGGGCCGCGCGAGGAGAAAGACGCCGTTTTCTTGTCCGCGTCCGAGGCCGCGATGGCCTTGATGCGCTTGACCGCGCCGATCTTGTTGCCGTTGATGACGAGCTCGGCGTTGGAGTAGACGATGGCGGGGCCGCCGATGGAATTCTTCCCGTAGTAGCCGGAGTTGCCGGCGGAGATGCTGTGGTGCATGCCGGCCCCGGCCATCTTGACGAAGAGCTTCTCGATGGCGCCTTCCGGGTTGCCGGAGCCGTCGCCCCAGGAGTTCGTCGTGGCCAGGGCCCCGTCCTGCTGGGCCATGTTGACCTTGAAGAGGATGTCGCCCTCCGTGGCGCTCCCGTTGGGGAAGATGTTGTAGTTGCGGCCGTGGTAGTTCCAGCGGTCCACCCCGACCACGGTGCCGGCCGTGTGCGTGCCGTGCGACTCGCCGTCGTCGTCGTTGGCCACGCTCTTGAGGAACCGGCCCTTGAGGTACGGGTGGTTGACGTCCGACCAGCTGTCGAGCACCGCCCACGGCAGGACCGGGTTATCGGCCACGCCGAAGAGGGCGCGCTTGACCGCCGTGCCGACCCACTCCACCGCGCGGGCGACGAAGGACATCTTCTTCTTGCCCGGAGCCGCCGGCTCGCCCAAGGCCTTGACCAGCTCGGCCTGGAGCTTATCGGCGCCGATGACCTTGCCCATCTCCTTCAAGCCCACGGTCTTGGCCGAGGGGTCCGCGTTCATGGGCTTGGGCAGGCGGAAGGAGCGTCCCACCTTGACCTTGAGTCCCAGGTTCTCGAGCTCCGAAGTGAGGATGCCGGCGTCGAGGGAGGAGACTTTCAGCACCGCGGTGTTGATCTGCGCGACCGCGCCTATGGCCTTGGCGCCGTAGATCTTGAGCAGGTCCGGGGAGACGCCCAGGTTCAACAGCTGGGCGTTCATCGCGAGGTCGATGTCCCGGACGCTCAAGCCCGGCGCGGAGAGGGCCGCGGGATAGACGTCCTGGGTCATCCGCCGCCCGGACCCCTCGGGGGCCGAGATGAGGAGCTCGATCTCGGCGCCGGACGCGTCGGAGGGAGCCGTGATGGGAGCTTCGGCGCCGATGCGGGCCTGGAAGTCGGACTCTGCCGCGCCCTTGGAATCGGCCGAATCCATGTCCTTATATTCAGGGGCCGGGGCAGCGAGCGCCTCCATGGACGCCGCGAAAGGGGTCGCCGAACCTTCCGGCGTCACGAACGCTTCCCAGAACAAGGGGGAGACCGCCTCGCCCGGCGTCGCGACCGGGATGGCCGGCGTCTCGATCGCGGGTGCGGCCTGGATTGAAGGGAGGCTCGGGACGCTAAGCCCCGGGCTCAGCGTCAGCCCCGGCGGGACCGCAGGGGTCCCCTGCAGGCCCAGCGTGAAGCTTGGGAGCGTGGTCGCGGGGACGACCGGCGTCTTGACCGACACCCTGGCCGCCGCCGCGTTCGCCCAAGCAGCGGGCGCCCCCGTCCCAGCCGAGAGCGCCAGCAACGACAAAGACAGCACCGCCGAAATAATGCGCCTCATGTGTGAGAGACTCCTTTTCGGGGACCCCAACCAAGTCCCTTGAGGAGTGTATGATACCTAGGATGGCCGCCGCTCTCACAGAGTCCAAGGTCCGCTATTGGGCGCGGCAATGTGCCCAAGACCTATTGGGACCGTGGGGATGCGCCTGGTCCCAAGGCAGGTCCCTGCCGGCCCAGGTCCCTGGGCCCAGCCCCAATGCCAGTCCCATCGGGACCCACAGTCAAGACCCCGGCGCTCGGAGTCGGTTGAGTGGTCGGACGAAATGTAGCACAATGTATGGTAGCGGCCCGGAGGGGGTTTCCATGATCGAGAAGGTTGTAAAGAAGGCCAGGCTGCCGGACTTCTCCGAAGTCAAGGAGAACCTGGCCTACTGGCTCTCCAAGAGCGCTCCCGAGCGGGTCGAGGCCGTCGAGCGATTGAGGAAGATGGGCCATGGAAGCTCAACAAGACTTCAAAGAACTGCTCGAGTTGTTCAACGCGCATGCCGTTGAGTACCTGATCGTCGGGGCTCACGCCCTGGCATTCCACGGGGCCCCCAGGTACACCGGCGACATGGACGTCTACGTGTGCTCGGCTGCGGAGAACGCCCGGCGGGTCATGGCCGCTCTCAGGGACTTCGGGTTCGGCTCGACCGGGCTTTCCGAGTCTGATTTCAGCGAGCCGGACAAGGTGGTCCAGCTCGGCCATCCTCCCGTGCGGATCGACCTGATGACGTCCCTGTCCGGATTGTCCTGGGACGAGGCGTTCGCCCATCGCATGGCCGGAGAGTACGGAGACGTGCCCGTCAGCTTCATCGGCCGCGAGCAGTTCGTGGCCAACAAGCGGGCCTGCGGCCGGAAGAAGGACCTGGCCGACATCGAGGCTCTTGGCGGATGAGCCGCGCATGCCCGGCAGATCGCCTGGGGATTGAGCCGTGAGGTAGCCGGCCCTACACCCTTGTCAAGCGGTCAATAGAAACGACGCTTTCCCGCGCAAAGACCTTCCGACCGCCTTTCCAGCCTGCGGTCGCGACGAGATGGCCCCCGAAAAAGTTCCCCCCGAGCCTTGCCTCCCTTGGTCCGTTGCTCCAGAGTGTGCATATCCACTTGAGTCCCCCGAAAATCATTTAAACAGGTCCGCATGGGACACGGGATCGACAAGCACCGCTTGTTGGAGCAGCCGGTAGAACAGCATCCCCCGCTGCGCAGACAGCCGGCGATTGAATCGGAAGGT
>JACQWX010000119.1 GCA_016209035.1 Elusimicrobiota bacterium | reverse complement strand
CCGATGCACGACGAGCGAGCAGAGGCCGATGGGCCCCACCGGCGGCAGGACCCCGAGCATGATTTGAATCGGGCAGGCTGGCCCGTCAGCCCTCAGGGAAAAGTGGGTGAGGTCGAGACCACCTAATGTTGAAGGGCTCGTCCTGTTTTAGGTAATATTGTTCCATGTCCATCCAGATCCTTAGGAAGATCCCTTTTCTGAGCGCCGTCTCCACGAACCACCTCAAGGACATCCTCAAGATCTCCCAGATCCGGGAGTACTCCGGCGGGCAGCAGATATTCTCCAAGGACGAATTCGGCAACCAGATGTTCATCGTGATCTCCGGACGGGCGAAGATCTTCATCCGCTCGGCGGCCAAGAAGAGCAAGACCATCGCCTATTTCCACCCCGGGGACTTCTTCGGCGAGATGGCGCTCCTTCAGGGCAAGCCGCGCTGCGCCTCGGCGCTCGCCGTCGAGGATTGCAAGCTGCTGGTCATCCGCAGGACCGACTTCCGGCGCATCCTCCTCTCCGACCCGCACCTCACCTATTTCCTCCTGTGCACGGTCGCGGAGCGCCTGCGCCGGGCGAACGAGGAGATCGAGAGCTTCCTGTTCCGCAACATCCTGGGCAGGGTCTCCAAGACCCTCCACGGGCTCGCCTGCGACTCAGGCAAGAAGACCCGGGGCGGCTGCATGCTGCCGGACCGCTACACGCACCAGGACCTGGCGGACATGGTCGGGACGACCCGCGAGCCCCTCACCAGGGCGCTCTCCACCCTCAGGCGCGCCGACATCCTCGACATCCGCCACGGCCGCTACTTCATCAGGGACACGCGCAAACTCGCCGCGCTGTGTCCTGAGCCCAACTGAGTGCTGCGCGACCGCTCTGCCAGCGACCTCGGTCCGGGCCAAGTCGGGCAGCTGGTGCGCCTGGCCGGCTGGGTCCATGCCAAACGCGACCACGGCGGGGTGTGCTTCTTCAACCTGCGCGACCGCAGCGGCATCGTCCAGGTCGTGGCGCACCCGGAGGACCGCCAGGCCTTCGAGGCGGCCCAGGGGCTGGGGCTCGAGTACGTCGTCGCGTTGGACGGCACGGTCGAGGCCCGGCCCGCCGGCACCGAGAACCCGAAGCTCTCTACCGGCGCGATCGAGGTCCGCGCCGGGAAAATCTCCCTGCTCAACCCCTCCAAGCCCCTGCCCTTCATGATCGAGGACGAGGTCAACGCCAACGAGGAGACCAGGCTCAAGTACCGCTACCTCGACCTGCGCAGGCCCAAGATGCTCGGCCACGTGCTCCTGCGGCATGCCGTGGCGATGGCCGTGCGGCGGGTCCTGGACCGGACAGGCTTCCTCGAGGTCGAGACCCCCATCCTCACCAAGGCGACCCCCGAGGGCGCGCGGGACTACCTCGTGCCCTCGCGTCTGGCGCCCGGGTCCTTCTACGCCCTGCCCCAGTCTCCCCAGATACTCAAGCAGATCCTGATGGTCTCCGGAATCGAGAGGTATTTCCAGCTCGCCCGCTGCATGCGCGACGAAGACCTCCGGGCCGACCGCCAGCCGGAGTTCTCCCAGATAGACCTCGAGATGTCCTTCGTCGAAGAGGCCGACGTCCACGCGGTGGTCGAGGACATGCTCCAGGCCGTCTTCAAGGAGGCCCTCGGCGTCGAGATCAAGACGCCTTTCGCGCGCATGGACTACGCGGAGGTCATGCGGACCTACGGGTCGGACAAGCCCGACACGCGCTTCGGCTTCGAGATCAAGGACTGCACGCTGATCTTCCGCGACAGCGGCTTCAAGGTCTTCGCCGACGCCGCCGCCACCGGGACGGTCCGCGGCCTCAAGGCCCCAGGCCCGCTCTCGAGGGCCGAGGTCGACCGCCTCGGAGAGACCGTCAAGACCCTCGGAGCCAAGGGCCTGGCCTGGATCGAGTGGAAACCCGGCGGACCCGTCTCCCCCATCGTGAAGTTCCTGCGTCCCGAGGAGCTCGACGGCCTTTCGGCGCTCTTCCGGGCCGAGGAGGGGGACTTCCTCTTCTTCTGCGCCGGCCCAGCCCATGTCGCGGCCCCGGCCCTGGGCGGGCTGCGCAAGGAGCTCATCGCCAATATCCAGCCCGACCCTAAGACCCCTTGGAGCTTCCTGTGGGTCACCCATTTCCCCTTGCTGGAATGGTCGCCGGACGAGAATCACTGGACCTTCGCGCACAACCCTTTCACGGCCCCGCTGGCCGAGGAACTCTCCAAGCTCGACACCGACCCAGGCAACGTCCGCTCCCACCAGTACGACCTGGTCTTGAACGGCGTGGAGATCGCCTCCGGCTCCATCCGCAACCACCGCTCGGACGTCCAGAGGAAGATCCTCTCGCTCATGGGATACCGTCCCCAGGAGATGGACGAGCAGTTCGGCCTCCTCCTGAACGCCCTCGACTACGGCGCGCCGCCGCACGGCGGCATCGCTTTGGGCTACGACCGGCTCATCGCGATCCTCCGCGGGGAGAACTCGATCCGCGAGGTCATCGCCTTCCCCAAGACGGCCAAGGGCGTCTGTCCCTTGAGCGGGGCGCCCTCGGCCGTCCTGCCCAAGCAGCTCCAGGACCTGGGCATCCGGCTCGATCAGACGAAATAGCGGGAGGGCTTGCGACGCGCTGGCGGAGCGGGGACCGCACAAGAGAAAGCCCTCCTCTCGGAGGGCTCGAAGCGTGGACGTGACCGGGATCGAACCGGTGACCTCCTCGTTGCGAACGAGGCGCTCTCCCAGCTGAGCTACACGCCCTGGAAACGCACGTATTTTAGCATCTTTGAGCCCAATAAGAGCTGATGCCTTGACCGGCCCAAGGCCGCCTTGTTACCATTGACTTGGCAGCTCGCCGTGCGGTCTTGGACCGCGAGGAGGTCTTGACATGCGAAGAACGATGACGCTCGTGATCGCCGCCGCCGTTTCCGCCGCTTTCCTGCTTCCCGCCGCAGCCGCATGGGGGCAGAAACCGCAGCGGGGTCCTGAACCCGGATTCAAGCCAGCGTTCAAGAAGGAGAAGGGCAAGGAGAAAGACGAGGCCGCCCAGCAGGGGAAGTTCTACGACAAGCTCTCGGACATCCTCTCCGAAGAACTCGATCTGTCCGCCGAGCAGAAGGCGAAGGTCAAGACCGCGGTCGAGAAGTCAAAGCCCAAGCTCCAGTCCATGCAGGACGAGTTGAAGAACGTGCACGAGAGGATGCGCAAGGAGATGTTCGCCATGAAGGAGGGCATCCGCGAGAACCTGAGCATGGACCAGAAGGAGCGCTTCGACCAGATCATCGCCAAGCTCATGGGCCGCGGGATGATGGGCGGGGGCATGGGCCAGGGCCGCATGGGCATGGGCGGCAGGCCCGGCATGATGGATGAGAGGATGGAACGGATGCGCCAGATCAAGATGAAGCGCATGCGGATGCAGCAGCCCGGCTTCGAGGAGGAGATCGAGGTCGAGGAAGGCGGCGAGCCGGGCATGATGCCTCCTCCCGGCGGCATGGGGCCGGAAGGCCCGGGGCCGGAGTAACTACCGTTCCCCGCGGCGGGCCGCGGCCTTCTGCAGCCGGAGCTCGTGCTTGAACCGTTGCTTGGCCTTCAGGTGCTCGTCCAAGGCCGCGTTGAAGACGTGGCCTCCCTTGGCGTCGGCCACGAAGTAGAGCGCATCGGTCTTGGCGGGGTCGAGGACCGCGGCCACGGACGCCGCGCCAGGACTGCAGATGGGGCCCGGAGGCAGCCCGAAGTGCGTGTAGGTGTTGTACGGCGAGGCGACGCGAAGGTCGTCGAGGGTCAAGCCCTTCTTCCAGTAGCCTAGGGCGTACTGCACGGTCGGGTCGGCCTCGAGCTTCTTCCTCCTGCGAAGGCGGTTGAGGTAGACCGCGGCGATCATGGGCTTCTCGGACTGGATGGCGGCCTCGCGCTCGACGATCGAGGCGAGGGTCACGACCTGCTGGAGGTCGAGGTCGGGCTTGCCCCGCGCCGCCTCGACCATGGGCGCCACGCGGCGCTTGAACTCGTCGTGCATCCGCTGGGCGATCTGCGGGGCGCCCCAGCGCCTGTCGAAGTCATAGGTGGTGGGGAACAGGAAGCCTTCGAGCCTCCGGGACCGAGCCAGCTCCATGAACTCGGCGGCCTTGCACAGGGAGTTGGCCTCGAGCCTTTCCGCGATCTGACGGGCCGAGAATCCCTCGGGGATGACGACGCGGACGTCGTTGACCGTGCCGGCCTTGAGCGCCTTGAGGGCCTCGAAGACCGGGGTCCCCCGCTTGAAGCGGTAGCCGCCGGGCTTCAAGCTGCGTTCCGACCCGGTGACCTTGGCGGCGAGGCGGAAGAGGAAGCCCGACCCCACCACGCCCTTCTCCTCGAGGAGACGGCTGGCGGCGGTGGCGGAGAGCCCCGGCGGGATCGCTACCTCGACCTCGTCCTCGCCGGCCTGCGGGGCATGCGAAGCCTGCGCGGCCTGCGAAGCAGGGGCCGCCCCCGCGAGCAGGACCATGGCCCCGGCGACGACCGCCGGCGCGGCGATGGGAAGGGCCCGCGTCAAGGCCGCTTGTTCCGCTCCCGGATGATCTTCTGGCGCCGCTGCTCCATCTTCTCCTGGCCGGGCTTGGACCCCGCGCCGGGACGCCGAGGCTTGTTGCGCTGCAGGGCTTTCTCGCGCATCTTCTTCATCCGCTCGCGGGCTTTCTCCATCCAGCGCTGGCGCAGCTCGCCCCGCTTGTCCGCCGGCAGGGAAGCCCAGCGCTTCTTGACCTGCTGGGCCCGTTTGCCCATGCCCCGCACGAGCTTGCGGTGCCTCATCAGGCGCTTGATCACGTAGGGAGGCAAGGGCCGAGACCCCTTGCGGACCACCGTCTCCTGGTTGACCATCAGGGTCTCGGCGTCCTCTCCTGAGAGGCCGCTGACCTCGACCTTGCCCTCGTCGAAGACGCCCACGTGGGTCTCGTTGCCTTCAGCCTCGCCCGCGACATCGAGCCCGAACTCCGTGCCGCGCACCGCGGCTACGGCCGTCGGCGTGCGCACCCGGAAGCCTCCGACGCCCAGGGCCGACTGGATCTTCGCGAGCAGGCTCCCGAAGGCCAGGCCGATCTCGGAGGCGCCGATCCTCGCCGAGGCGACCGTCATCTGGGAATTCGCCTTGAGAACGACGAGCGAGTCGCCCTCGATGGCCACCTCGGCGTACCCGTCGTCGCCGGTCTTGATCCGGTCGCCCTCCTCGAGGGGGACGTCATTGTCCGCCGGCATGCCGTCGGCATCCCCGCCCGTCGTGAAGACGGTCACCGTACCCTTGACGTCGGTGAACCGGGCCTCCCATCGGTCTTCCTGGCCGAAAGACGTCCCACCGCCCAGCGCCATCACGAAAGCGACCGCCCATGAGAGCCTCATCGCCGCCCTCCCTCGATCAATCTGACGCGCACGAACCCGTACTTACCGTAGATTAGAGCAAATCATAGGGGTCCACGACGACCTTCACTTTGACCCCCGATGCCACGCGCACCCCCCGGATGCCGGCCAGCGCCCCTTCGGTCCGGGAAGGGTCCAGGACCTTCAGCAGGACGTGCCGGCGGTGCCTGCCGCGCAATACCGGCGGAATGCACGCGGCCGGCCCGAGGACCTGGTGCAAGGCTGCGTCGAGCGCCGCTCCCAGGCCTTGCGCCATGGCCAGGCCCGCCTCCTCGACGCCCTTCTCGTTGCGCCCCGCGAGCTCGATCCGGATGAGGGAAGAGAAGGGGGGATAGGAGAGCTCCTTGCGCACCGCAAGCTCGCCGCGGACGAACTCCTCGTAGTCGCCGAACCGGGCCGAGCCCAGGGCCGCGAGCGCCGGGTGCGCGGTCTGGATGACGACCTCGCCGGGCTTGTCGCCCCGGCCGGAACGGCCGGCCACCTGCATGAGGAGCTGCATGGTCCGCTCGGAAGCCCGGAAATCCGGCATGTGCATCATGGTGTCCGCGTCCACCACCCCGACCAGGGTGACGGATGGGAAATGGAAGCTCTTCGCCACCAGCTTGGTGCCCACCAGCACGTCGGCGCGCCCCTCCCTGAACTCCGCGATGATCTTCCGGTCCGACGCGGATTCCTTGAGGGCGTCACGGTCCATGCGCAGGGCCCTGACGCCCGGGAGTTCCGATCTGATCTCCGTGACGACCTTCTGCGTCCCCGTGCCCGTGGACCAGAGAGCCGGGTTGTCGCAGAGGGGACAGACGGCGGCGACCTTGGATACGCGGCCGCAGTGATGGCAGCGCATCAGGAAAGCGCCGTCCGCCTCCTGGTGCCGGATCCTCGCCACGCCGCAGGAGGGACAGCGGTCCACCCAGCCGCACTTCCCGCACAGGACCAGCGTGGAGAAGCCCCGGCGGTTGACGAGCAGGATGGACTGCTCCCCGCGAGCCAGGCAAGCTTTAAGCTTGGCCAAGAGCATCGGCGAGAGGCAGCCCCCGCCAGGGGGCTTAGGCGCCACCGAGACCGCAGGCATCTCCTTGCAGCACACGCGCTCGCGCATGACGAGGAGCCGCGCGCGGCCGACGGCTGCGAGCTGCCAGGTCTCCAGGGAGGGGGTCGCCGAACCCAGTACCGCCAGGGCCCGATGGGACTCGGCCCGATGGACGACCACCTCCCGCGCGTGATAGTAGGGAGGGGGAGCCTCCTGCTTGAAGGACTCATCCTGCTCCTCGTCGACCACCACGAGCCTTAAGTTCCGGAACGGCAGCAGCGCCGCCGAACGCGCGCCGACCACGACCGACGCGGCGCCCGCGGCCAGAGCGCTCCACGCCTCGCGCCGCTCGCGCCCCCCGAGCCTCGAATGCCACAGCACGACCGGCACGCCCAGCCGGGCCTGGAACTCCTCGAAGAAAGGACCGGTCAGCGATATCTCTGGGAGCATGAAGAGGGCCTGGCCTCCGGAGAGGACGGCCTCCTCCAGGAGCCGGACGTAGACCTCGGTCTTCCCCGACGCGGGGACTCCGAAGAGGACGGCGACCTCATGCTGCCGGGCCCTGAGCCGCCCGAGGAGAGACTCGATGGAGCCCCGTTGCCCTTCGGTCAAGGTGAAAGCAACCCCCGGCACAGCCGGAAGAGGAGGGTCCGCCTTCGGCCGTGTGCCCGCCGAAGGCGCTCGCCCGGCCGGCCTGATGAAGGGGGGGTTGAGGCAGCGCACGCACTCGCCTATGGCGGCGCCATAGCGCCGCGACATCCACCGGCCGCACTCTAGCATCTCCGCGGAGAGCACCGGAGCGGAGTCCACCGCCGCGGCGATGGCCTTGAGCTCCCGGGTCGGCTCGCCTTCGAACACCGACAGCACCGTCCCGGCGAGGACGCGGGGCCCGAACATGGCCCTCACCCGGGTCCCCGCCTGTAGGCTCCTTAAGCCCTCCGGCACGCGGTAGTGGTAGGTGTTGTGGACCGGCACCGGGAACGCGACTTCGGCGATGAGCATGGCTATTTGAAGGCCTTGGAGACGAACAGCGGAGGGATGTTCCTGATCTCGAACTCCGTCTCCACCCGAGAGAAGTAGTCTCCCAGCAGCCCGATGAGGTGCGTCGTCATCTGGTACGCCACGAACCGGCCGCCGGGCTTGAGCAGGCCGATGGTCCTGGCGAGGAGTTCGTGCCGCGCCCGCGGCCGGAACAGCGAGAAGGGCACCCCCGACACGATCACATCGGCGTGCGAGAAGCCCAGACCCCGGAGGATCCGATCGAGCTGGCGCACGTCGCCGCAGACCGGGATAAGCCGGTCGTCGCGGAGCCGCTCCAGGCGCGCGCAGAGATCGGCGTTGCGCTCGATGGCCACGAACTTGGCCTGAGGCGAAAGCCCCGGCAGGATCCGCCGGGTGATGACGCCGTCGGCGGCGCCGTACTCGATCACGACCCGGGCCGAGGGGAGGTCCATGGCGTCCAGCACGCGCCGGATGAGGAACCTGCTGCTCGGCTGGACCGACGCCACCGCGATATCCCCGAGGAGCGCCCTGAGATAAAGGGCGGACTTGGGCCCGCTCATCGCCGCGTCTGCGCGCCTTCCTTGAGCGCGCTGGCGCCAGGAGGGCGGAGAACGCCCGCTCCTGGCGCCTCCCGGCCGAGGGCGGCCAGCACGGCCTTCATGTCGGACCAGACCGCGCCCTTCAAGGCCTCGTCGCGCAGCAGCGCGGCGGGATGATAGGTCGGCATGACCGGGATCGGCGCGCCGCTCCCGCCCGGGCGCCTGAACTCGGCCCATCGGCCGCGTATCCGGGACAGCGGCTCCGTCGTCCCCAGCAGGGCCTTCGCGCTCACCGCGCCCAGGCACACGATCACCCGGGGGGCGATCGCCGCGATCTGACGTTCCACGAAGCCGCGGCAGGCGGCGATTTCCTCGGGCGACGGCGGGCGGTCGTTCCCGCGGGCCTCCGGCGTCGAAGGGTCCTTCATGGGATGGCACTTCACGATGTTGGCGATGAAGACGGACTCCCTGGAAAGCCCCATGGCCTTGAGGATGCGGTCAAGGAGCTGGCCCGCCTTGCCCACGAAAGGCTCGCCCTTGCGGTCCTCCTCGTACCCGGGGCCTTCACCGACGAAGACCACCTGGGCCTCCGGCGAGCCCACGCCCGGGACCGCCTTGATGCGCGTCGCGGCCAGCTGGCATCCGCGGCAGGAGACGATCTCCGAGCTGAGGCGATCGAGCGCGGTCTGGCGCTCCCCCCAGGCCCAGTCCTCGGGCCGGGAGACTTGCGCCCTCAGACGCAGGCTCCGGACCAGCTCCAGCAGCGTCAGTCGATCCCTCATCCAGCTAGTGCTGCGACCGCAGCATGACGCCGATCTCGCCGAGCACGCGCTCGGCCGCCTCCCTCTTCGCAAGGACCCCCAGCCGGATCACGCGATCGCGGGTGACGATGTCGAACCGGGCACGGTCGGATCCGAGGGACTCCGGGCCGTTGGCCACCACGAGGTCGAGCCCCTTGCGGCCGAGCTTCTCCCTCGCGGCCGCGACGCGGCGGCAGGTCTCCAAGGCGAATCCCGCCACGACCGGGCGTGGACGTCCTCCTTTCGCCCGGCGCCGAAGGGCGTCCGGGACGCCCGGAGGCGCGCGGCGCCTCCCGTCCGCGCGCCGGGCGCGGACGTTCTCCTTTCGCCCGGTGCCGCAGGACCTCCAGGCCGTCCGGAGACGCCGGGCGCGGCTGGCCGCCTGCTTGATGATATCGGGATTGGGCTCGAGCGTCAACCTCAACGGCGAGCCGCCCCTCTTGAGCTTGCGGCGCGAGGGAGAGGCGAACCTCCAATCCGCCACCGCGGCCGCGCCGATGACCACGTCCGCCGAGGGGACGCGCCTGAGGGTCTCGCGGCGCATGGCCTCCGCGGTCAGGACCCTGACGACGGTCGCTCCGGGCGGAGGGGGGACCTCCGAGGGGCCTGTGACCACCGTCACCTCCGCTCCAAGGCGCAAGGCCGCGGCCGCGAGTTCCCTCCCCATCCGCCCGCTGGACTCGTTGGTGAGGAACCGCACCGGGTCGAGGTACTCCCGCGTGGGCCCGGAAGTGATCAAGACGGCGATCCCGCGCCAGCGTTCAGGCCGCATGAGGCTTGCCGCCCGCCCGCCTTCGTCCGAGCGCGCGCCGGCTCAAAGCCCGGGACACGATCTCGGCGGGGTCCAGGAGCCTCCCCCAACCGACGACGCCGCTGGCCAATTCCCCGCGGCCTGGCCCCCACACCTCGTAGCCGAAGCCCCGCAGGGTCCCGACGTTGCGCTGCGTGGCCGGGTGCTTCCACATGTTCTCGTGCAGGGCGGGGCAGACCGCGACGCGGCAATCGGCGGCCAGCACCAAGCTGTCGAGAAGACCCTCGGCGCGGCCCGTCGCGAGGCGCGCGATGAAGTCCGCGGTCGCGGGAGCCACGAGGATGAGATCCGCCCACGAGGCCAGCGAGACATGCGTCATGTCCCACAGGGAGACGTCGAATGGGTCCTGGGCGACGGGGTTTGCGGAGAGCGTCGCCAGGGTCAGCGGCGGGATGAACCGCGCACCGTTCGGGGTGAGGACGCAGCGCACCTCGGCCCCAGCCTTCACGAGCCCCCGGAGGATCTCGACGGACTTGTACGCCGCGATCGAGCCGGTGACGCCCAGCACGACCCGCGGCCCGGAGGCGCCGGAGCGCTTTGGATCGCGGAGGGGGCGCGGCACCTACTTCTCCTTCTTGATCTTGCCCAGCCCCTCTAGGCCCGGCTTGGCGGCCGCGCCGTTGGCGAGGGCCTTCTTGAGGTCCTCCCACCCCACGGTGCCGTTAAGGACCTGCTCCATGGCCAGTTCGAGGAGTTCGTTGGGCGTCAGGTGCCGGTGCTCTTCGCGCTTGCGCAGCTCCTTCGCCCAGAGGGAGATGAGCGGGATCGCGGAGTACTTCCCCGTCTTGTGGTTGAGCACCAGCTCGTCGAGGACGGGCTTGTCCGGCGTCGGCTCGCCGCCATCGCCCTTGCCGGAGGCGCCGCGCTTCTTGTCCTTCTTCTCGGGGGCCTTCGGCTCTTCGCTTTCCTTCTTCTTCGTCATGCATCCTCCAAGTCCGGCATGGCAAGGGTCATCGCACCAGAGGGTCCAGGTCCGAGTGACGCCTGCGCGAAAGCCTGAGGCTCTCCGCAGTGATGACGGCAGATATCTGAGCGACGGCCTTGTCCAGGTCGTCGTTGACCACGAGGTAGTCGTAACTCTTGGCGGCGCCGAGCTCCCCGCGGGAATTGGCCAGACGCTTGGCCAGGGAATCGGACCCCTCCCGCCGGGACTGCAGCCTCTCCCTGAGCGTCCCGATCGACGGCGGCAGGACGAAGATCAAGACGCTCTCCGGGAACTTGCGCCTGATGGTCCGGCCGCCCTGGACGTCGATGGCGAGCACCACGTCGATGCCCTTGCCGATGCAGTCCTCGAGGAAAGCGCGCGGCACGCCGTAGTAGTGGTCGTGCACCATGGCCCACTCGATGAACTCGTGAGACCGGATCCTCTTCTTGAACTCCTCGCGGCCGACGAAGAAATAGTGCCTCCCGTCCGCCTCGCCGTCGCGGGGAGGCCTGGTCGTGCAGGTGACGGAGTACCTGATGTTCTTGCGCGACTTCAGCAGTCTCTGACAAATAGTCGATTTACCCGTCCCGGATGGGGCGGATATGACGATGACCAGCCCTTTTGACATGGAAAGTGAATTGTAACAAAAATCCACGAAAAAATCAAACAAATTATGATAACATGGCTCCATGGACCAAAAAAACCAGCCTTTGCAGGTCGACATCGACGACGCCACGGCGCGAGGGACCTACACGAACCTGGCCCTCATCACACACAGCGAGACGGAGTTCCTGCTGGATTTCCTCTTCATGCAGCCCCAGTCTCCCAAATCGAAGGTGCTCACGCGCATCGTCACCTCGCCGATCCACGCCAAGAGGCTCCTCTGGGCGCTCAAAGACAACATCGACAAGTACGAGGCGCGATTCGGCGCCATCGCGGCCGGCGAGAACCCGGCCAACGGCCCGCAGACCACGGGCGTCTACCAGTGAAGCGGGTGCGCGTGGAGCTCCTCTGCGCCGGCTCCGAGCTCCTGAGAGGCCAGGTCAACACGCATCTTGCGCGCATCAGCCTGCGGCTGGCCGCGGCGGGCCTGGCGCTGGGCCGAGAAGCCTCCCTGCCCGACGACCAGGACGCGCTCGCCGCGGAGATCCGCTCGGCGCTGGGCCGCTGCGACGCCCTCATCGTCTGCGGAGGGCTGGGCCCGACCTTCGACGACTTGACAAGGGAGGCGGCGGCCTCGGCCCTCGGCCGCAGCCTGGCCTACCATCCGGCGATCTTCAAGCGCATCCGCCGGAGGTTCGCCGAGCTGGCCTTAAGCGTCCCGGCGGAGAACAAGCGGCAGGCCTTCGTCCTCGCGGGCGCCGAGGTCCTGGCCAACGAAGTCGGCGCCGCGCCCGGGCAGATGCTGACGCTGCCGGCCCGCCGGCCGGGGGGGCTGCCTAGGACCCTCGTCCTGCTGCCCGGGCCGTACCGGGAACTCTCCCCCATGCTGGAAGGCGGCGTGCTCCCGCGGCTCAAGAAGCTCTACGCCGCGAAGGCTCGGACCATGCATCTCGTCTGGCACCTGGCAGGCATCCCGGAGTCGCGGGCGGACGAAAGGCTCAAGGCCCCGGTGGCCCGGGCGGGTCCTGAGTCGAGCTTCATGATCCTGTCGTACCCGGGGCAAGTGGATTTCCACGCCTACTTGCGCGCGGGGTCGGACCGCCGGGCCCGCGAGATCATGCGCCGCGTGCGGCGCCGGGTCCTGGCCGCGGTCGGCAGGTTCGTGCTATGGGAAGGCGACCTCCCCTTGGAGGCGGTGGTCGGCCGGCAGCTCTTGGCGAGGAGGCTCACTCTGGCCGTGGCCGAATCCTGCACCGGCGGGATGATCGGGGCGCGTCTCACGGATGTCCCTGGCAGCTCCGCCTATTTCCGGGGCGGGGTCGTCGCGTACTCCGACGATCTGAAGAAGGGCCTCCTCGGGGTCGACCCGGCGAGGCTCGCCAGGCACGGCGCCGTCTCCGAAGAGTGCTGCCGCGAGATGGCGGAAGGCGTGCGCCGCGCGAGCGGGTCCTCCGTCGGCCTCTCGGCCACGGGCATCGCGGGCCCCAGCGGTGGGACGCGCGCCAAGCCCGTCGGCCTGGTCTTCATCGGCGTCTCGGGGCCGGGCCCGGGGACGAAGGTCCACGCCCTGCGCCTCTCCGGCGAACGCGAGTTCATCCGGACGCGCGCGACCACCAGGGCCCTGCAGCTTCTGCTCGACTCGGTGCGGCTTGCAAGGCCCCGCCTGGTTTGCTATCATGATTCCAGCGATGATAACAAAGGAAAACAAAGCCGAAATCATAAAGAAATTCGGGAAGCATCCCGCTGACACGGGCGGAGCCCCTGCGCAGGTCGCGCTCTTGACGGAGCGGATCAAGCAGATATCCGCGCACCTCAAGAACAACAAGAAGGACCACCTCACCGAATCGGGCCTTCTCAAGCTGGTGAGCCAGCGGCGGATGCTTCTGAGCTACCTCAAGCAACGCGACCGCGACTCCTATAACCAGGTAATCAAAGCGCTGGAACTCAGGAAGTAGGCCCCGTACCACGATGGCCGTCTTCCTGCCCCTCTTGAGGCCTTTCTCATCCATAGGAGCCACTCATGTCTGAAGCATCACCGTCCATCCAGAAGATCAGCCTTTCCGAGCCCGTCAACGACAAGATCCTCACCGTGCAGACGGGCACCCTGGCCAAGCAGGCGGGGGGCTCGGTCACGGTCCACCTCGGCGACACCGCCGTGCTCGTGGCCGCAACCGCGGCCCCGACGGTCCGGGAGGTCGATTTCGTCCCGCTGACCTCCGAGTACCGCGAGCGCACCTACGCCGCGGGCAGGATCCCCGGAGGCTTCTTCAAGCGGGAGACCCGCCCCCGCGACAAGGAGATCCTCTCCTCGCGCCTCGTGGACCGGCCCATCCGGCCCCTCTTCCCCGAGACCTGGCGCTTCGAGACCGTGGTCTACACCCTCGTGCTCTCCCATGACGCGGCGAACGACGCCGACGTCCTCGCCATCACCGGCGCCTCGGCCGCGCTCATGCTCTCCGACATCCCGTGGAACGGGCCGGTCTCGGCCACCCGGATAGCCCTGGTGGACGGCGCCCTCCTCACCTTCCCGACGTTCGAGGAGCGGGAGCGCGCCGAGCTCGAGATCGTGGTCGCGGGCAAGAAGGGCGCGCTCCTGATGGTCGAAGGGACCGCCCGAGAGATCCCCGAAGGGCTCTTCATCGAGGCCCTCGAGAAGGCCGCGGCGGTCATCGACCGTCTCTGCGACCTCCAGCTCAAGCTCGTGGCCGAGTCCGAGGCGTCCGGCCGCAAGGTGACGAAGCGCGCCGCCGAGCACAAGACCACTCCCAAGCCGGTCGAGGACTACATCACCGGCAAGGCCTTGGAGCCCATCAAAGCGGCCCTGCGCATGAAGCTCGACAAGTACGGGCTGGACAAGGCGATCGCCGACGTCCGGGAGAGGATCTCCAAGGAGATCGAGGACTCCGCGGCCGACCACCCGGACATGAAGGAGTGGGCCTCCTACGTCTATCCGGTCGTGGAGGACATCCTCTACCGGGAGAGCCGCGCCATGGCCCTCAACGACAGGCTCCGGCCCGACGGCCGCGCCTTCAACGAGGTCCGCCCCATCTCCATCATGCTGCCCATCTTCGAGAAACTGCACGGCTCGGTGGTCTTCACCCGCGGGCAGACCCAGTCGCTCTCCACCGTCACGCTGGGGAGCCCCGCGGACATGCAGATCATGGACGTGCTGGAGGGGGAATACAAGGAACGGTTCCTGCTCCACTACAACTTCCCCTCGTTCTCCGTCGGCGAGGTAAAACCCGAGCGCGGCCCAGGCCGCCGCGAGATCGGGCACGGCGCGCTGGCCCAGCGCTCGCTCGCTCCCCTGCTCCCTCCTGAGGAGGAGTTCGCCTACACCATCCGCGTCGTCTCCGAGATCCTCGAGTCGAACGGCTCATCCTCCATGGCAACGGTGTGCGGCGGGTCCTTGGCGCTCTTCGACGCGGGCGTCCCCATGAAGGCGGCCTGCGCGGGCGTGGCCATGGGCCTGGTCTACGAGAACGGCCGCTACGCCATCCTGACCGACATCGCGGGCATCGAGGACCACAACGGCGACATGGACTTCAAGGTCGCCGGCACCGAGCGCGGCATCACGGGCTTCCAGATGGACATGAAGGTGGAGGGACTCTCCGTCGCCATCATGAAGGAGGCGCTGGAACAGGCAAGGCTTGGCCGGCTCCACATCCTCGGGAAGATGAACGAGGCGATCGCCAAGCCGCGGGCGCAGCTCTCGCCCAACGCCCCGCGCCTCTACCGCCTGCATATCCCGCTCGACAAGATCGGCGCCCTCATCGGCCCCGGCGGCAAGAACATCCGGCGGCTCATCGAGACCTACGGGGTCGAGGTGGACGTCGAGGACGACGGCTCCGTCTTCATCACCGGGGTCGACTCCGACGGCTGCGACAAGGCCAAAGCCGAGGTGGAAGCCCTCACGATCGAGGCCGAGGTCGGCAAGATCTACAAGGGCCGCGTCGTCTCCATCAAGGAGTTCGGCGCCTTCGTCGAGATCCTGCCGGGGAAGGAAGGGCTGCTCCACATCTCCCAGATCGACGTCCAGCGCGTCGCCAGGGTGGAGGACGTGCTTAAGGAGGGCGACGAGGTCGAGGTGAAGGTTCTCGAGGTCGACAACGACGGCAAGATCAGGCTCTCCCGCAAGGCCGTCCTCTCCCCAGGCTCCGAGGGCGACGGGGGCGGCCGAGCGCCGCGCGACAGGGACGGCCACCGCGGGGGCAGACGCCCCGGCGGGCCGAGGTCTCATTCGCGCAGATGAACGGGTCACGCATCCTCACCAGGCTCAAGGCGCTCTACGACTTCATGTCGCAGCACGGGCTGGAGACCCTGGAGGTCGAAGACCTTGAGGGCCACGTGCGGCTGGTGCGCGCGAGCCCTCAAGCGCCGGTGCAGATCGTGACCGCGGCGCACGCCGCCGCGATCCCTGCCGCGGGGGCGGCGCACGCCGCCCCTGCGCCGCAGGCGCCGGCCCTGCCTCCCGGCGCGCTCATGATCAAGGCGCCCATGATGGGCATCTTCTACCGGGCGTCGTCGCCGTCGAGCCCGCCCTATGTCAAGGAGGGCGAGAATATCCAGGCCGGCCACGTCCTGTGCATGGTCGAGGCCATGAAGGTCTTCAACGAGATCAAGGCGGAGTTCCCCTGCAAGGTCCTGACGACCCTGGTCGAGAACGGCAAGGCGGTCAAGTCCGGGCAGGACCTCTTCGTCGTGCAGCGTGCATAACAGGTTCGCCTATCACTACAAGCTCTCGCGCAAGGCGCGCCGCGACGGCGCGTTCCTGAGCGCCTTGAGGCTGGCCGCCGGCGGCGTCCTGGCGGCGTATCTTGCCTGGCTCATCCTCTTCCCCGGCCTCTCGGGCAGCTTCGGCCGCTGGGTGGAGCGCGGGTTGTGGGCCGCCTTCGGCGCGGCCTCCTTCCTCCTGCCCCTGTTCATCCTCAACGCCATGCTCCACGCGATGAGGACCCAGATGCGGGCCGGCTGGATCACCCTGGGAGCGGGGTCGTCGTTGGTGCTCGTGAGCGCGGCGTCGCTCCTCGCCATGCTGGGAGGAGCCCTCCCGCCGGCATGGCTGCCTGCGGGCGGCGCCATCGGCGGCGCGACCGGCCAGGCCGTGCACGCGGCCCTCTCGCGGTGGGTCGGGGGAGCCGGGTCCTTCATGGTCAGCGTCGCCGCCTTCATCGCGGCCAGCCAGGTAGCCACGCGGATCCGGTGGGGGAAGGTCGCATCGGGCTTGGCCGACATCCTGGCGCAGGATTACAAGGAATGGATGCGTTCGCGACAGGAGCTCGAGGCCTGGAAGAAGGCCTGCGCCGCAGGCGCAGGCGCCGCCGCAGGACCCAGGCCGGTCAAGGCGCCGGAGACCGTGGCGCTCCTTCCGCCTGACCCGACCCGGCCTTCCGCCGGAGGCAGGCCCGAAGCCGCGCCCCGCTCTCCCAAGGCCGCGGGGAAGGCCTGCGCCGCAGGCGCGGGCGCCGCCGGGACGCTGCCGGACATCGGCCTCCTCAACCCGCCGGCCCGCGACCCCGCGGGAGGCCTGCCGACGGAGGCGGAGTTGTCCAAGGCGTCGCAGGATCTCGCGCAGACCCTGGCCAATTTCGGCATCGAGGCCGCCGTCACCGGGATCTCGCCCGGGCCGGTCATCACCCGCTTCGAGGTCAGCCCCGCGCCGGGCGTCAAGGTGAGCTCCATCGTGGCGCTCGAGAACGACATCGCGCTGGCCATGCGGGCCAGGGGGATCCGCATGATCGCGCCGATCCCCGGGAAAGCCGCGGTCGGCATCGAGATCCCCAACGCCCGGCCCGTGCTAGTGACCCTGCGCCAGATCCTCGCCAGCGACGCCGTCACGGCTCAGTCGCCGCTCCTCACCTTCGCCGTGGGCTTGACCGCCGACGGCGCGCCGCTCGCCGCGGACCTCGCGGCCATGCCGCACCTCCTGGTGGCCGGGGCGACCGGCAGCGGCAAGTCCGTCCTCATCCACTCGCTCATCCTCTCCATCCTCTTGCGGGCCGGGCCGGACCAGGTCAAGTTCCTGCTCATCGACCCCAAGAGGCTCGAGCTCACCTTCTACGAGGGCATCCCGCACCTCTTCGACCCGACGGTGCCGGCCGAGTCCGTCCAGGTGGTGACCGACGCCAAGACCGCGTCGCGCTCGCTCAACGCCATGGTCAAGGTCATGGAGAAGCGCTACGAGAAGTTCCAGGCCCACAACGCCAGGCACATCGAGGGCTTCAACGCCCAGGCCGCCAAGCTGGGCCTGCCGAAGGAACCCCACATCGTCATCGTCATCGACGAGCTCGCCGACCTCATGCTCGTGTCCCGGGACGCGGTCGAGGACTCCATCCAGCGCCTGGCCCAGATGGCCAGGGCCGTGGGCATCCATCTGGTGCTGGCCACCCAGAGGCCGTCGGTGGACGTCATCACCGGCGTCATCAAGGCGAACCTCCCGAGCCGCGTCGCGCTCCAGGTGACGTCGAAGGTGGACTCGCGCGTCATCATGGATTGCGTCGGGGCGGAGGCCCTGCAGGGGCGCGGCGACCTCCTCTACCTCGCGGCCGGGGCGCAGAAGCCGGTGCGCTGCCAGGGGGCCTTCGTCAGCGAGGACGAGACCCGCAAGGTCGTCGAATACCTCCGCTCGACCGGCAGGCCGGACTATCCCCCGCTGGACACGATGCCCAAGCCCGCGGAGGCCGATCTCAAGTCCTTCGGGGTCGAGCCCCTGGAGTTCCGCGACGCGCTCAGGCTCGTGCTCGAGCGCCGGCGCGTCTCCCAGGACCTCCTGAAGTCCCAGTTCGGCTCCTCCGCCCGGGCCACGAACCTCCTGAGCCTCCTCGAGGTCAAGGCCATGATCCACAAGCACGAGGGCACGAACCCCTGGGTGATCAACTACGACGCCATCACGGCCTATCTCTCCGCCAATTTCCCCGACGCCGCGGCGAGGAACTCCTGACATGGCGAGCCGTCTCTATCTCGCCGTGGTCCTGATGCCTCTCGCCTTCCCGGCGCCCGCCCTGGCCAAGAAAGCCCCGGGGACCAAGCCCGCCCAAGAAGCCAAGGGGGCGCCGCGCCCCTCCCCCGGGACCGAGATCCCCATGCTCGCGCCGACCACGGCCCCGATCACGGTGGACTCGGTCTTCGCCCGATTGGCCGAGTTCGACGCGAAGATGCAGAGCCTGACCCTGTCGTTCAGCCAGTCGATCCGCCTCGAGGAGGGCGGCGCGGTCCAAACGAAGGGCGGGACCCTAGCCTTCCTCAAGCCCAAGAGGCTGCGCCTGGAGTACCTCCGGCCCGAGCCCCAGACCATCGTCTCGGACGGGCGGATGTTCTGGGTCTGGCGCAAGTGGATCAACCAGGTCATCGAGTCCACCTTCGAGGACTGGCGGAAGAACGACCCCGCCCTGGAGGGCCTGCT
>JACQWX010000105.1 GCA_016209035.1 Elusimicrobiota bacterium | reverse complement strand
GCAGGTAAGGCTTCACGTCCTCGCCTGCCTCCTCCCAATCCTGGAGGCGCCGAGCATGGGGGACTATTGTCCCTCGTGATCAAGGCCGCCGGCTATCTTGCGGCGGGGAAGTTCTGACTTTTCA
Organism: Elusimicrobiota bacterium; assembly: GCA_016209035.1. GTDB lineage: Bacteria > Elusimicrobiota > Elusimicrobia > UBA1565 > UBA9628 > JACQWX01. Next base: position 12,515 of record JACQWX010000105.1, on the reverse strand, counting down.
ATGTCAGTTCGCCGGAATAAAGAGCAAAGACCTGACCCCCCTAGGGCTTTCGTCCGGCTCGACGAATGCAGCCCCATAGCGAAGAGACCGAAGCGATAGAACGCGCCGCGCAGGCGCTACGCCGGGCGTCGCGCGTGCTGTTTGTCACGGGATCAGTCCATTCTGGGCTGGAACGTCAGCCGCTTGGCCCCCGCATCCTTGGCCAGCCTCAGCAGGAATTCATCCTGGGGGTTCTTGGAGAGCCCCTGGTCCGCCCAGCGCCGGGCTTCGGCGAACCTGCCCTGTCGAGCGCGGAGATATCCGAGCAGGCGGTAGGCGAACGGGTCGCGGGGGTCGAGCTCGATGGCTTTGGCCAGGTGCGGCTCGGCCCGACTGAACGCGCCCGCCCTGAAATAGCCTCCGCCGAGAGAGCGCCGCAGGGAGGGGCTCTGCCAGTTGAGGCGGCCTCCTGAGATGGGCACGTAGTATCTCAGCAGAGGGTCCTGGCGGGTCTCGCGCAGGCGCAGGGCTTCCTCATAAGAAGCGAGGGCCGGGCCGTAGTCCCTGAAGTGAGAGCAGGCGTCGCCGAGGCCTTCATGGGCCTTGGCGCTCCAGGGGTATTGCCGCACGAGGCTCCCCCAGAGCCTGCGTTCGTCCGCCCAGTCCCGCGTCCTCGCGAACATGAGGATGCCGAGGCAGGCCAAGACCGCGGCCGAGACCTTGGGCCGCCTCTGGAGCGCGAGCGCGGCGAGAGCTGCCGAGCCGAGCATGGGGAGGTAGAGCCAGCGTTCCGCGAGGAGTCTCGTGGTCAGCACTCCGGCGGGCGCCGCGCCGGATGATACGAACCAGAAGAGGAACGGCCATGCCAGGTAGAACGCCCAAGGCCGCTTCTCTGGACCGCGCCAGAGCTTGCGCAGGACCAGCCCGGCCGCGACCGCGACTCCCGCGGCGAAGGCCGTCAAGCCCAGGGCCTTAGATGTGGAGTCCGTGGGCAAGGCGAAGTACTCGATGCGCAGGCCCAGGGGGAGGACCTGGACCCGGACGAAGGCCCAGAGGCTCTCCAGCGCGAAGCACAGCCTGTCGAAGACCGGGACCGCGGCCTTGGCCTGCATGCCGGGCGCGGAGAGCCCGAACACCGAGAACCAGCCGAAGGCGACCGCGACCACGGTGTAGCTGATGTACGCGGGGAAGCTCCGCTTGCACGCGGATAGGCCCTTGTGCGACCAATCATAAAGGAAGACCAGAGGCAATCCTAGCACCGCCGTTTCCTTAGATAGAAGACCGGCAAGAAAGGCGACGCCGGCAAGCAAAGGCTTGCCGGCGCGATGAGCCACCACCATCCCCAAGAGGGCGCATGCGACCAGCAGTTCCTCGTTGAACGAGGCGCACATCAGGGTCTCGACATTGGCCGGGTGGACCATGAACAGCGCCGCAGCCATGGCTGCGGCGCTGAAAGGCAGTCCCGAGCCGATCAGGAGCCTCAGATAGAGCGAGGCGGCGAGGAGGTGCAGCAGCAGGCTCAGTGAGCGGAAGGCCAGGGGGCTCTTGCCGGCCGCGAGGGAGAGGGCGTTGTAGGTCAGGGTGGCCAGGGGCCGCCAGCTCGTCTCGCCCGAAAGGCTGAAGTACTCGTTGCCGAGATAGCCCGAAAGGGGGATGGGTTGGTCGAGGCTGCGGTTGAAGAGGATCCAGCCCAGGTCGTCCCAGACGAAAGGGGCGCCCAGCGCCGGGAGGTACGCGGCGGCGAGCATGAGGAGCGCGGATAGGACGGGCCAGGAGTCGGGGGAGAAGGCGAGCTTCTTCAAGGCTCGGCGATCCGGGGCCAAGGTCAATCAGCCGGCTGACGCTGCGGTTCCGGCGGCGGCTACGGCGCAGAGCTCCTTGTCGGTCAGGACCATCCCTTCCTGCGCCGCGTAGCATCCCACGGAGAGGCCGTGGCTGGCGATGTGCTCCCTGGCCTTGACTACGAAGGCGTCCATCATCTCGTCGGTGTGGGCCGGGTCGTGATGGTACAAGGCCAGCCTCTTCACCTGGGCCTTGGCCGCGAGGTCCAGCACGTCCGTGAAGGTGCTGTGGCCCCAGGACTTCTTCATCAGGTACTCCTCTTCCGTGTACTGGGCCTCGCTGATGAGCAGGTCGCAGCCCGACACGAACTTGGCCACGGCCTCGTCCTCGCGGTCGGAGAACTCGCCCTTGGCGTTGAGCTTGCCGTAGGGCTCGTGGTCGGAGAGGTAGCAGACCGACCAGGCCTTGGCCTCGAACCGGAAGCCGATGGTGATGCCGGGGTGGTTGAGGTAGTGGTAGCTGACCTTGACCTGGCCCAGGTTCACGGGCTCCTTCATCTCCACGATGTTCATGCGCGAGGCCATTTCCTTGAGGCGCACCGGGAAGTAGGCCGGCGACATCTGCATCTTCAGCACGTCCTCGAAGGACTGCTGGGTGCCGTGGGTGCCGTAGATGGTCCACCTGTTCTGAGGGAGGTAGAGAGGGGTGAAGAACGGGAATCCCTGGATGTGGTCCCAGTGGGTATGGCCGATGAAGAGGTTGCCTTCGATGGGCTTGGAGCCGAACTCCTTCATGAGGGAGTTGCCGAGCTCCCGGATGCCGGACCCGGCATCCACCACGATGAGCGTCTCGCCCACGCGGAGCTCCACGCAGGGGGTGTTGCCGCCGTACTTCTGGGTCAGGGGCCCGGGCGTCGGGATGGAGCCGCGCGTCCCCCAGAAGCGCAGGGACAGGGGGGGCTTGGCCTCGCCGATGAGCTCCTCCACCCGCCAGAGGAGGTCCGCGGCCTGGAATGGCTTGATGATGTAGTTGTCCGCGCCCGCCTCCTTGGCGGTCGAGACGTCGTGGGCGTAGGATTTGGACGAGCTGATGAGGATCCTGAGGTCCTTGAACCGCGGGTCGTCGCGCAGCTTGCGGCACAGCTCGAACCCGTGCATCCGGGGCATGAGGAGGTCCAGGATGGCCATGTCGGGCTTGACGCGCTCGATGGCATCGAAGCCGGCGACCCCGTCGAAGGCCGTGGTGACCTCGTACTGGGTGCCCAGGATGAAGGACATGAACTCGATCATGCCCGGGTCGTCGTCCACTACCACGATCTTCTTCATGAGGTTTGCGGGCCGGCGCGCCTGCCGACCCACCTATTTATCATGATTTCGCGCTCTCGTCAAGGGGCGCGACAAAATCTGATAGAATGGTGCCCTCCCATGGCCATCAATTGGGAATCCGTCAAGCGGGTCCTCGCGGGACGCAGGATCGCGCACCGCAACCTCGTGCTGGCGGCCGGGATCGTCATCTCGCTCACCATCCTGGGCTCGATGATCCTCAGTCATGTCGGCGGCCTCCTCCCGGTGGCGGAGCGCCTGAAATGGGGCTACTTCTGGGTCGCGCTCGGGGCGTCCATGGCGAGCTACCTCATGGTGGGCCTGGCGCTCTGGGAGGTGCTCAGGCTCCTGGGGCACCGCCTTACCTTCGCCGAGGTGTTCGGCATCGGCTTCGTCTCGAACACGGCCAACTACTTCGTCTCCTCCGCCGGGGTCTCGGGCTTCGCGCTCAAGGCGCATCTGCTCCACAAGAGGGGCGTTCCCTACGGGACCACGGTCACGGCCTCGGTGGTGACCTCCGCGATCCTCTATTTCGTGCTGGCCGCGATCATCCTCCAGGGCCTGGTCTACCTCGTCCTGCGCGTCAAGGGCGCCCACATCCAGGTCATGGAGAGCGCGGTGGGCATGACGATCCTGCTGGCCACGGCCCTGGTCATGCTCAAGCTCTTCTTCGACCGGGAGATCCGGGACCGGCTCTCCCGCGCGGCCTTCCGCTTGATCAACCACGGCGCCTACCTCTTCTCCGCCAGCGAGATCCCGCAGGAGGATTTCGACCGGTTCATGGAGCAGCTGGAGAAAGGGCTGGGTTTCATCCGCACGGAGAAGGGGCGCTTGACCAGGGCCATCGCCTACACCTGCCTCGACTGGGGGTTCTGCATGCTGACCCTCTACTACGGGTTCAAGGCCGTGGGCCAGCAGGTCGTTCTCGGGCACCTGAGCACCGGCTTCGCGGTGGGCCAGGCCACCACGCTCATCCCGCTCCTGCCCGGGGGCCTGGGGGCCATGGAGGCGGGGATGGCGGCGGTCTACGAGGGGCTGGGCATCCCCTGGGAATCCGCGGTGGTCGCCTCGCTGATCTTCCGCATCGCGTACTACGTCGTGCCGGGGCTCTTGAGCTTCTTCCTGCTCTGGGGGCTTAAAGTCTCGGAGCCCGCCCTGGTCGAGGAGACGGTCGAGGACATCCTGCCCGAAGAGCTCAAGCTCATGGCCGACGACCTCGAGAAGAAGCTGGAAAAGCGGCGCTGGAAAAACATAAAATCGGAACCCTCGGCATGAGGGAGATATTCTTCTATCTCGCGGCTGCGGGCGCGGTCTTCTTCTCGGCCCTGATGGTATTCCAGCGCGGCCTCTACTCGGCCGCCGTGTGCCTGCTGGCGGCGCTGCTCCAGACCGCGGTCCTGCTCTACCTGGCCGGCTCTCCCCTGGTCGGTCTCCTCCAGGTGATCATCTGCGCGGGCGGCGTCATGGTCCTGGTGGTGGTCGCGATCATGTCTTCTTCCGAGCCCAAGGCGGAGCCTTGGGCTCGGTTCGGCGTCCCCGGACTCCTGGCTCCCGGAGTCGTCGTTCTCGTCTTGATCGAGCTCCTCCTGGCGGTCTCGGGGTCTTCCGCTCCGGCCGGAACGGCCGGAGCGGGGCTGGACGCCAGGCTCGGGGCCGTCCTCTTCGGGCCCTACGCGGTCGCCACCGAGGCCGTCGCGATGCTCCTGTTCCTGGCGGCGCTGGCTATTCTCATGGATGAGAAAGGAAGGACTTCATGAAGCGATCATGCCCCCTCGGCTACTTCCCTCCCCGTGGGGGAGGGAAGTGAACGCCCTAGCGGTGGGCCTCGCCCTCTTCGCGGCGGGATTGGCGGCCGTTGTCCTGCGCGGACAGCTCCTGGCCATGCTGCTCGGCCTGGAGCTCATGATCGCCGGGGTCAGCGTCATCCTGACCTACGAAGCGGGGGTCTTCGGCGACCCCGCGGGCCTGGCGGCCGTCGTCCTCATCATCGCCATCGCGGCCGCGGAGGCCGTGGTCGGGCTGTGCCTCATCCTGGGCCTCCATCGCGCCGGCCTGGGAGGTCGCGCGGGGAGCCTGACGGAGTTGAGGGAGTGATGCGCGTCCCTCTCTCGGTCTACCTGCTCTTCCTCGCGCCGACGGCGGCGCTCGCCTTCGCGTTCTTCCTCTTCCGGCCGTGGTGGCCGCGGGGGACGCATTGGCCCATCCTGGCCTCGTGCGCTGTCGTGTCCGCGGCCAGCATCGACCTGGCGGCCAAGGCCTACACCGGGTGGGGCATGGACGCTCCCCTGGGCGTCTGGATGGCCATCGGCAACTGGGACGTCTATTTCGGCGTTCGCATCGACGGCGTGGGCTCGGCGGTCCTGGCCATGGTGGCCGTGGTGGGGGCGCTCATCCATGTCTACGCCGTGGGGTACATGCGCGAGGACCCGGGGTTCTCGAGGTTCTTCCTGTGCTTCCACCTGTTCTACCTCGCCATGATCGGGATGCTCGTATCGAACAACTTCGTGCAGTTCTACCTGTTCTGGGAGGGGGTGGGCCTTTGCTCGTACCTCCTCATCGGGTTCTGGACCCACAAGCCGGCCGCCCGCGGCGCCGCCTTGCAGGCTTTCGTCGTCAACCGGGTGGGAGACCTCGCGTTCCTCATCGCCATCCTGATCCTCCTGAAGTCCTACGGCGACACGCGCTTCAAGCACGTTTTCGAGCAGATGGCCTACCAGGGCGCGCCGCTGCTCGGGCTGGTCGGGCTCCTGCTCTTCGTGGCCGCGGCTTCCAAGTCCGCCCAGTTCCCCCTCTACTTCTGGCTCCCCGACGCCATGGAGGGCCCGACGCCCGTCTCGGCCCTGATGCACGCGGCGACAATGGTGACGGCCGGCATCTTCCTGCTGGCGCGTTCCTGGCCCCTCATCTCCTTCATCCCAGACCTGCCCTGGCTCATCGCGGCGGTGGGCGCCGTGACCGCGGTCTTCGCGGGCGCTCTCGCGTGCTTCCAGACCGACCTCAAGCGCATCCTCGCCTACTCCACGGTGAGCCACCTGGGCCTCATGGCCTTGGCCTTGGGGCTTGGCCGCGTGGGCGCGGCGGTCCTCCATCTCATCATGCACGGCTTTTTCAAGGCGGTCCTCTTCCTGTGCGCCGGGAACATCGCCCACGGCCTGGGCAAGTCCGCGGCCGACATCTCCGAGGTGGGGGGACTGCGCCGCTCGATGCCGTTCACCCTCGCGTGCTTCGCGGCCGCCGCGGTCTCCCTGGCCGGGGTCTGGCCCTTCGCTGGCTTCTTCAGCAAGGACGGGATCATCGAAGCGGCTTTTGACGGCGGCCCTGTGTGGACGGCCTTCGCGCTCGCCGCCGCGAGCCTCGGGGCTTTCTACATCTCCCGGATGCTCTTCCTGGTCTTCTTCGGCCCCTGCGCCGAACAGGGCGCAGGCCCGGAGCGGAAACCCGGCCATCCGCACGAGGCCCCCGCGCAGATGGGGATGCCGGTGGCCTTCCTGGCCATGCTCGCCCTTTTCGCCGGGCTGCTCGCGCCCGGGATCGGCCGGCTTCTCGCCTCCGGCGCGTTGCCGGAGGCGGAATCGCTCGTTCTGGCGCATTTCTCTTGGACTGTCTTTGCTGCCGGGACCGCTGCCGCGGGCCTGGGGTTCGCCGCGGCCTATTACCTGACCATGGTCCGTCCGGGATGGGATTGGGAGTGGAGACGCGGCCATCCCGGGCTCGAGAGCCTCGTCCGCAGCGACCTGGGCTGGAGGAAGGTCGTTTCGGCCGTGGCGGCGCTCGGGTGGCGGCTCGCCGAATGGGTGGGCGGGGCCTTGGATCATCGGACCTTGGACGGGCTCATCGAGAGCTCGGCGCCCGCCACGGTGAGCGTGGGAGGCGCGCTCTCGCTCAAGGGCGGCAGGCTCAACGACTACCTGTGGTGGATCCTCGCGGGAACGGCCGCGCTCCTGGGGGTGGCGCTGTGCTGACCGCCCTGTGGCTCGTCCCGGCCGTGGGGGGGATCCTTTGCCTCTTCGCGAAAGGAAGAACGGCCCGATATACCTCCGCGGCTTTCGCCGCGGCGGTGCTGGCTTACTCCGTCTGGCTCTCGGTCCCCTACGGCGCGGCGCGAGGCGCCTGGGGCATCGTCGAGGCGGGCCCGTCTTGGATCTTCGGCATCAGGTACCACCTGGCGGTGGACGGCCTCGCCCTTTCCCTGGTGTGGCTGACGGCGCTCCTGACCGTGGTCTGCGTGGCCTTGTCCTGGCGCCAGGATTTCTCGGCGGGCTACTGGTCGAGCTTCATGTTCTTGGAGGCGGCCCTCATGGGCGTCTTCCTCTCGCGGGACCTCTTCGTCTTCTACGTGTTCTGGGAGGCGGTGCTCATCCCCATGTTCTTCATCATCGGGCTCTGGGGCTCGGACGGCAGGCGCCACGCCGCGATGAAGTTCTTCCTCTTCACTTTCTTCGGGAGCCTCTTCATGCTGGTGGGACTCCTGGCCCTGGTCACCATTCACCATGCGACCGCCGGAGTCTGGACTTGGGACATGGCTGACCTTGCGGGAGCCAATCCCGGCGGTCGCATGGGATTGGCCGTGTTCATTAGTCTTGTCATTGGATTCGGCGTCAAGATTCCTTTGTTCCCTCTCCACACCTGGCTGCCCGACGCCCACACCGAGGCGCCTGCCGCGGGCTCCGTGATGCTGGCCGGGGTGCTGCTCAAGATGGGGATCTACGGGTTCCTGCGGGTGCTCATCCCGGTCTTCCCGAAGCTGGTCTGGGACCTGCTGCCGTGGCTGGGAGGCCTGGCGTGCCTCAACATCATCTATGGGTCGCTCTGCGCCATGCAGCAGAAGGACTTGAAGCGCCTCATCGCCTACTCGAGCGTGGCGCACCTGGGTTTTTGCCTCCTGGGGGTCTTGAGCTGGACTCCCGAGGGCCTGGCCGGAGGGTCCCTGCAGATGCTCAACCACGGCATCACCACCGGCGCGCTGTTCATGATGGTCGGCTTCCTTTATGAGCGCACCCATTGCCGCGGCCTCTCGGACTTCGGAGAGCTTACCGGCCGGGCCCCGTGGATGACGTTCTTCTTCGGCTGGGCCGTCATGGCTTCGGTGGGGCTGCCGGGATTGAACGGGTTCGTGGGCGAGTTCATGTCCCTGGCCGGGATGGCCCGGGCGATCCCGCTCATGGCGTTCGTGGCCGCGACGGGCATCGTGCTGTCGGCGGCCTACTCCCTGCCGGCCTATCAGACGGTTTTCTGGGCTTCGAGCGGCGCGGGCTCGGCGAGCCCGAAGGTGTCCGACCTCGATGCCCGGGAGAAGGTCCTGGTGTGGGTTCTCTGCGGGCTCATGCTCTACATCGGGCTCTGTCCGACCCCGCTCTTGACCGTGCTCGCTCCTTCGGTGGCCGCGATCGTGCCGTACGGGTTCGCGCCATGAGAGACATCCTGGCCTTCTTCAGCGCGCCGTCCCTGTGGCCCCAGCTGACGCTGGGGTCCGGGATTCTCTGCTGCCTCGCGGCGGGCATGGCCAGGGGACTCGAGGCTGCGACCTCCCGCGTCCTGGGCACGGCCGCGCTCATCGTGGCGTTGTGGATGCTGCTGTTCACGAAGCTCGGAGCCGCGGGGCCGCTCGTGACCCTGGACAGCCTGGGCTTGGCCTGGCAGATACTGTTCTATGCCGGGAGTCTCCCGGTGTTCCTCTCCCTCGAGGCGGACGACGAGGTTCCGGCGGCGCTCCTCCTGGGAGCGGGCCTCGGCATGGGGCTCATGGCGGCCGGCGGGAGCCTCCTCATGCTGTTCGTGGGGCTGGAACTGGCGTCCTTGCCCAGCTACCTGCTGGTCGCCAAGCTCAGGAGCCCGAGCGCTCCTCCCTTCGAGGCCGCGGTCAAGTACTTCTTCGCGGGGGCTCTCGCGAGCTGCCTCTTCGCGCTCGGCATGGCTCTGCACTACGCAGCGTCCGGCTCATTGGCGCTCTCGAGCGCGCCCGGGCCCATGGGGCAGGCGGGCCTGGCCTTGATGGGCGCCGCGGCCCTGTTCAAGCTGGGAGCGGTGCCGTTCCATTTCTGGCTCCCGGACGTCTACGAATCCTGCGCTCCCGCCCTGGCGGGCTTTCTCTCCACCTCGGTCAAGTCCGCGGCCGTCTTCCTTCTGATGCGGCTGGCGTCCATCGGGATGGGTTCCGCGATGGCCGCGTCCCTCCCGTGGATCGGGGCCGTCACGGCGCTCTACGGCGCGCTCCTGGCCCTGCGGCAGGAGAGGCTCCAGCGCCTGCTGGCGTATTCCTCGGTCTCGCACGCCGGCATCATCGTCCTGGGCGTCGGAGCCTGGGCGGCCCAGGGCTGCGACAGGGCGGCGGCGGCGCCGATCTTCTTCTATGGGCTGGTCTACCTGTTCATGAGCAACGGGGCCTTCTTCTTCGTGAAGGCCAGCGGCTTGACCAAGAGGGGGGAGGTCGGCGGGTACGCCAGGATGTGCCCGGTGCCGGCGGCCCTCTTCGCCACCCTCCTGCTCTCCCTGGCCGGCATCCCTCCCTCCGGAGGCTTTCTGGCCAAGCTCTTCATCTTCTGGGAGGCGGTCAAGGCCGGGCTCTACCTCCCGGTCGCCGGCGCCGCCCTGGCCGCCCTCATCGGGCTGGGCTACTATCTCGGCCTCATCAGGGACATGTATTTCGACGAGCCCGTGTGGCGCCGGCCAAGTTGGGAGCCCGGCGCGGTCCGTTGGGTCTTGTGGGCCTGCGCCACGGCGGCCGCGGCATTGGGAGTGCTGCCTTGGGTGTTCTCGTCGGTGCTGGAGAGGATATTCTCATGAAGAGACGTCTGCCCCCCCGATGCTCGCCCCCCCGTGGGGAGGGGCTCGCGAAATGATCGGCTTGGTCTTCGACCTCTACCTCGTGGTCTTGACCGTGGCCGCGTTCACCTTGGCCGGCTGGTTCTTGGGCCCGAGGCCCAAGCACGAGGGCGACGCCGAGGTCCCCTACGAGACGGGCTTGAGGCCTTTCTCGCCGCCAGGCCTTGGCCTGGCGGCGCAGTATTGGCGTTTCGCCGTTTTGTTCGTGGCTTTTGATGTCGACCTGGCCCTGCTCCTGCCGTGGGCCCTCAATCGTCCGTTCCTCGACTTGAACCTCATGGTCTCGGTGACCGTGTTCGTGGGCCTGGTGGCCTTCATGCTCCTCTATTTCTGGCGCAAGGGGGCGCTCGAGTGCAGGTAGTCGCCACCAGGCTCGACGCGGTCCTGGGCTGGGCGCGCAAGTACTCCATCTTCCAATACCCCTTCGTCACGGCCTGCTGCGGCATGGAGTACATGTCGACCATGGCCTCGCACTACGACCTCGACCGCTTCGGGGCGGGGCTGCCCCGCTTCTCGCCCAGGCAGGCGGACCTCCTGATGGTGGTCGGCACCATCAGCCACAAGATGGCGCCCGTGCTGCGCCGCATCTACGAGCAGATGGCCGCTCCCAAATGGGTGGTGGCGTTCGGCGCGTGCACCTGCACGGGCGGGTTCTACGACAACTACTCCACGGTCCAGGGCATCGACACCATCGTGCCGGTGGACCTCTACATCCCCGGCTGCCCGCCCCGGCCCGAGGTTGTCATCCGCGGGTTCATGAAGCTCCAGGCGAAGATCCAGCAGGGGACCCGCGGTCCTTGGCACATGGATGAAGAAGGCTGGGGAAGATTCTTCCCGGCCGCCGGGCCGGGAAAGGATGAGGGGGGAGCTGCTCCCAAGTGATGGAAACGAAGAAAGTCCAGCCTTCCTCCGTCTTTGAGACCCTGGAGGGTCTCAAAGAGCAAGGCTACAACCTGTTGGTGGACCTGACGGCCGTGGACCGCTCGGCCCAAGGCCGCGTGCCGAGGTTCGAGGTGGTCTACAGGGTCGCGGCCCTCGACCTCGAGACGGGCCTTGAGACCAAGCCCAGGGTGGAGGTGCGCTGCGAGGTCGGTTCGGAGCCGGTCTTGAGGTCGGCGCGGCCCTTGTGGCCGGCAGCGGACTGGCTCGAGCGCGAGGTCTGGGACATGTTCGGCGTGCGGTTCGCGGACCGGCCGGACATCAAGAGGCTCCTGATGTACGAGGAGTTCGTCGGCCATCCCCTGCGCAAGGACTACCCCATCAACAAGCGCCAGCCGCTCATCGGGCCCAAGGAGGAGCCCGAGGGCGGGGTGAACCTCAACAGGGCGAGGCAGAAGGTGGAGTATGAGTAGCCAGCCCCCGCGGGGAGGTGAGCGGCCCCACCATGAGGGGATGGCGTCTGTCGGATGCGCGATGGAGAATGGGATGCGGGGGATTGAAACTGGTGACGCGCTCACGGGCGTAGTGGCCGCTTGCCTGGGCCGCGGGGTTGATGCTGGTGGCGTTGCGGTCCAGGGAGAGCAGGCTGTTGCCGGCCAAGTCTTGGGCCGTGACGGTCAGGGCGCGCTCGCCGTCTTGAATGGCCGATTGCCCGCCGACCGCGAGGGTCGCGGTGAAGGTCTTCTGGCTCCCGGCCGGATCGTTGGAGGTGAAGGCGAGGCTGCCCAGGGTGTCGATGGAGGCGGCCACGCTCTGGACCGGCTCGGAGAACTCCAGGGTGATGGTGTAGGTCCCGGGACCCAGGGGCTCATTGATCGAGGGGCCGGGGCAGGTGAGGTTCGCGCCGTCGAAGGACCACTGCCTGGCATACTTGACCTCGTTGCCGATGGTCGCCCGGGTCAGGAAGGGGCGGAAGTTGTCGATTGCCGCAATCAAGGAGCTTCTTCTATGCGTAAGATCGCGATTCTTCCGGTCATTCTAGCAGGCATGTTGCTTTCCGGCTGTGTTCCCAGGCCGCAGAAGAAACAGGCCGCGTCCGCGGGCAGCGCGTTGCCTGCGACAGTTTCCAAGACATTCGCCAAGGCCGAGTTCAACCTCACGGCAAGAGTGCTCGACGCTGATACCGGCCAGCCCATCCCGGACGCATGGGTCCTGGTGACGGCGCGCGTCACGACCGACCGCCCCGCGACCGGGGGCGCCCCTAACGCCTTGGCGGCCGGCCGGATGCTGACCGGTCCTGACGGGATTGGCCGGATCAGCGAGGTCCGGGGCATCTACTTCCCTGGGCAGCCCAAGAACAAGTTGTGGCTGGCCTTCGAGGAAGTCCGCGCCAGGCGCTTGGGGGAGAGGAGGATCACCGGCATCGAAGGAGGCAGCATCGTGGCGGCCTCCCCGAAATACGGGTTTCTCCATCAGCCCTTTGCCGTGGAGGACGGCGCGGCGTTTGAGGCCTGGCTCCAGAAGAACCCAGGCCCCAAGGAGTCCTATGGGGGCTGGCTCACCCGAAGGTACCTCAAGGAGAACTTGGAGACCCTGTTCATCCGGAGCAAGGACCTGGAAAGGGGCTTTGAGGTGACCCTGCGGATGCGCAAGCCCGCTAGCCTCGACGCCCTGGCTGAGGCTATCTCGCCTTTCGCGTTCGGGATGGGGACCAGGTCGGCCATGAGCGTG
>JACQWX010000104.1 GCA_016209035.1 Elusimicrobiota bacterium | reverse complement strand
TGTTCCTGATGGGCCAGCCCAGGATCTTCTTCTCCATGAGCCGCGACGGGCTCCTGCCCGAGTACTTCGCCCGGGTCCACCCGCGCTTCAGGACCCCGCACGTCACGACCATCTGGACCGGCGTGGTGGTGGCCGCGCTCTCGGCCTTCTGCAACATCGACGAGATGGCCAACCTCTGCAACATCGGCACGCTCTTCGCCTTCGTGCTGGTCTGCGCCGGCGTCATCATCCTGCGCCGCAAGGACCCCGACCGGCCCCGGCCCTTCAGGGTCCCGGGCGGCATCGTCATGCCCATCCTGGGCATCCTCTTCTGCCTGTTCCTGATGAACGGGCTCGACAAGGTGACCTGGCTGAGGTTCGGCGTCTGGCTGGCCGTCGGGCTGGCCATCTACTTCGCCTACGGGTTCAAGCGCAGCGCCTTGAGGGCGCGCTGAGGAGGCCGGGATGGAACAAAAGGCTCCGGGCCGCAACGACCCCTGCCGGTGCGGCAGCGGGAAGAAATACAAGTCCTGCTGCTGGGACAAGGACCGCAGCCAGCGCATCGAGCGCCTGGCGCCGGCCCCTGGGCCGAAGGCCCAGGCCCCCCCGGCCCAGGAGGCCGGCGGGAAACCCGCCAAGCCCCAGGGCCAGAGCTGGTGGCAGCTCTTGAAGGACCGGCACCCGGGGAAGAAGCGCTGACCCAAGGCCTCCCATGGACCTGGTAACCCACACCCTCGCGGGAGTGGGGGTGGGCCAGGCGGCCCTGCGGCGGCGCTACGGGCCCGAGGCCGTCACGGTACTGGCCTGGGCCTCCATCCTGCCCGACCTCGACGGCATCCCCCTCTTGACCGGGGCCCCCATCGCGGTCCTTTTCCGCAGGACCTTCGGCCATTCCCTGCTCCTCATGCCCCTGTGGGTGCTGGCGCTGGCCGTCTTCTTCAAGTGGCGCTACCCCGAGCGCGGCCTCTGGGGCTTCATCGGGCTCTCGGCCCTGGGCGCGGCGGTCCACCTGACGCTGGACCTGTTCGACTCTTTCGGGACCTTCCTGCTCTGGCCCGCGTGCGCGAGGACATCGAGGCGGGGCTCTCCATCACCGAGGCCATGAAGGCCAAGGTCAAGTCCGCCATGATGTACCCCGTCGTGGTCCTGAGCATCTGCGGGGGCGTCACCCTCTTCCTGATGGTGTTCGTCATCCCCAGGTTCCAGGTCATCTTCCAAGGGTTCGGCAAGGAGCTGCCGTTCATCACCCAGGTCCTCATCGACGTCTCGGCCGGGGTCAAGCGCTGGTTCTGGCTCATCAGCCTCATCCCCATCGCAGGGTGGTGCGGCTTCAAGAGGTTCTACGCCACGCCCGGCTGAACCGTGAACCGCATTCTTGGGCCGCCCGCGCCGCTCCGGCAGGCGGACCACCGAATGCCGACAGCAGATGATTCTCTTTGAGGACCCGCGAGGGCGGACCGGAGGTGGATGATGGGCGGATGCTGCGGGCGGAAGAACTGCGGACGATGCATTTGAAGGGGAGTGCGGCTGATGAGGACGTCCGCCGGCTCGGCTACGGCCCGAAGAGAGAGGCCGGCAGGCCGCGGGAAGCCCGCTCGGAGCGCGGCTCCGTGACCGGCGACTCGTAGAAGAGCAGGACCTTGCGCACGTAGTCGCGCGTCTGGCCGCGCCAGCGCCTGTTGGTGAGCGAGCGAGGCCCGGCGTTGTAGGACGCGATGACGCGCTGCCGGAGCCACGGCGGCGCCGCGGCATAGGGGACGCCTTTCAGCTTGTACTTCAACCACGCCGCCCGGAACAGCAGGTCCAGGTAGGCGGCGCCGGCCCGGATGTTGGCCTCGGGGTCCGAGAGGCCGCGGCGCGGCACGCCCATCTCCTCCGCGGTGGCGGGCATCACCTGCATGAGGCCACGCGCCCCGCGGGGCGAAACGGCGCTCGATGAGAACTCGGATTCCGCCGCGATGATGGACTTGACCAAGCGGGCGTCCAAGCCGTGGAGCCGGGCGTGCTTGAGGATGAGCGCGTCGTACCGGTCCGTCACCTCCGGATGCGCGGCCAGGACACGGAAAGTGTGCCGGTAGGCGGGCGTCGCGTGCGGCGCGGGGATGACCAGGGAGGCAGGCGCCGAGTCCCGGCGGCGGCTGGACGCTCCCGCGGAGCGCTGCGCCGGGGCCGCGTGCCGGGCGGGCGCGGCCATGAGCCAGGCGATGCGCCCCAGGTCCACCCCTGGGAAAGCGGTCCGGGCGAAATGGGAAGCGGCCGCCGCGACCGCCCGCATGGGCGCCGAGGCCGGGCCGAAGAATCGGAGCTCCGGACAAATAAATCATTGCGATGATTGCGCTTCTGCATTTGTTGTGATGGCGCCATCATGAAAAATGAAGAACCGTCGGTGTCTCATGGACAATTTGCGACGGAGGTCCGAATCGCGATAGCATGCACAGGCTCGCGTCCCGATCTCCCGGCCGCACGCGGGGACCTGTGGATGCCAGTTCGTGACAGCAGGTCGCAATGCCATCTTGGAGGCCCGCCGGTCCTGCCCTCAAGTCACCCGGTCAAAAACTGGGTGAGGTCGAGAAATCCCGGGGCCGTTGTCGTCGGGAAGCAGGTTTGATAGAATCCCATCATGACCCGCGGGCCCGGCCGACTCGACGGCATCTACATGGCGGTGGACGCCATCCCAGACGCCTTCCTCGTCTTGAAGGGGCCCCGGCGCCCCTTCAGCGAGGCCGAGACGCAGTTCCGTCACAACCTGCATTGCCGGCTCATCCCTGCCCCGGGCCGCCCGGCCGTGATCTCGTCCCATTCCCATCCCTCACGGGAAGGGACTGTCCCGCAAGGCGGGACGATTTCGGCCAAGGCCTCCGCCGAGGTCCTGCTCGCCGGGACGCGGCCGGCGAAGCTCGTCTGCCCCATCCCGGCCGCCGCCACGGGGGACGGCTGGCTCGAAGGCTACGGCCGGACCTGCGAGGCCCTGGCGCGCCGCATCCCGCTGGCGGCGGGCAAAGCCCGGCCGGGCACGGTCGCGGTGGTGGGCTATCTCTTCGACCGAGACGAGCCCGACCACGCGGCCAACCTCAAGGAGCTGCGCCGCATGCTGGCGGGCCTCGGCCTGCGGCTGGTCTCGGTCTGGCTCTCGGGACGAGGGGTCGCGGCCTTGAGGAAGGTCGAGGGCGCCTCCGTCATCCTCTCCTTCCCGTACGCCCGGTCCGCCGCTCGCATCCTCGGCAGGCGCCTCGGCGCCAAGGTGGTGCGGGCCGACCTGCCCCTGGGGCTGACCGGCACGGAGCGCTCCCTTAAGTCCGTGGCATCGGCCCTGGGCCGCGGCGTCCTGGCGCGGCGGTTCCTCGGCCGGGAGGTCCCGGCCGCCGTCGCCGACACCCAGGCGCACGTCCTGCGCATCATCAGCGGGCGCAGCGCCTCCCTCGCGCTCTCGGACCCGCACTTGCGCGCGGCGCTGCGCGGCCTGTGCGCCGACCTCGGCGTGAAGGTCCTGGAGGACCGCGCGGACGCGGTCCAGCCCGGAGGGCGAGCGTCCCCTGCGCCATCAGGAAAGGTGTGGGCGCAGGCGGACGCCGACGGGCCCGTCCTCCTCGTCGGCTCGAGGGGGCCGGGGGACCTGGCGCCATCGCGCCAGGAAGGCATCGTCATCCCGCTGGGCTATCCCAACTTCGAGGACCACCCGGCCGTGGACAGGCCCTTCCTGGGGTTCTCCGGGTTCCGCGGTCTCGTCGAGCTGTTCGCCGGGAGGATCCTCCTCCACGAGGCGAAGGCGGACCGCCCGGTCGAAGAGTCCTGGCGCAAGGGCGCCAGGCCCCCGGAGGCGCGGCCGTTCTCCACTCGCCGGAGCGGGGCCCGGCGCAAGGGCGCGGTCCAGGTCGGAGACCGAGCGACGCGATGAAGAAAGCGGCCGGACGCAGGAGGATGGTCGTCATCCTGTACGGGAAGGGCGGCGTGGGCAAGACCACGGTCTCCTCTCATCTGGCCGCCCAGTACGCGCGGGACGGGCGGAAGGTCCTCCTGCTCGGATGCGACCCCAAGACGGACACCTCCACGCGGTTCCTGGACGGGAAGAAGCCGCCGACCATGCTGGACCTGGTGGAAGGCAGGCTCGCGAGGCGCTTCTCCGAGCTCCTGACGCGCACCCCCGCGGGCGTCGACGTCATGGAGACGGGCGGGCCCGAGCCCGGGGTCGGGTGCGGGGGCAGGGGCGTGGCGACCCTCTGCCAGTTCCTGGAAGAGCACCCCCGCGAGTTGAGCTCCTACGACGCGGTGGTATTCGACGTCCTCGGCGACCTGGTGTGCGGCGGCTTCGTCGCCCCCCTGAGGTTCGGGAAGGGCAACTGCGTGTTCATCGTCTCGTCCGAGGAGCCGGCCTCGCTCTTCGCCGCCAACAACATCGCCCGCATGACCCGGCGGCCGTACTACGACGCCGCCTCGGTCGGCGGCGTCATCTTCAACCTGCGGCGCAACGACGCTCCGCGCGAGCACCTGGTTGCGTTCGCCCGGAGGCTGAGGGTCGGCATCGTCGGAGCCCTGGAGCGCGACCGGACCGTCATGGAGGCGGAGGAACGCGGGATGACGGCCCTGGCCTACGCCCCGCGCTCCCCCGCGGCCAAGCAGTTCGCCGAGATCGCCGCGGCCGTCGAGCGCGCCTGCCTCGCGAAGAAGGCCGTCAAGGCCTCGCCGATGACCAACGACGAGTTTTGGGCCTTCGTCCGGCGGCACCGCATCGCGTCGCTCTAGGAGTCCGTCCGAGTAATATTGAGTCTCGCATAATTAATGGATATCCATTATAAAATCCGCTATGCTATGGGGCATGCGACCCCATGGAACCCCTCGCGAGCTGGAATCGCGCCGACGGCGTGCAGTCGTCTTGCTCCAGGCCGGCAAGACTTATCAG
>JACQWX010000033.1:35597-75462 GCA_016209035.1 Elusimicrobiota bacterium | reverse complement strand
CCTGCCGCTCTCCCCAGGGTCCTGTCAATGTCCAAGGGGAGGAAATACTCGGCGTAATGTGGACAGACTCTAGCATTTTTTCACGCAAGAACCCGCTGCGAATTCATCGCCGGGGGTACTAGCGCGTCTCGGCCGGGAAGCTCGCCTCGCTGGAGACCGAGCCGAAGCCAGTCCTCGGCGTTTCGTCGACCAAAGTCCCGGAGGAGACCGAGAGCTCTTCCGGCAGGACGGGCTCCCCCTCCTCCTCCGGCAGGTAGCCTGAGGCGCGCATGCGCGCCATGACGCGGCGCATGTTGCGCTCCACGTAGCGGCCCCTCTTGGCGGGGCTCCACCTCTTGGGGCTGGGCAGGACCACGGCCAGGGCCACGGCCTCGTCCACCGTGAGGTCCGCCGCGGGTTTCCCGAAATAGGCTTGGGCTGCCGCCTCGGCGCCGAAGATGCCCTTCCCCCATTCCGCGATGTTGAGGTAGAGCTCGAAGATCCTGCGCTTGCCCAGGACCTTCTCCAGCTTGTAGGCGACTAGGATCTCCTTGACCTTGCGCAGGGGGTTCTTGGACGGCGAGAGGTAGAGGTTCCTCGCGACCTGCTGGGTGATGGTGCTGCCGCCGTATGCGAGGCGCTTTTCCTCCCAGTCCTTGGCGAAGGCCACCCTGACCGCTTCCCAGTCCACGCCCTGGTGCTGGTAGAACATGTCGTCCTCGGCGATGAAGACCGCGTGCTTGAGGTGCTCGGAGATGCGGTCCCAAGGGACCCACTGCATCCGAATCTGAAGCTTCTTGCCCCGCTTGGCCGCCTGCGCCCTCCTCAGCTCGACGTAGCAGGTAGTCTTGGGATTGCTCCTCTTGAGCGGCGCCACGTCCGGAAGCCACAGGACGTACGCGGCCGACGCCGCGAACGCGGCGGCCCCGGCATAGAACAGGAGCCGCAAGACCCCGGCAAGCCTCTTTCTTCGTTTCACCGCCATGTCCCAGGATCTACGTCAGCTGCCCAAGAAGGATGCAAAATACTGCCAGGGTCAGGAATGGGCATTGCGGTATAAAAGTCGGCGGGGAACTTCACTCTAATGCAGGACATCCCGGGCGAGCCCGCGAACCTCAAGGCCGAGAGCCTGGGCCGCTATGCCGAGACGGACATCGTGGGTCAGGAAGACGGGCTGGACCTTGCGTTTGTCCGCGTACATGAGGACGCTCGCCAGGTGGATGGCGTCCAGCGTTCCCACCACCGTAGGGAAAGCCTGGGAAGCCCTGTTCAGCACCGCGGGATTGAGCGCAATCAGGCCGATGGACTCAAGGGCTCGCTTCAGCGACTTCCTCATCAGCGAGACCTCGGCGTCCTCGAGTTTGCCTTGAAGCCTAAGACGGTCAAAAGCCCGCAACGATTCCACGACGGTGATCTCGCTGGTGTAGCACCTCCGCCAATCCCCCCAGCCATCGATCGTCCCGGCCTCCCCCAGGAGCCTGCGCAGCAGGGCCGAACTCTCCAGGTAGACGGTCATCGCCGGTCGCGGTCCTCGCGAAGGACGGAAACGATGTCGGTTCTTTGCTTGGCGACATGGACCGGGATTCTCTTCAGATGCGCCGGCGTCCTCTTGGCCTCGACCACGACGAACTCCTCGCCCATCCCCGGGGACGGCACCATCTTGGCGATGGGGGTCTTCCGGTCCAGCACGAGCACTTCCTGCCCCTGTCTGACCCTGCCCAGATAGAAACTGAGCCGGGCCTTGAGCGCGGCTATATTGACTGATAACATGTCCATATTATAGTCATAAATAGTCACATTGTCACGTGATTCGCCTACCGGTCCGTCTTTTATTATAGAATGAGGCCGATGGCACGGATCGCGGTCGGCCGCTCCATCCCCAGGGTCGACGCGGATGAGAAGCTCCGCGGCGCGGCCAAGTACCTCGACGACAACCGCCTGCCGGACTGCCTCTACGGCGTCACGGTCCGCTCGACCATCGCCTACGGGACCGTCAAGAGCATCGAGTTCGACCCCTGCTGCCCCTGGAAGGACACGGTCATCGCCAGGGCGGTCGACATCCCCGGCGAGAACTGCGTGGCCGCCATCGAGGCGGACCAGCCGCTCCTGGCGCCGGGCAGGGTCATGCACCCCATGGAGCCCATCCTGCTCGTGGCCCATCCGGACAGGAACATGGTCTGGCAGGCGCCCCGGCACGTCAAGATCACCTATGAGGAGATGGAGCCGGTCCTGAGCATTGAGGACTCTCTGTCCGCGAAGCAGCTGCTTCGCGGACAAGACAACGTTTTTAAGTCGTATCTGATAGAAAAAGGCGACATCAAGAAAGGCTTCGCTGCGGCGGAGTACATCGTCGAAGGAGAATACCGCACTCCGCCGCAGGAACATGCCTACATCGAGCCGCATGCCATGGCCGCCTGGGTGGAGAAGAACGGGACCATCGTGGTCATGGGCTCGATGCAGTGTCCTTACTACGTCCAGAAGGCTTTGAAGCGCATCTTCCCTGGCGGGAACATCCGCGTCATCCAGGCCGTGACCGGGGGGGCGTTCGGGGGCAAGGAGGACTACCCCTCCATGCTGGCCGGCCATGCCGCGCTCCTGGCCGTCAAGAGCCGCCGGCCGGTCAAGATGCTCTACGACCGGGCCGAGGACATGGCCGCCACCACCAAGCGGCACCCTTCCGTGGTGCGCCACCGCACTGGGCTGACCAAGGATGGGAAGCTGGTGGCCCAGGACATCGACGTGGTCTTCGACGGCGGGGCTTACCTCACCCTCTCGCCCGTGGTCTTGTCCCGCGGCACGCTGCACGCCGCCGGCCCCTACGAATGCCCCCACGTGCGCGTGCGCTCCAGGGCCGTGGCGACCAACACGCCTCCCAACGGGGCCTTCCGCGGCTTCGGCGCGCCCCAGACCCTCTTCGCGGTCGAGGCCCACTGGGAGAAGATCGCGGCGGAGACGGGCCTCGACCCCTTGAAGCTCCGCCGCAAGAACCTCGTCAAGGAAGGCTCGTGCCTCGCGACCGGCCAGGTCCTCAGGGAGAGCGTGGGCGCAACCGAGGTGCTCGAGCGCTGCGTCAAGGACTCGGCTTACGAGAAGAAACGCCGCCGCTACGCGGTCTTGAACAAGAAGCCCGGGCCTGTCTGGAAGGGCATCGGCCTGGCCCTGGTGCACCACGGGCCCGGGTTCACCGGGAGCGGCGAGGTCATGCTGGCCAGCAGAGCCGCGGTCTCGCTCGACCGCGCCGGCGTGGTCTGGGTCCTGGCCGCGACCACGGAGATGGGGCAAGGGGAGATCACGGTCTTGACGCAGATCGTGGCCGAGACCTTGGGCCTCGACCCTGCGCTGGTCCGGGTCGCGGCCCCTGACACCGACAGGGTCCCCGACAGCGGCCCCACGGTGGCGAGCCGCACCACCATGATCATCGGCGGCATCCTCATGAAGGCCGCCCTCAAGCTCAAGGACAAGGTGGCGCTTGAGCTGGGGTCGTTCCCGACCACGGCCAAGGGGCTCGAATGCGCCGGCCGCAGGCTGGCCGCGAAGGGGGAGATCAGCTTCGAGGGCGTGTACGAGAAGCCCCCTGATATCCAATGGGATGAGAACGCTTACAAGGGCGACGCCTACGGGGTCTACGGCTATGAGGCCATCGCGGTGGACCTGGAGGTGGACCGCACGACCTACGAGGTCAAGGTCAAGGCGGCCTTCACCGCCACCGACGTCGGCCGCGCCGTCCACCCGGCCATGGTCCGCGGCCAGATCGCGGGCGGCACCGTGCAGGGGCTGGGCTGGGCCTTGATCGAGAACCCGGTCTTCTCCAAGGGCTCGATGGCCAACAACCAGTTCACGAACTACACCATCCCGACCTTCACCGACGCCCCTTCCCTCACCCTCGAGATCGTCGAAAAGCCCTACTCCCGCGGACCCTTCGGCGCCAAGGGCATCGGCGAGCTCCCCCACAACGCTCCGGCTCCCGCCGTGGTCGCCGCCGTGCGCAACGCCACCGGGCTCCTCATCCCGGACCTGCCGGTGCTGCCGGAGAAAATTTGCCATGAGTTCATCCGGAAGAAAGGAAGAACTCAATGAAACGGCAATCATCCCCCCTCAATACTCGCCTCCCCCGTGGGGGAGGCTCGTGGCTCGGGAGGCTTGCGACAAGGCGCTCGTGATCACCGTCAACGGAAGGAGACGCGCCTACAAAGGCCCCCCCTTCAAGCGCCTGCTCGACGTCCTGCGCGAGGACTTCGGCTTGACCGGCGCCAAGGAAGGGTGCGGCGAGGGCGAATGCGGCGCCTGCACCGTGCTCCTCGACCACGCGCCGGTCGCCAGCTGCCTGGTCCCCGCGTCCCAGGCCGAGGGCAGGCGGGTGGATACCGTGGAATCCCTCGCGCGGAGCAAGGCTTTGAGCCCGCTTCAGAAGTCCTTCATGGAGGAGGCCGCTTCGCAGTGCGGCATCTGCACGCCTGGCATCCTGCTGACCGCGTGGTCCTGGGTCAAGTCAGGCGGCTCGGCCGACCCTCAAGCCATCCGCGAGTACCTCTCCGGCAACCTCTGCCGGTGCACGGGCTATCAGAGCATCGTGGACGCGGTGGTGAAGACCGTAAGAAGAAGCAAGAAGGAGTCCTTGATAAGACGGCAAGTAAGCCCCCACGACTACTTGCCTCCCCGTGGGGGAGGCAAGTGAGATGAGAGGCATCCCGGCGTCCATGAAGGTCTTCAAGGCCGGTTCGCCCGCCCAGGCCTTGAAGCTCCTGGCCGATCATCCCCTCGCGGTCCCCATCGCCGGGGGCACGGACTTCATGGTAGCCTGGAACATGGGCCTGCTCAACGAGAAGTCCGTGCTCGACCTCTCCGGCATCCGGGAGTGGACGCGCGTCGAGGAAACGCCCTCGGGCCTGCGCGCCGGAGCCCTGGCGACGCACGCCGAACTGCGCGACCATCCCGTGGTCCGGCGCAGGTTCCCCCTGCTCGCCCAGGCGTGCGCCTCGGTCGGCTCGGTCCAGATCCAGAACCGCGGCACCATCGGCGGCAACATCGCCAACGCTTCCCCGGCCGGAGACACCTTCCCCGCTCTCGCGGTCTACGACGCCAGGGTGAGCGTCGCGGGCCGCGACGGCATGCGCAGCATCCCTTTCGTCGATTCGTTCGCGGGCGTCAAGAAGACCATCCTCGGCCAGGCAGAGCTCATCTCGGCGGTCGATATCCCCTTCCCCTCGGCCAAGCCGGACCGGCAGGTCTTCCGCAAGGTCGGGACGAGGACGAGCCAGGCCATCTCCAAGACCGTGGCCGCGGGCCTGCTCTGGCTGGGCAAGGGCGGCATCGTCAAGGAGATGCGATTCTCCCTGGGCAGCATGGCGCCCACGGTCAGGCGCCTGCGCGCGGCCGAGGGCTACCTTGCGGGACGCAGGCTCACCCCTGACGTCGTCGACACGGCGGCGCAACTCCTGGCCAAGGATGTCTCCCCCATCGACGATTTCCGCTCCACCGCCGAGTACCGGCTGGAGGTCTCCCGGAACATCCTGCGGTCCTTCCTCGCGCCGAACTAGCGGCGAGGCGCTGAGCCGCACCCTGCGCGGGAAGCCCCGGCCTTCCTCCTCTCCAACAGAACCGCCCGGCTCCGGCGGATGGCCTGGCGCACGGCAGGCTGGTCCGAGCCCGGTCGGCGCAAGGCATCCTGATAGACCCTGATGGCCTCGTCGGTCCGGCAGGATGAATCCAGAAGGCTTCCCAAGCTCAGGTAGGATTGGAGACTGCGCGGGTCGAGGGACACGGCCTGCCTCAAGTCGGAAACGGCATCGGGACCGCGTCCCAGCAAGGCGCGGACCACGCCCCGGCTGCTCAGATAGCCGGCGTTCCTGGGGTCGGCCGCGGCCAGGCTGTCGAGGATGGCCAAGGCCCGGCTCAAGAGCCCAAGCCTCTGCAGGATGATGGCCTGCTTGAGACGCTGGTCCGGGGCGAGTCCCGGCGAGTCGGCGCGGTCGAGATAGGCGATGGCCTCGCCGCGTCTGCCGCCCTCGGCAGCCAAGTCGGCCATGGCCAGCCACAAGCCGGGGTCGTCGGGCTCGGCATGGGAGAGCCTAGCCAGCAGCTCGAACTCGCGACCGTCTTCGCCCATGTTGCGGCAGATCCCGGCTGCCCGGAGCAGACCCGCGGCCTGCAGGGGAAGGGCGAGAGCCTCACGAAGATGGGCGGCCGCTTCCTTGCGCCGGCCCGTCTGGGCGGCGAGGTGGGCCCTCTCCAGCCAGTAGCCAGGGTTCCGGGGATGAAGCTTCGTGGACAGCTCGAGCAGCCGACGAGCGCACCCTTGGTCGGCCAAAGCACGGCAGAGATCGAGCGCTTGATGCAGCTGGGCTTGGCCCAGCGGGAGGCTGGTCGAGCGCTCGAGCCAGCGCCGCGCCTCCGCCCCAGCCTTGAGCTTGAGATTCCCCGACGCCAAGGCCAGGAGGACCGCTGGGTCACGGGGTCGCAGCGCGGCCAGACGCCTGAGCAGCGGTACGGCGAGAGCCGGGTCGCCGATACCGCGGCACCGGTCTAAGAGCGCCGCCGCGGCGGCCGGGGACAGGCGTTCCTGCGCGGCCTGCAGGCCGGCTGCCAGAAAACCCTTCCCATCCCCGGCAGCGTGCGCCTGTCCAGCCACATCGAGCCACCAATCCGAGTCGCGCAGCAGAAGAGCGAACGGCGAGGCCCTCTCCTTGGCGCCGCGGCCGGGCACGAGGCCGCGTTGGAGCAAGGCGATCTGTTCCGCGGGAGGCAGGGGCTTGAGCAGCGCGGCCAACTCGCGGTACAGCAGCCGGTAGCCGATGTTGAGCCGCTCCTGGAGTTCGCGGTCATAGGGCGTGGAACGTAGGGCCGGCGTGTCGACCGGGGACCGCAGCCGCTCCGCCTCGCCGAAGGCCGCCTCGGCTTCCCGCGACCTGCCTTCCCTGAGGAACGCCAGCGCCCTGAGAAGATGCCGGCGCACACGGTCGTTCCAATCCGCGCCGGTCTGATCCAGCGAGTGGACGAGGCCCTGCTGCGGGCTGTCGGCCAGGATGAGGGCCCGGGCGAGCTCCAGCGCACGGTCCGGCCGGGGGCCCAGGAGGAGCGCGCGGCGCAGGTCCGCGAGCCCGGCCTTGATGTCTCCCCTAGCGAGGCGCTCCCTGCCGCTCTCGGCCCACAGGCAGGCGAGGTCCGGCCGCGCGGAGAGCCTCTCCTCCAGCCGCGCTCGATCGGGCCGGGCCGGGTGCGCCATGACCTTAGCCAGGACGAAGAGCCCCATGCCCGCGCAGAGCGCGTACAGGGCTGACACCACGCCGGCGCACAGACGCGTCCCCGGCCTGCCCGAGACCGGCAGCGCCAGCTCCGCGAGGAAACCCGCCGACATCCCGCAGAGCACGGGCCAGACCGGCGTGAAATAGCGCGGCCTCACGGACATCAGGCAATGGACCGCCAGATAGTAGGCGACGAGAAGCCCGCAGAGCCTGAACTCATGGCGGGAGCGCGAGAAAAACGCGCCGGCCGCCGCCAGGAGGAAGAGCGCGGGATGCTCCCCCAGGATGGACACGGCCCGCGCGCCAAAGACCTTCAGGAAATCCAGCGGGTGCTCCAGGATGCGGCCCAGGGCCCAGGCCAGGGCGCCGGTGCCATCGGCCAGGCTCACGAGGTGCCTGAGGTCGCCTTCGATGGTCGAAACCGCGCCAATGGCCCCGGTCACGATGTTGAAGGCGGCTCGGTTCTCCTCGAAGAGGATGATGCGGCCGTGCAAGGCGTAGTTCATCCACACCCAGGGCAGGAGGATCAGGGCCGGGACCGCGACCAAGGACGCCGCGTACGGCCAACGCCGCCCCCGGGACCCGGGGTCCTGGACCCACAGCGAATAGCCGGCCGCCACGAAAGGGAACAGGAACAAAGGCGAGCGCTCCAACACGCTCAAGCCCACGGCCGCGCCCAGGGCCAGGCCCTGGCCGAGACCCGGGCCGCGGCCTGCCCAGACCAGGACATTGGCGACCAGGAGCACGAAGAGCGGATAGACATTGTCGTATTCGAGCCCTGGGACGATCAACCGCGAAGCCGCCAGAGCGGAGAGCCCGCCCGCGAGCGGCGAATGAAGGAGGCAGCCCAGGGTGAACGCCAAGAGGAGAGCGGCGGACCACAACGCCAGCACGCAGGCCGGCTGCGATCCGGCGGGGACGTGCCTGACGGCTGCGCACAGCACGCTCTGCATCGGCATGCTGTAGGAGATGTCCTTGCTCCCGAAGCCGTGAAGCAGGGACTCCCCGATGGCGAGGTCCTGGCAAGTCACGCCCAAGGGGGATGCTGACCAGGGGAACGGCTGAACGAAGAAGACTGCGGCCACCAGCGCCGCGCAGCCCAGGACCCATGCGGGGAGCGAATGCGAGGCCTGTCGGCGCGCCTTGTCGAGGGATGCGACCAACACGCGCCCATACGATAGCAAGGCCAGTGTTCCGCCCGACCCCGTCATCAAGGTAGATTGTAGCCTTTCCATCGTCTCTCCTCTATCACGGGGAGGACCAAAGGGCAGGTTTTCATGGGCTTTTTGATGGTTTCTCCATGGGCCGATGGTCCCAGGCGCCAAGCCCCGGACAGAGGATATGCTATGCCTGATGCGAAAGAGCCCGGTCTTGCGGGTCGCATGCGCGTCCTTGCTCTGCCTATTCGTCAGCGACTCCGCGCTCGCGCGGGCGGTGGTGCGCGGCGTTCCCGTGGCTCCGGCGGCGCAGGCTTTCGTTCCCCTCGTGCCGCGCACTTCCTTCCTGAAGAACTTGGCGGTCTCCGGCGCGATCCTATGGGACTCGCTCCAGCCTCCGGTCGTCACGCCGGCCCTGCCGGACCTGAGTCTTCCGCCTTCCCTCACCGCGACCGTGGGCCAAGCCGAGATCGAGACCGTCATGCCCGCCCTGGGCATCGCCCCGGAGACGCTGCCCGTTTCCGCGAAAGACCTGGAGAATGCCGGACGAGTGCAATCCGAGCAGCCCGGAGTCCCGCAGGCTCTCGAGTCCTCCCTCGCCGAGGGCAAGGTCATCTTCGACGGCAGCCAGGTCGAATCCGCGTCTGACTTGGACGAGATCGCGCCTTCGGCCGAGGCTTCGACCGCGAAGGCCTCCTATCTCGCGCCGACCAAGGGGCTGTCGGGCCAAGCCCTGCTCAGCTCCGTCCACGAGATCTCGGGACGAGGCTTCCGCTCTCAGGACTACGAAGAAGGACGGGCCTACATGTACAAGGTGGCGGACCATGTGGAGCAGAACGGCCGGACCGGCATCCTCGACCCCTATTCCGGGACCTTCCTGCCGGGCCAGGGCGGAGACTCCAGCCGCTACAAGGAGCGCGGGGACTCGAACGGCGACGGGCACGCCGACCGCGACGGCGTCAACGCTGAGCACGTCTGGCCCCAGTCCTTCTTCGACCGGGCCGCGCCCATGCGCTCGGACCTGCACCACCTGATGGCGACCCTCGAGCATCCCAACTCCATCCGGAGCAACTTCCCCTTCGGCGAGGTGCCCAAGGACCACCCGGAATACTCGAACAACGGCGGCGCCCGGATGGCGGCCGGCGTGTTCGAGCCTCCTGATTTCGCGAAGGGCCGGGTGGCGCGCGCGGCCTTCTACTTCTACTCCCGCTATTACGACAAAAGGATCTTCCGGGCGGGCGGCCGCCATTTCTGGACGCCGGCCGTGGTCCGGACCCTCTTGGACTGGAACCGCCGGTTCCCTCCCACCGAGTTCGAGATGAAGAGGAACGGACTCATCGAGCGCTGGCAGGGCAACCGCAACCCGTTCATCGACGACCCGGGCCTCGCGGACCGCATCGGCGCCGACGCCTTCCTCGGCGGCTACGCCAGGAATTCCGTCGGTCGGTCCCGACCCGTCGCCCCGGAGATCCAGGGCCGCGAACAAAAGGAGCGGAGCGGCGGCAACCAGGGCTTGTCGGGCCGCAAGCACGGCAAGCGCTGGGAGAAGCGCCGCCATGGCCGCGGGCACGGCCAGCAGGGCAGGAACCGCGGCCGCTCCGGCCGTTGAGCGGGGTGTCCGGCTACCGGCGCTGGCTCAAGGTCGGCTGGGCTCTCGCCTATCTGGTCTTCCTTGCCGCAGCGGTCGAGGCCGTGGTGCGCTGGAGCCGTCTCGACTGGCGCAACCTCGGGCCCCTTCTCTATTACCAGGGCTCCTTGCCCGGCCTGCACCAGCCCTCGGCCGACAAGGAGCTCCTCTTCGAGATGCGCCCTGACGCGCGAGCGGTGGAGAGGGAGCTGACCTTCACCACGAACCGGCTCGGGTTGCGGGACCCCCAGAGGTCCGCGCGCAAGCCCCGGGGCGTCAAGCGCATCGTCTTCCTCGGCGGGTCCACCACCTTCGGGGGCGCGGTCAACGACGACGAGACCTATCCCGCCAAGCTGGAACGCCTCCTCAACCGCGGGCAGGGCCCCCGAGTGGAGGTGTGGAACGCCGGGGTCTCCGCGTACGTCCTGTCCCAGGAGGTCGAGCTCGCCAAGCGGATCGTCGCCGCCTACGAGCCGGACGCGCTGGTCTTCCAGTATTACAACTCCGGCCGCCGGGCCTTCCTGAAGGGGGTCGACCCATCGCCGTACTTCGAGGAGAATCCCGACCTCTACGCGGAGAACCTCCCCTTCCTGCCCTTTGGCCTGCGATGCCTTGGACCCGTGCGTCGTTCGGCTTTCTTGAGGGCCTCTTTGGCCGCGCTCAACCGGACCGGCTGGTTCCCTCGGAACAACCCGCGCTTCGCCGACGAGCGGCTCAACATGGGGAGATTCACGGAGTTCTTCTCCCGGCGGACCGTCCCGGTCCTCGTCATGCCCGTGGTCAAAGACATTGGGCCCAGCTTCGGCCCGAAGGAGGTGCCGCTCATGCGCCTCTTCTCAAGGAAGAACCTCCCCCCTGTCCCGTATGCCGAATACTTCCTCGTCCATCCGCCGGCTTGCGTCCACGATTGGTATGCGCAGGTCCTCGCTCGGGAACTGCCCAGGCTCATCCCGGAAGTGGTGGGTCCGGCCGTGGCCATGGCTCCTGCGCAGACCTGCCGCGTCGACCTTGCCGACGCGGCTCAGCGCCGGCCGACGCATCCTGAGCCGCTGGGCTTCACGCTCGGAACCCTTGAAGCCTTGGCACACGCCCATCCGAAGGATGCGGGCGTGTGGCTGGCGCGGGCCGACGCGGCCCGCCTCGCCGGCGACCATCGGCTCGCGCTGGAGTGCCTGGGCCGGGCCTTGCCTCTGCGCCCTCATGATCCGGAATTCCTGGAGAAGGCCGTCGAGATCTGCTCCGGCCCGGCCGGAAGAGGAGAGATGCCGGCCGAGTGCGGCGAAGCCCTGCGACAGAGCCTCCGCCTGACGAAGAGCTCCCCGCAGGATCCCCTGCCCTGGGTCCTAGCCGCCGAATTGGCGGCCCGAGCAGGAGACGGCGCCCTGGCGAGGCGCTCCCTCGCTCGGGCCCGAGCCTTGGGCGGCGGCGCCCGGCTCAAGGTCCGCATGGCCAGGAGGTACGACGATCTCCGGGAGCCGCAGCTCGCCTCGACCCTGTGGCGCGAGGCCGCGGCCGGCTTGTGGGACGCAGCCGTGGCCCTGTCCTGCGCTGAACGCGCGCAGGGAATAGGCAACCGCCGGCTCGCCCTGCGGTGCCTGGAACGCGCCGAGCAGGTCGGCCGGGGCCCCGGGATGCGGCTCTCGCAGGACGAGCTGCGCCGCATCGTCGCCGCCTATCGGGCCCTGGGCGAGAGCGGCCGCGCCCTCCCGGCCCAAGAGGACCTATCGAGGAGCGAGCCTGAGCGGGTCTTGTTCCTGCTGGATTACGCGGAGGCCGCCGCTGCCGCGGGCCGGCGGGACGCCGCCTTGGAACGTCTGGACCGCGCTCAGCGGCTGAGGCCCTCGCGGGACGAGCTGCGCCGCATCGCCGCCGCGTATCGGGCCTTGGGCGAGGACGGCCGCGCCCTGCCGCTGCTGGAGAGCTTGTCGCTCCTCGAGCCCGAGCAGGCCTCGTCCCAGGTGGAGTACGCGGTGGCGGCCGCCGCGGCGGGCCGGCGGGACGCCGCCTTGGAACGCCTGGACCGCGCTCAGCGGCTGAAGCCCTCGCAGGACGAGCTGCGCCGCATCGCGTCGGCATACCGGACGCTCGGAGAGAGAGCCCGGGCCTTGGCCATCCACGAAGGCCTCGTCCGGCGCCGCCCGGACCAGGCTTTGGCCAGGGTGGACCACGCCGAGGCCGCGGCTGAAGCGGGTCGTCGCGAGGCCGCGCTCGCGAGCCTGGCCAAGGCCGAGGGCCTGCGGCCGACCAAGGAGGAGAAGCACCGCATCGCGCGCGCCTATCAGGCCCTAGGCGAGAGCGGCCGCGGCCTGCCCCTGCTCCGGGCTCTCACCAGCGAACACCCCCTCGAACCCGCGCTCTGGAGCGACCTGGGCGTGTGCGCCCATCTTTCCGGCTCGGTCCCCGACGCCATCACTAGCTACCGGAAGGCCTTGGACCTCGACCCGGGCTACCTGCCCGCGGCCGCGAGCCTGGGAAGCCTCCTCTCCCGCCTCGGCAAGCGCGCCGAGGCTCTGCGGGTCTATGAGCGGGCGCTCGGCCGCCCCTCGCCGCAGCGCTGGCCGGACCTTCGCGCGCGCATCGAGAGCGAACTCCGGAACCTCCGGCCGTTTAACCCCACTCCAGGATGACCTTCCCCGACCGGCCCGACGCCATCAACTCGAAGGCCTTGACGTGGTCGCTCACCGGGAAGTGGTCGGTGATGACGGGCTTGATGTCCAGGCCGCTCTGCAGCATGGAGCACATCTTGTACCACGTCTCGAACATCTCCCGGCCGTAGATCCCCTTGAGCTGCAGGCCCTTGAAGATCACCTGGTCCCAGGGGATGCACGTGTCCTTGGGGAGTATGCCCAGCAGGGCGACCTTGCCGCCCGCCCGCATGACGCCGAGCATGTCGTTGAAGGCCGCGCCGCTGCCCGACATCTCGAGCCCCACGTCGAATCCCTCCGTCATGCCGAGCTTCTTCATGACGTCGGGCAGACCCTCCTTCCGGACGTCCACGACCCTCTCCACCCCGAGCCGGCGAGCCAGGTCGAGCCGGTACTCGTTCAAGTCCGTGATGACGACGTGCTTGGCGCCCGCGTGCCGGGCCACCGCCGCAGCCATGATGCCGATGGGGCCGGCGCCGGTCACCAGCACGTCTTCGCCCACGAGGTCGAACGAAAGGGCGGTGTGCACGGCGTTCCCCAGGGGGTCGAGGATGGCGGCCTCGTCGTCCGAGATGCCGTCCGGGATGGGGAACACGTTGACCGCGGGGATGCAGAGGTACTCCGCGAAGCAGCCGGGCCGGTTGACGCCCACGCCCCTGGTGTTGATGCACAGGTGCCGCAATCCCGCCCTGCAGTTGCGGCAGTGCCCGCACACGATGTGGCCTTCGCCGGACACGCGCTGGCCGGCCTTGAGGCCTTCCACGGAATGCCCCAGCTTCACCACCTCGCCGACGAACTCGTGCCCGACGGGCATCGGCACCGGGATGGTCTTCTGCGCCCACTCGTCCCAGTTGTAGATGTGGACGTCGGTGCCGCAGATGGCGGTCTTCTTGATCTTGATGAGGGCGTCGTTCTCCGTCACCATGGGCTTGGCGACTTCCTCCAGCCACAGGCCCTTGGCGCGTTCCTTCTTCACGAGAGCTTTCATGGGTCCCCCTAGCGCTGCGGTCGCAGCGCTGAGTCACCATGATGGTATAAAAAATATAATCCTCAAAGTGATGCTCCACATCCTGGGGTTCCTGACCGTCGTCATCCTCGTCTACCTGGGGATGCAGTACTACGTCGCGTTCTGGCTCATCCGCAGCTTCCCGGGCCTGCCGGTCGCGCCGGCCGTGGTCCGCGCCGTGGTCCTCGGGCTTGCGCTCCTGTTCCCGCTCTCGATCTACCTGCTGAGGCACGCCAGCCCCGCGACCCACTCGCTGGCGACGGTGATGTACGTCTGGACCGGCGTCCTGCTCATCTGGGTGTTCTGGGCGGCGTGCGGGGACGTCCTTCTCTTGGCTGCGTCGCGCCTGACGCCCTCGCTCCGGGCAAGGCCCTTCATCGCCTGGGGAGTGCTCGCGGCGGTCGCGTTGTCCAGCGTCTACGCGGTCTGGAACGCCGGGCGACTGCCCCGGGGCAAGGAGGTGGAGGTCCCCCTCCCCCGCCTGCCCCATAGCCTCGACGGGTTCACCGTGGTCCAGATCTCGGACCTGCACTTGGGCGTCACGGTCCCCTTGGAGCGGTTCGAGAGCATCGTGAGCCTGGTCAACGGCCTTAGGCCCGACCTCATCGTCTTGACCGGCGACTTGGTCGACCCGGGCCCGGCGCCGGAGGAGGCCATCGCCAGGATCGGGACCTGCTTGAAAGCCAGGCACGGCAAGCTCGCGGTGCTCGGCAACCACGAGTACTACCACGGCCTCGAGGCCGCGCTGGAGTGCTACAAGCGGTGCGGCGCCCGCATCGTCTTGCGCGCTCCCTAGCGCTCCGATGCGTCCATCCCTCCATCTCTCTGGCCTGGCGTTCTTCGCCTCCGTCTGGGCGGCATGCGCGGCGACCTCGCCCGCGGAGACTCCCCGGATCCCCGCCGCTCTCAAGACGCCCGAGGTCGCGGATGAAGCCTTCGTCTCCGATGACGACCTCCTCATCAAGGATGGCTTCACTCTCAAGGGCGGGGTCCGACTCTCGCCCGCGGAGGTCAGGGCGGACGTCTCCATCCTCGTCTATGCCCTGCAGAACGCCTTCGTAGGGAAAGGCATCGTGCCGGATGCGTCCTATCTCGAGACGTTGTCGAGGCTCAAGGGCGTCGTGGAGGCCGCCGGCGCGGGCGACTCATCGGAATCCCTCTGCGGCAGGCTCGCCGGCGCGCTTTCCGCGATAGGGGAGGTGCCTCACCTGGCCGTCAGCCTCGAGGGATACCGTTGCCTGCCGCCCGGCGTCGTCGCCGAGGAAACGGCCCCCTCGGTCGGCCGGAACATCATGGAAGAGCCCTCGGACCCGAGGCCGCCCGGACGGACGGATGTCTCCACGCGGCCCGCGGGGCTGTTCTGGACCCCCAGCGTCGACATCCCCTGGAAGATCGAATGGCGCGATGTCGGAGGCGCCAGGGTTCCCGTGCTCGGGATCCGTGAATTCCATCCCTTCGCTCATCCGGCCTGGCGAGGCCTCTGGGACAGGATGGGAGCCCTCCTCCGAGAGTCTCCGGCGGTCATCCTTGACCTCAGGGGCAATGAGGGCGGGGACTACGAACCCGGGTGTCATCTGGCGCGGTTCTTCTGGGGGCAGGAGTACCCTACGCCGGCCACGCATCGGACGGCCCTGGACACCGCGGCCGCCTGCGCGCTGGCGTACAACGCCAAGAAGATCCGCCTCCTGGCCAGCGAGCTCAACGGCCTCCCCGAGCCCGCCTATCTTCAGGAAGACATGCGCAAGGACATGGAGGGCTTCCTGGCCGCCAAGTCCTCCGCCACGCAGGCCGTGGAGTCGTTCGAGTTCTCCCGGCCCACTATCGAGAGGCGCAAGCTCTTCCGGCGGCCGATCTACGTCCTCGCCGATGAGAGATGCGCCTCCGCATGCGAACTCGCGCTCTTGTGTCTTCGAGAACATCCCCGGGTACGTATCCTCGGGAGGAGCACCCAAGGCTCCTACCGGTTCGGCAACGTCGGCGTCCTGGTGCTTCCCAACAGTCAGATCGTCGTGCAGGTGCCCCGCCGATTCCTCTTCATCAAGGGCCGCGAGCCGCGTGACGCCGCAGGGCTGGAACCCGACCTGCTCGTGCCCGTGGAGACCGATGCGATCGAGGCCGCGCTCGACGCGCTTGGCCGGGAACTATGATTTCTTGCCGAAGAACCCGGCGGCGAAGTGCCCGAGGAGGGAGCCGATCAAGCCGCCGATGATGCCGCCCAAGGGGCCGAAGAACACCGAGCCGATGATGCCGCCCGCGACGCCGCCCGCGATGCCCGGCCAGTTGTCCTTGACGAAGCCCCAGGCCTTGTCCGCGCCGCGCTTGAAGGCGCTGCCGCCTTCATCCTTCTTGACCGCATCCTGGCCCAGAGGCGGCACCGAGCCGGCGAGGCCCTGGCGGGTCGAGAGAGCCCCTTTGGAAGGCGTCAACGCGCCTTCCTTGGAGCCGGCGGTGTTCGCCGCGACCACGACGCGGCCGTCCGCGTCGCGGGTCTGCCAGCATCCGCCTGCGGCGCAGTCGTGCAGCTGCTCCATGGAGCGCCATTCGCCCGCCGCGGCCGTAGGCGCCCAACCCGCGGCAAGGACCAGCGCCAGGAGCATGCGGCTCATGCCGATAGCATAGCCCTGGGAAGGCTCCGGCGCGAGGGCCTTAGGGAGGGACCGGCCCTGGGTCAATGGGCCCAGGGTTTGATACCATTCCTTCCTGACACATGACAGGAGCCCATCGTTTCCCCCCGATGACCCGTCCCGAGATGGGGCGGCTGGGCTGGAAGGAGCTCGACATCCTGCTGGTCTCCGGGGACGCCTATGTGGACCATCCGGCCTTCGGCACGGCGCTCCTCGCCAGCTGGCTGGCCGGCCACGGCCTGCGAGTGGGCGTGGTCTGCCAGCCTCGCTGGGACCGGCCTACGGACATCACCGCCTTAGGCAGACCGCGGCTCTTCGCAGGCGCAAGTTCCGGGGCGCTCGACTCCATGCTCGCCCACTACACGGCCTTCCGCAAGAAGCGCTCGGACGACGCCTACACCCCGGGCGGCAGAGCCGGCGCCAGGCCCAACCGTGCCGCCATCGTCTATGCCGGCCTGCTCAGGGCCGCCTTCCCGGGCTTGCCGGTGGTCCTGGGCGGCATCGAAGCCTCGATGCGCAGGGCCGCGCATTTTGATTTCTGGAGCGACTCGCTCAGACGCTCGATCCTCCTGGATTCCAAGGCCGACCTCGTCGTCTACGGCATGGGAGAACGCGCGGTGCTGGAGATCGCCCGGCGTCTGCGCGCCTTCCTTGCGCGCGGTTGGGCCGCCGGCCCGGCGCGGGCCAGGGGCCTGCTGGCAGGCATCCCGGGCACGGCCTTCATCGGGGCCGCCGACGACGTCCCAACGGGCGCTCCCTGTGTGCGCGTCCCGTCGTTCGAGGCCATCCAAGCCTCTCCCAAAGAGCTCATGACAGCGACGCTCGCGCTCGAAGCCCAGATGCGCTCCGGCGCCTTCGCCCTGCAGGGGCACGGGAGCAGGGACGTGGTCTTCGCGCCTCCGGCCGAGCCTCTCTCCCCGGCGGAGCTCGACCGCCTCTACGGCAACCCCTTCACCAGGGACCCGCACCCCGCATATGAGGAAACGATCCCGGCGGTCGAGATGATCCGCTTCAGTCTGACCAGCCATCGCGGCTGCGCGGGAGGCTGCTCATTCTGCGCCCTGGCCCTGCATCAGGGGCGCCGCATCTCCTCCCGCAGCCGGGAGTCCCTCGAACAGGAAGCCCGCCGCCTCACCCGCCATCCCTCCTGGGACGGCTCGGTCACCGACGTCGGAGGCCCGAGCGCCAACATGTGGGGGAGCCGCTGTTCGGCCGACCCGGCCCGCTGCGGCAGGCCGAGCTGTCTCAACCCCGCAGTGTGCCCGCATTTCCAGGACGACCAAGAAGCGCTGGCCGGTCTCCTGCGCGGCCTTCGGGCCCTCCCGGGCGTGCGGCGCCTCCGGGTCGCCAGCGGCGTGCGCCACGACCTGGCCCTGCGGTCCCCAGGCTACGCGAGGGCGCTGGTCCGCGAGTTCACCGGAGGCCAGCTCAAGCTCGCTCCGGAGCACACCTCCGCAGGAGTGCTCAAGCTCATGCGCAAGCCGCCGTTCTCGGCCTTCGAGCGGTTCCTGAGCGTGTTCGAGCGCGAGTCGCGCTCGGCCGGCAAGGAGCAATTCGTGGTCCCCTACCTGGTGAGCGCGTTCCCAGGGTGCACGGACGCGGACATGAAGGCCCTCGCGGCCTGGCTCAAGGACAGGGGCTGGAAGCCCAGGCAGGTCCAGTGCTTCATCCCGGCGCCGGGAACGGTGGCGACCGCCATGTTCCACGCCGGCATCGACCCGGAAGGGCGGCCCATCAGCGTCGCGCGCACGGACGCCGAGCGCATCCGCCAGCACCGCGTCCTGATGCCGGTAGAGTCCTACCGCTAGCCGCGGTAGGACTCTAGGACCCGGCCGGCGTAGATGGTGTGGAAGTCGTCGCCGGGGTAGTACTGGCGGACGATCTTGCGGTCCAGGTTCTCCTTGACGACCAGCGTCTTGTGCACGATCTCGCACTCGTAGTACAGGTCGCAGCCGTCGATCACCCAGACGCCCCTGGTCAGGCCAGGCAGGAGGCGCAGGCCGCAGGCCTCGATCTTGTCCGTCTCCCGGCCCGAGCGGCTCCCGCAGAAAGCGAGCCTCTTCTGGAGCTTGCCCAGCGGGACGTTGATGGAGAAGCGCTCGGCTTTCTGCATGAGCCCGAAGGTGTGGCGGGAAGGCCGCACCAGGACCTCGAGCACGGGCTCGCTCCACACCACGCCCAAGGTCGCCCATCCGATCGTCATGACGTTGCGCCGCCCCTCGACATCCTCGACCAGCAGGAACGCCCCCGGCTTCGGCAGGGCCTTGACCAGGTCCGCGAAACCCTCGAAGAACTCGATCTTGGTCCGCTTCATGGCGACTCCCTCATGCACGGCGTCAAAAGACGTAGTAGAACCGCAGCCCCGGGATCATAAAGTCGAAGTCGTCGTCGTCCGTGCCGTCGCGGTCGTAGTCGGCGACGTTGAAGATGTGGTGGAACCTGAGGTCGATCCCGACGGTGAGGAAGTCGAAGACCTGCTGGTCGACGCCGACCCCGATGTTGAGCCCCAGCCCGGTGCTCGGCGTGTCCCGCTGGCTCACATGGTACTCCGAGAGGTGGGCCGGCTTCGTCGTGTACCCATCGAGCTTGTTCTCGCCAGGCCTGTACCAGGCATGGTACACGCCCATGCCCAGCGCGATGTAGGGCCGGTAGAGGAGCTCTTCGAACTCGACCCACTTGCCGACCTTGAGGACGGGGTTGAAGTTGATCCAGTACAGCTTGGCCGTGGAGGTGAAGCTCAAGTTGTCGTTGCGGTTGTCCGGAGGGCTGTCATAGTCGGACTCCGTGGACTTGCCGCCGAGGGGGTGCCCCGTGGCGTACCCGAGCTCCGCCCCGCCCGAGAGCCACTCGTGGAACTGGTACATGGCCGCGAACTGGAAGTCGAACGACTTCCTCACGTAGTCGCCGGCGTGGTGCGTCGGCAAAGCCCAGGTGGGGCTCAACCCCAGCTCCCACTTCCCCACCTGCGCCCACGAAGGGCCGGCCGCGAGCAACGCCGCGCCCAACAAGCACCCGAAGCTTAGGCGACCGCCGTTCATTGCCGAGATTCTATTCTTATCTCCTCGCCGAGTCAAACCTTGAAATGGCCTCGCCGGGCTGGTACACTTATGGCCATGGATCCCTTCCGTCGGCCGATGCAGGGCGGCGAGCCGGCGGCGCGAGAGCGCTCTACCCTGCGCCTGGCCCTGATCAGCGCGGCGGCGCTCGTCCTCCTTCCGTTGGCTTGGTTTCTCGTCGAATGGGTCCTGGGACGCCTTGCCTCCGCGCCCGCCGCCGCAGGCAGGGACATCTTCGACAAGAAGCCCCCAGCCGAGGCCGCGCCGCCTTCGGCTCCCCAAGCCTCCGGGCCTGCGGCCCAGGCGCCGAGCGCCCCCCCTTCCCCTGCCCGCCCCCGGACGGACGGCCTGGAGCCCGGCACGGTCATCAAGGTCGTGGATGTCAGGAATCCCAGGCGCGAACAAGACGATCCCCGGGCCTTAAGACCCAAGCTCAAGCCCATGACGGGCTGGGCCCCGACCAATGTCAGGAGCCTGCAGGACCCCGGCATGTCGAAGACCTTGACCGAGCCCGTCTACTACCTCACGCCGAACCAGGCCGAGACCCCTCCTGCCCCCAAGGCCACGGTCCGGCCTGAGCCCGCGCAGACCGCTGCGCCCCCTGCCGCCCACACCTTTCCTGATGGCGCAGGGGACGCTCGGTCTCCGACCTCGACCGCGCCAAAGCCCAAACCGGTCTTGAAGCCGGTCCCTACCCGCACCGAAACCCCTGCCAGCGAATGGGCACCTGCGCCTCCCGTGTTCCAGACCACGGTCGAGCCCCCCGGCCCGACACGCACTATGGACCATGTCCCTCCGTCCGACCTCGGGCCCGGCCTGCCGGCACAACAAGGCTCGGAGCCTGCCCGCTCCGACGGGACGTGCCTCCGTCCCGGTTGGTGGAGGAATTCCTGGACCCAGACATGCCATCAAAGCCTCGAGGCGTGCCGCAGAGCGGACCAAAACGGGGCCTGCACCCAGTAGGCGTCAGCCCATGACCGCCAACGCATCTCCTGATGGCGGTCAGGACAACGCGCATCCGCGCGTTAGAAGAGGAAGGCGAACCTGAATCCCGGCACCACGACCCCGGACGGGCCTCCGGGCATGAAGACCAAGTGGTACCGCACGTCCAAGCCGACCTCGAAGGCGCTGGACACCTCGTAGCCGAGCGTATGGCCCAGGTCGAGGCCGAAGAAGGTGTTGGCGGCCTTCCCCACCGGGACGGTGCGGCCCGCCACGCTCGTCTGGTTCGTGGTCGCCCCCTCGAGGATGATGCTCCCGGCATCCCTGAAGAACGAGTAGAGTCCGGGGCCGACGATGAAGCAGTACCTCAGGTCGTCCGTGTACTCCCCTCCCGCCTTGAGCACGGGGTTGACGTGGAGCATCATGGTGTCCATGTTCGAGGTGAAGGCCACGGCATCGTCGCTCCCGTCCTTGTCGAAATCCTCGCCGTCGAGCCTTCCCTGGCGCCGATGACCTCCTGAGTAGCCCAACTCCAGCCCGTACCAGTACCCGTCTTGGACCTCGTAGTTGAGGCCCGCCAGGACATTGAGGGAATTGCCGTTCTGGCGGGCGAAGGAGCCCACCGGGGCCGCGAAGCCCGGCGTCAACGAGACCGACCATTGCCCTTTCTCCGCGTGAGAGGCCGCGCCCGCGAGCATGGCCGCCGCGACAAGGCCGCAGGCTTTCCTCAAGTCCACGCCCCAATGATACCAACTCCGGCGTCGGGCGCGCCACCGCCCGGTCCCCCGGAATGATAGAATCCCCTCGTGGAACGCTTCGACCCACGGTCCGTGCGGGAGCACTTCGACTCCATCGCGTCACGCTACGACGATGGCAAGGCCCGGCAAGCCCGCTACTGGCGCGCGCTGGTGCGCATCTATCAGGAGCTCGTCCCGGCCGGGGCGACCGTCCTGGAGGTGGGCTGCGGGACCGGGAGCCTCCTGGCGAGCCTCTCGCCTCGCCGCGGCGCGGGCCTGGACATCAGCCCCGCCATGGTGGAGGCGGCCCGGGCCAAGCATCCGGAGCTAGAGTTCTGGGTCGAGGACATCGCCCGGCCCACCCGGCGGGATGCCTTCGAGTTCGTCCTGCTCTGCGACGTGCTCGAGCACCTTCCCGACCCGGACTCAGCTCTCGAGGGGCTCAAGTCTTACGCGGACGGGCGCACCCTCTTCGTGGCCACCGCAGCCAACCCCCTGTGGGCGGGCCCTTTGCACCTGGCCGAAGCCCTGCGCCTGAAACTGCCCGAGGGAGACCACGAGTGGATGTCGCTCAAGCAGCTCCGCGGGCTCTTGGAGAGGCACGGGTTCCGGCTGGAAACCGCGGAAGGCCGCATCTTGCTGCCGTTCAGGGTGCCGTGGCTGGGCGGCAGCCTCGACCGGCTCGCGGCTTTAAGGCCCCTGCGCGCTCTGGCCTTCACCTACGCGGTCGTCTTCCGCCTGGGCTGATCAGCCCCGGCTGCCGACACCCTGCCGAAGGGCAGCCGGGACGGCAGCCTGCCGGCGAGCGAATGTGCCGCCCTTGCCGCTGGCGCAGAGCCTGTCCCCGAAGCTGATGCCCATGGACCGGGCCGAGGTGATGGTGTCGTGGTCCAGGGGCACGGTCTTGAGCCGCTTGATGGCTTGCGTGAGCGGGACGGAGACGATCTTGGGGGTCTTGAGCGCCACCATCCTGCCGAACTGACCCCTAGCCACGCAGCGCACGGCCGCGGAACCCAGTCTCGTGGCCAGCAGGCGGTCGAAGGTCGTCGGAGTCCCCCCGCGCTGGAGGTGCCCCAGAACGAGGGAGCGGGTCTCCTTGCCGGTGCGCTTGTCGATCTCCTTGGCGACCCATTCCGCGATGCCGCCCAGACGCTCCACATGGTCCGTCGTCGCCCCCTCCTTGAGGACCCTCGCGCCGCCCTTGGGCTGCGCGCCCTCGGCCGCCACCACGATGGAGAAGTGCTTCTTCCTGCGCTCGCGGTCGAGGACCTTGTCGCACACCGCGTCGATGTCGAACGGGATTTCAGGGATGAGGATGACGTCCGCGCCGCCCGAGACCCCCGCGTTCAAGGTGATCCAGCCCGCGTAGCGGCCCATGAGCTCGACCACGAAGCAGCGCCGGTGGGATTGGGCCGTGGAGTGGAGGCGGCCGATGGCCTCGGTGGCCACGCTCACCGCCGTGTCGAAGCCGAAGGTGATGTCCGTCCCGGGCAGGTCGTTGTCGATGGTCTTGGGAACGCCCACGATGGGAATGCCCTTCTTCACGAGTTGGTAGGCCAGGCCCAGCGTGCCTTCGCCGCCGATGACGATCAGGGCGTCGAAGCCCAGCTTCTTAAAATTGCGCACCACGGTCGCCGAGAGGTCGACCTCCTTGGCGCCTTTGGCGGTCTGGACCTGGTGCTTGAAGGGGTTCCCGCGGTTGGCCGTCCCGAGGATGGTCCCGCCCTGGGTGAGGATGCCGCGGATGTCCTCCGTGTCGATGCGGACGAGCTTCCTCCTGGGGTCGATGAGCCCCTCGAACCCCTCCTGGATGCCCCAGACCTCCCAGCCCAGGCACCAGGCGGTCTTGGTCGCCGCTCGGATGACGGCGTTCAATCCCGGGGCATCGCCGCCCCCGGTACTCAGAGCGATCTTGAGCTTCCTGCCTTTCGCCAGTCCCGCCATGGAGGACCTCCTCGATGCCTGCCTCGGCCCATTCTACAATAATTAGGGAAACACCCTAGGCCCTTCGGCCTGCCCCGCCTTTCCCCGATTGGCCCATGACGGAGCGCGGCCCAAGAGGCATAATAGATATGCTTTTCATGGAATTTCGTATC
Source organism: Elusimicrobiota bacterium (assembly GCA_016209035.1). Classification (GTDB taxonomy): domain Bacteria; phylum Elusimicrobiota; class Elusimicrobia; order UBA1565; family UBA9628; genus JACQWX01. Next base: position 52,352 of record JACQWX010000033.1, on the reverse strand, counting down.
CATAGGTGAGAAAATGAACTTGATTTTCGCGGCCGTCCTCTCCGCCGGGCTTTCGCACGCGTGCGCCGGCATCGAGCACGCCTCCGTTTCCGCCGGGAAGGCGTTCCATAACCTCCCTCCCGGCGCCTTCAAATTCCAGCCCGCCGGCCTGCCCGCCTCCCTCTCGGCCTTCGCCCAGAACAAGGTCGGCACGGTCAAGGGCGGTATGAACCACAGCCCCGTGGACATCGCCATCGACAAGCGGGCTTGGACCATCAAGGGAGGGATGAACCACAGCCCCGTGGACATCGCCATCGACCATGAGAAGGCGCGGATCGCCGGAGGGGCGAACCATTCCCCCGTGGACCTGGCCTTCGCATGGACCCCGGAGTCGGTCCTGGTCGAAGGCGGCGCCAACCACAGCCCGGTCAAGCTCTACGTCGACTGGAAGAACGGCATCCTCGAAGGCCACGCCAACCACAGCCCGGTCAAGGTCGAGTTCGACATGAAGGAAGGCCAGGCCGGAGCCGACACCGTGGAGCTCAAGGGCTACGCCAACCACGCTCCCGTCGTCCTGACCTTCAACAAAGTCTCGGGCAGGCTAACGGGCGGGATGAACCGGTCCCCGGTGGACGTCGCCTTCGTCAACCTGGACCTCTACGACTTCCTGCAGTACTTCTTCCTTTTCCTGGGGGAGTAGACAAGGGCTCAACCCTTGACGCAGAGGACCTGCTTCAAGGTGACCGTGACCTCCACTAGGTCGGACTGGTTGGCGATGACATCGTCGATGGGCTTGTAGGCCTGGGGGATCTCGTCGAGGACGCCGCCGTCCTTCCTGCACTCGACGCCTTGCGTCGCCTCCTTGAGGTCTGCGACCGTGAAGCGCCGCTTGGCCTCGTGGCGCGACATCCGGCGGCCCGCGCCGTGGCTGCAGGAATCGTACGCCTCGGGGCAGCCCTTCCCGCGCACGATGAAGGATTTGGTCCCCATGGAGCCCGGCACGACGCCCATCTCGCCGACGCCGGCGCGCACCGCGCCCTTGCGGGTCACGATGACCTCGGCCCCGAAGTGCCGCTCGCGCGCGGCGTAGTTGTGGTGGCAGTTGATCTCGGCCTCAGGCGTGAGCGGCCGCCCGCCGTTGAGGAGGCGGGAGAGGTCCTTGAGCACGAGGTCGAGCATGATCCGCCTGTTCTCGCGGGCGTAGTCCTGGGCCCAGAGCAGGTCGTGCATGTAGGCGTCGAAGGCCCTGGTCCCGTCCTCGAGGTGCGAGAGCGCGGGGTCCGGGGGCCGCGCGCCCTGCCTATCTACGAACGCCTTGGCCTCGCTGATGTGGAAGTCTGCCAGGCATTTCCCGACGTGCCGCGAGCCCGAATGGAGCATGACCCAGGCGCGGCCCTCCTCGTCGCGGCAGAGCTCGATGAAATGGTTCCCCCCGCCCAGGGTGCCGAGCTGGGCCATGGCCTTGTCCAGGAGGTGCTGGGCCCTCGGGTGCAGGTCCTTGAACCGCCTCCAGCCATCCCAGGACCGGGCCCCCGGCGCGGCGTGCCGGTGGCTCTCGAAGCCCGTGGGGATGGAGCGCTCGATGGCATGGCGCAGCTCGGGCCTACGCCCCTGCATGGCTCCGGCGTCCAGCGGCAGCTTCAAGGCCGCCATGCCGCAGCCGATGTCCACCCCGACCGCGGCCGGGATGACCGCGCCCTTGGTCGCCATCACCGTGCCGATGGTCGCGCCGATGCCGGCGTGCACGTCGGCCATCGCCGCGACATGGTGGAAGACGAAGGGAAGCGCTGCGACGTTCCTGAGCTGGCGCAGGGACTCCGGGTCCGCGTCGTCGGTCCAGATCATGACCGGGACCCGGCCGTCCAAGGTCTGCCGGATGGGCATGCGGCCTACTTCGGCGGAGGAGGCGTCGCGGCCTGAGGAGGCGCAGCCTGCGGGGGGGCCGAGGAGCGCTCCAGCTCGTCGGCCAAGGCCTTGGCCGCGCGGCGGCGGCGCGTCTCCCAAGCCCATCCGCCCCCGGCCGCCGCGACCAGGACGACCAGGATCACCAGCCAGCGGTTGCGAAGGCCTCGCGCCTCGGCCGCGAGCTTTCGGATCGCGTCGTCGCGCAAGGTCTTCGCCTGCTCGGTCTCCACCTGGGCCAGCGCGGACTCGGCGGCCGCCCGCGCGTCCGCGAAGCGTCCCTCGGTCATCCCGGCATTGGCCGCCCCCAGGTGGGTCTGATAGGCTTCGACCTTGTCCATGAGGCCCCGGATTTCCCCGCGCCGGTCGATCCCCCTGTTGTTTAGGGGCGACTCGTTCAAGCCCTCGCTGAGCGCGGCCTTGGCCTCCTGGAAGCGGCCCAGGGCCATGTAGCTGCGCGCCAGGTAGTAGTTCCAGACATCCCGCCGGGACTGCAGCTCCGCCTTCTTGAGCGTCTCCACGGCCTTGGCGTGCTCCCCGAGGTCGTGGCAGGCGGAGCCGAGCCAGTTCTGATAGTCGATGTTGGCCGGCCTGCAGGCGACGGCCTCCTCGAATGACCTCCTGGCCAAGGCTTGCGAGCCTGCCTCCAAGAGAGACCTCCCCGCCGCGAACTTCTCCGCGCAGGCCAGCTCCCCCGCGACGTCCCAGGACTTCACGACGCGGTCTTCCCCCGCGGAGAAGGTGGTCCTGCCGTCCGGAGAGAACGCGACCGCCGTCACCGGTCCCCTGTGCCCCCTCCAATTCGCGACGGGCTTCATGGCGCCGGCGTCCCAGAGCCTGACGATCTCGTCCTCTCCACCGGAGACGAGGAGCCTGCCGTCCGGGGACAAGGCGATCGAATTGACCCTGGCTCCGCCCCCCTTGGCGGTCACGCGGTCCTTCCCGGTGCCCAGGTCCCAGCGCACGATGTCGCCGTTGGCGCAGGCGGACACGACCCGCCCGCCGTCAGGGAAGGGGAGCGTCCGACCGCAGCCTTCGAACTTGAGGACGTCGCACGGCGGGGCGCTCTCCGTCTCCTTCTTGCTCAAGCCGCAGACGCGCAGCGTCCCGTCGTCGCTCCCGAACAGCACGGACTTGCCGTCCGCCGAGAAGGCGGCGGTGAGGACCGAGGCCTCCTCGCGCTTCTTCCACTGGGCCGCCAACCCGCCCTGCGCCACGTTCCAGATCTTGCGCTGGGCGTCCCTGCCGCCCGAGGCCAGCAGCCGGCCGTCGGCGGAGAAGGCGAGGGCCACGACGGCCGCGGAGTGCGCCGACCAATCCTGGATGTGCTTGCCTTCGGCCCCCCACACGATGATGGTCCCATCGTCGCCGCCCGAGTAGATCCTCTTGCCGTCAGGGGCGAAGACCGCCGCGGTGACGGGGCCGTCGTGCGCCCGCCACGACCCGATCTGCCTGCCCGTGGCCGCCTCCCACAGCCTCATCTCCCCGCCGGCGTCGCCCGACACCACCCGGCCGCCGTCCGGCGAACAGGCGACGCAGAGCACCGGCATCCCATGGCCCGTCCAGGTGGCGGTTTCCTGACTTGCCGACAAGGAATGCGAAAGCATCAACGCCAAGATGATCCCGCCGGCATTCCTTGTCGGAAAGGCTGTCTTGCGGAGCATCAGCCCCTCTCCCCCCTGCTCTTACCGAAGATCATCCTGCCGGCCGAGGTCTGCAGGATCGAGGTGACTCCCACGTCGAGCCTCTTGCCGATGTGCCTCCTGCCGTCCTCCACCACGACCATGGTCCCGTCGTCGAGGTAGCCGATGCCCTGCTCCTTCTCCTTGCCTTCCTTCATGATGAAGACGGACATGGCCTCGCCCGGCAGCACCACGGGCTTGAGCGAGAGAGCGAGGTCGTTGACGTTGAGGCACACGACGCCATCCAAGGCCGCGATCTTGTTCAGGTTGAAATCCGTCGTGATGACCCGGCCGCCGAGGTCCCTGGCGAGCCGGACCACCCTGCCGTCCACGTCGGGGATGTCGGGGTATTCCTTGTCCATGATGCGTACCGGGATCTCGGGGTTCTCCTGAAGCCTCGCCAGGATGTCGAGGCCGCGGCGGCCCCGGGCGCGCTTCAGGGTGTCCGGGCTGTCGGAGAGCCCTTGGAGTTCGACCAGGACGAAGCGGGGCACCACCAGCGTCCCGGTCAGGAACTTGGTCTCGCAGATGTCCATGACCCGGCCGTCGATGATGGCGCTCGTGTCGACCACCTTGAACTCCGCTCCCCGGCGCCGGCTCATCTTGAGGATGTCCTTGTCCAACTCGTCGAGCTCCGGGAACTTCCTGATGGTGACGATCATCCCCAGTATCCCGAAGGCGAAGTAGCGCAGGACGGCGTACTCCTCCCAATGCCGCGAGATCGAGTGGATGTTCATCTGGATGACGAGGTAGTCGATGACCTGGGACAGTAGGACCCCGGCGGCTCCGCCCAAGAGCCCCGACACCGCGGTCAGGAGGTTCACCTGTTCCACCAGGAACTCCACCGCCACGATCGAGACCCCGATGAGGACCCCCAGCACGATGCCCTTGGGGGTCGGATTGACCTGAAGATAGACCAACGCGGGACACACGACGACGACGAACAGCCTGAATAGCCAGATGCCCATATGTTAACCCGGGAAGCTCCGCTTCCCGGGTTCTCCTTTCTGTGTTGGATTTGCCTCAATATTCTCGTCTATATTTCCGTCCGGTGCGTCTTTATGACCATCTATTCCTTCCGTCACTTTCCGCTCCGGCAAGCCGGAGCGGAGCATTTCCGCCGCCTCAGCCAGGGTCTTCACCGGGACCACCCGAAGCCCCGCCGCGCCGCCTGTCGCCCACACCTTTCCTGATGGCGCAGGTGACGCTCGGTCTCCGACCTCGACCGCGCCGCCCGAGGGCAGGCCCGCCGAGACCGGCACCACCGCCCTCTTGAAGCCCGCCTTGGCGGCCTCGCGAAGCCTTCCCTCCAGGAACGGCACGCGGCCGACCCGGCCTAGCAGCCCCGCCTCGCCGATGAAGACCGTATCGTTCGGCAGAGCCGCGTCGCGCGCGGAGCTCAAGACCGCCATGCAGGCCGCGAGGTCCAGCGCCGGGTCCGAGGTCTTCAGTCCCCCCGCGAGGCTCACGAACACGTCTTTGTCCTCGAGCCTCAAGCGCAGGTGCTTCTCCATCGCGGCCAGGAGCATGAGGACCCGGTTGTATTCCAGCCCCGTCGCGGTCCGGCGCGGCAGGGGATAGTGGGTCGTGACGACCAAGGCCTGGGCTTCGGCCAGGATGGGCCTGGAGCCCTCCATGGCGACCGCCACCGCCCGCCCAGCGGTCCCGGCGCCCGCCTCCTCCAGGAAGAGGGAGGCGGCGTCTCCGACCTCGCTCAAGCCTCCGGCGCGCATCTCGAAGAGCCCGATCTCATCCGTGGGCCCGAACCGGTTCTTGCTGGCGCGCAGGACCCGCAGGAGGTCGTGCCGCTCGGTGTCGAAGTACAGGACCGTATCCACCAGGTGTTCCAGGAGCTTGGGTCCCGCCAGGGCCCCCTCCTTGGTCACGTGCCCCAGCAGGAAGACCACGGTGTCCCGGCCCTTCGCGGTCCGCAGGAGCTCCGCGGAACACTCCCTGACCTGCGTCACCGAGCCCGGCGTGCCGGGCCAATCCGGATGATGGACGGCCTGCACGGAATCCATCACGACCAGCCCGGGCTTGAGGTCGTCCATGGCCGCAAGGATCTTGGAAAGGTCGGTCTCGGAGAGCAGGACGATGGAGCCGCCTCTGATCCCGAGGCGCCTGGCGCGGTCGCCGACCTGCTTGAGGGACTCCTCCCCGGACACGTAGAGGACGCTCAACTTGGAGGAGAGCCTCGCGGCTGCCTGGAGCATCAGGGTGGACTTGCCGATCCCCGGGGGCCCGGCCAGGAGCACGACCTGGCCCGGCACCACGCCTCCGCCCAGCAGCCGGTCGAATTCCCCGAGCCCGGTGGCGGACCTTTGGGCCGGGGGCGCGTCACCCGCCAGGTCGGCCAGCGGGGTCGGAGCGGAGGAGAAGTCGGCAAGGCCCCGGCAGACCGGGGTCTTGGCCTGGTCGGCGACGACCTCCTCCTCCATCGAGTTCCAGGCGGAGCACTCGGGGCACTGTCCCAAAGGTTTGGGGGAGGCGTAGCCGCATTGCGCGCAGCGGTACTGGGCGCGCAGCCGGGGAGCTCCCTGCTTTTTCATTGGTAGACTCAGGGCGATTATACCACTTCCCCCCCGGTGGCCGGATATCAATAGGAGTCCCACGCGGAACCCCTGCTGTCGGTGTGGGTGCAGTTGATGAAGAAGGCGCCGAAGTCCCGTCCCCGGGGCTCGGAGACATAGCCCCACCTGCCCGTGTCCGCGGCCGAGCCGTCCAGAAGGCTCGTCAAGGAGCGGACTTCGGCCGACGCGGGATGGTAGGGAGGCAGGATGGCCGATGGGGGCTCGGCCCGTTGCGCGAAGAAGGCGGCCATGTCGGACGGCGGCTTCCCCAGATGCTGACGGCGGTAGTCCTCAAGGCCGCCTCGTTGATGCCGCGGCCCAGATGCCACCCCACGGTCGAGGTCAGCGCGTTGTTCTTGGGATTCCTGGCCATGTAGAAGGCCGTGCACTCGCGGGTCGTCGGCTCGGCCTCGAGCCGCCCGATGCCGCCGTAGCTCCGCCCGTCCACGTTGAAGGAGTACTCCACTCGATAGTAGGGGCTCCCGGTCCTCGGTTTGACTTCCGAGTAGTCGTCGCCGAGAACGCAGTCTTCCGTGGAGCTGTCGTAGGGCGCTTCGCAGCCCGACAGGGAGAGCTGCAGGCACGCGCACCAGAGAAGCGCCGCGGCCGCGGCGATGGCGCGGGATCCGGGAGGTCGTCTGCCCATCGGAGTTTGTCCGCGGGAAGGTCCAGGCTACTTCTTGGACCTGCCCTTCGTCCCGGCCGCGCCGAAGCTCACCACGCCGAAGAGATACGCGAGGTCTTTGTCCTCGAACATGACGTTCGCCCAGGTCTGGTACCGCTTGATCTCCGCAAGGTCCTCCGCGCGGGCGCCGATGCCGAAGAAGCGGCTGATCCGGGCCATCAAGCCGACGTCGTAGATCGGGTGGTTGAACCGCCGGCTCTCCGACACGCGGTCGCGGCTGAAATCGTAGGCCTGCGCCGTCAGGCTGAACTTCTTGCCGACTGGGTGGTCGTAGAACGGGGTGACCGTGACCCTCCCGCCCCCGCCGGAGCGCAGGACCCCGATGGCGAAGTCGAAAGGCCCGCGCTCCCAGCCCAGCAGGGCGTCGACGGTGTTGAGCTTGGCGTAGTCCTTGTTGCTGGGCCGGGCGTCGTTCTCGTTGCCGATGTTGGCCCCGCCGACGTAGTAGTAGCGCCCCTCGCGCGGGGAGATATTGATCCCCGCGTCGAGCCGGGCCGCGCGCGCCACGTGCTCGTAGCGCCAGTCGAGGTTCCAGAAGATCCGGAACTGGGTCATCCTGCCCAGGACGTCCTTCGCGGTGCCGGCCGCCTCCTTGATGCTCGACACGGTCTCCTTCACGTCTTCCTTGACCTTGGGATCGTTCATCAGGGCCCCCACGGCGCCCTTGTCCGTGGAGAGGCTCGCCATGACCTGGTTGCTCTTGGCCAAGAGGTCGTCGAGCTTCTCCGAGATGGAGTCGGTGCGGGCCAGGGCCTTGGAGAGGTTGGGCCGGCTCGTCTCGATGAGCTCGTTCAAGTTGGCGGTGAGGTCGCGCATGTTGGCGACCGTGTCGTTGAGGTTGCGGGCGAGCGTGCCGGGCTTGGCCGTCGTCGAGTTGAAGGACGCCAGGAGCTCGTCGAGGCTCTTCAAGGCGTCCCTCATGGCCTTGTCGAGCGGCATCGGGTCGACGCCCTCGATGGTCGAGTCGGCCGGGATGGCCCCGGCGGCGGGGTGGCCCTGCGCGATCTCCAGGTATTTCGACCCGATGATGCCCGTGATGCCGACCGTGAACACGGAGTCCTTGTATATCTCGACCCCGGTGCGAACCGAGGCGGTCACCTTCACCCGGTTTCCCGACAGAGTGATGTCCTTGACCTGGCCGACCTCGACGCCTGACAACTTGACCGGGACGTTCTTGGAGAGCCCGGAAACGTCCCCGAAGTTGACGTGCAGCAGGTAGCGTTTCTCCAGCGTGAAATCCCCGAGCAGGAAGATGGCGACGGCGATCAAGACCATCCCGGCCATGACGAAGGCGCCGACCTTGGATTCGGTGGTCATGTGTCGCTTGCCTCCCCCACGGGGAGGCAAGCAGATGTGGGGGCAGAATGCCGTTTCATCGAGCCCTTCCTATTTCTTCGTCCTCCGGCAGCTCGTACTCCTTGAGCCTCATCTTGATCGGCCCTTCGCTCAAGCCGTCCACGAACTGCCGAACGTGCGGGTTGGTGCTGATCTTCATGACTTCGGGGTGCGCCACCTGCAACACCCTTCCGTCGTGCAGCATCGCCATGCGGCTGGCGATCTTGTAGGCCGACCTCATGTCGTGGGTCACCACGATCGCGGTGACGTTCAGCTTCTTCTGAAGGTCGATGATCAGGTCGTTGATCACGTCCGACATGATGGGGTCGAGCCCCGTGGTCGGCTCATCATACAAAATATAGGACGGCTCGGCCGCGATGGCCCGGGCCAAGGCCACGCGCTTCTTCATGCCGCCGGAGAGCTCCGCCGGACGCATGTCCTCGATGTCCTTCAAGCCCACCAGGGCCAGCTTGTCCCCCGCGATCCTCCTGAAGCTTGAGCGCGGGATGTCGGTCAGGTACTTGAGCCCGAAGGTCACGTTCTCCCACACCGGCAGGGAGTCGAACAGGGCGGCCTCCTGGAAAAGGTAGCCGAAACGGCGCCGGTACTGGGCGATCTCTGTCTCGGTGGTGAGCGTCGTGATGTCCACGCCGTCGACTGCGATGGACCCCTCGTCTGGCCGCAGGAGGCCGATCACGCACTTGAGGAAGGTGCTCTTGCCGCACCCGGAACCGCCGACGATCGCCAGGGTCTCGCCTTCCTCGACGATGATGTCGACCCCGCGCAGGACCGGGCGGCCCTTAAAACCCTTCCTGACCCCGACCGCGTCGATCATTCCGCGCGCCTCTCGAACAGGGAGGCGCGCGAGGGGTTGGCGTGACGCCGTTTCATCGACTATTCACCGTTCGCCGGCACCACCTTGCCACCCTGAATCCGGATATCAAGCCTCTCGTACACAGCCTTGTCCCGCAACTTCTCGGCCGGCCACCTCAATCCAAACGTATGGGTCCGGCCACCGCCTTGCTTCCCCGCCCCGCTTCCTTCATATTTCCAATCGTTCTTCTCAAGCCTCACGACCTCGACGCGCCATATGGTGACCGAGCGTCCAGGATCAACGGACATGGTAGGATCAACCCAGTACCGCCAGATCACGTACCAGCCGGCATGATCATAGTGCGACTGCAACGCCCATGGCCGTTTGCTCGCCTTTGACTCAAGGCAGGAATCTGGAGGAGGATTCCGCCCGCTGCCGCGCCTGCGCAGATCGGGAAACCGTTGCTGCGCGACGTTGCTGTCCTTGCTCTTCTCGTAAACGCTGAACGCATCCAATGCCTTGGCCCCGAAAATGCCCATAATCGCACTGAAAACATTCGCCTGCTCCAGATATATCTCGACCAATTCCGACGATTCCTTCTCAACATACTGAATGGACTTGCGGATTGCGGCCACCGTCAATCCCGGAGGCAACGCGACCCCGTCGTTCCAGTTCTCTTTGCGGGTCATGCAGGGCTCACAGCGATTTCGAGCTCGGCCAGTTGAGGAATGGTTTTCTCGGCCATCGAATAGTAATCCTCCCTCATTTCAACGCCGACACCTTGGGCTCCCACAGCCAAGCAAGCCGCCACGGTGGACCCCGACCCCATGAACGGATCAAGCACCACACCATCTCCCAACGGCAAGGCCGCTCGCACGATCTGCCGAAGGAATTTCTGGGGTTTCAAGGATGGATGCGGGGCCGTCCCAGCTTCCTTTCCTCGGGCTGGAGAAGAGAAAATCAAATCGCGGAATGGTTCAAGATCGGAAATCCTACGCAGTCCCCCCGTCTTCCATTTGCGCAGGTTGTCCTGAACCCGGCCCTCACACGGCTTGCGGAACAACCCCCAAGGCTCCCAGCATGACCTCGGCATGACCGAAACATCCGGGAACTCCTGGTGGGCGTTCTTCGGCCGGTCGCCGCCCCGCAACGTTTGGACGACGCGCACGATTTCTCCCCGCTTCTCAAAACCCGCCGAGATGAATGGTTCGTACACGAGGTAGGACACGATAGGATTGGTCGCGATGAAGACATGCCCGCCCGGAACCATGACGCGAAGCAGACGCTCAGCCAGCCTTGAGAAGAACCAACGCAAGGCCGACCGGTCTTCGTCGTCAAGCACGGTAAAGCGAGGCACAGGCTTGCGTTGGCATCCGTCGAAATTGGGCGGGATTCTCCAAACGCCGCCCTTGCCATTCCTCATTTTCTCCAACTCGGTATCGGTATATTCCAGCAATCCGTAGGGCGGATCCGTCACCACGGCGTGAATCGAGTGGTCTGGAATCGAATCCAGCCACTCGAAAGCGTCTGCGCGGAAAATCCGGCATGATCCGAACTCGCGGCTTTCCAAGTTCATACCCTTAATACGATGAAGCCGCAAAAAAGTTCCCTTAGCCCCCTGGTGGGATGTTCCCGACAAGGAGGCCCGGCGTCGGCGGTGTCTCACGTGATTCCGAACGCGACCAGCAGCGCCGTCACGAAATAGTCCAGCACCAGCACCGCGGTCATGCTCATGACCACGGCGGCCGTCGTGGATTTCCCGACGCCCTCGGCCCCGCCGGTGGTCGTGAGCCCCTTGAAGCAGCAGATGAAGGAGATCGCGAAGGCGAACACGAAGGACTTGAGGAAGCCGTGCATGAAATTGTCCACGTCCATGTAGTCGAAGATGTCGTGCCAGTAGGTGTTGGTCGGGATGCCCAGCTTGAAGTACGCGATGAGCCAGCCTCCGAAAATCCCGGTGAAGTCCGCCATGACCTTGAGGATCGGCAGCATCGCCATGAAGGCCAGCACCCTCGGGATGACCAGGTAGCGGACCGGGTCCGTGCCCAGGGTGTAGAGGGCGTCGATCTGGTCCGTCACCCTCATGGTGCCCAGTTCCGCCGCGATGGCGGCGCCCGCCCGGCCCGACACCACCAGGGCGCTCATGACGGGCGCCAGCTCCATCACCATCGAGAAGCCCACCACCGTCCCGACGAAGAAGGGCTCGTTGAGCAGGGCGTTGGACGAGGCGCCGGTCTGGAGCGCCAAGACCATGCCGGTGAAGAGGGTGGTCATGGTGACCACCGGGAAGGACTGGACCCCGATGCGCAGCATCTGGATGAGGACCTGACGCCACTCGACCCGGGACCGGAGGAGCCACCCCAGGGCGGATCGGACCATCATGGTGAAATGGCCGGCGGCCTCGGCTAGGTCCAGCAGCCACCCTCCCCACGAACCCATCAGTCCCTGGATCATGGCAGGCAGACCCGCGGCACGCGGCCCGAGATCGAGCAGACGACCTCGTAGGGGATGGTGCCGAGCTTGCGCGCGACCTCGCCGGCCGGAATCTCCGAACGCCCCGAGCGCCCGAGCAAGACGACCTCATCCCCTACCCGCGCGCCCTTCGCTTGCGTGACGTCGAGCATCGTCATGTCCATGGCGACGGTCCCGACCACGGGGCAGCGGCGCCCTCCCACCAGGGCTTCGCCCTTGTTGGAGAGCCCCCTCGAGAACCCGTCCGCGTATCCGATGGGGACGGTGGCGACCCGGGTCCGGCGCTTGGCCCGGAAGGCGGCGCCGTAGCCGATGGGGGTCCCGGGTTTCACCATTTTAATAAACACTATCTTCGTCTTCAATGTCAAAACGGGCTCGAACCCTTCATACAGGCCGTAGGCAGCCAGGCCGGGCCGGACCATGTCGAAGCGGCTGCCCGGGTACTCCAGGGCCCCGGCCGAATTCGCCGCATGACGCAGCCCCGTCCTCAGGTTCCTGGCCGCGGCAGCGGCCAGGAACCTGTTAAAGCGGCCGATCTGCATCTCGGTGAACTGGCGGTTCGACTCGGCGCAGGCGAAATGGGTATAGACCCCGCCCACCCGCACCTCTCGCTGGGCGGAAAGGACTCCCAGGGCGTCCAAGGCCGCCCTGGGAGTCATCCCGATGCGGCCCATCCCGGTCTCGACCTTGATGTGGCAGGCGGACCGGCGAGCAATCCGGCGCATCATCTCCTCGAGGCGCCGGGCGGAGTCGAGGCTCGCCACGGTCGGGACGAGGCCGTAGAACGCCGCGGCCCGGAAGCTCTCGAAGGGATAGAGGCTCCCCAGCACCAGGATCGGGAGCCGCACGCCTGCGTCCCGGAGGGCCGCGCCCTCCTCCACGGACGAGACGCCGAGCCAGTCCACCACCCCGGAGCGCTGCGCCAGACGCGAGCACGCCAAAGCCCCATGGCCGTAGGCGTCGCCCTTGACCACGAACAGGAGCTTGGTCTTGGACGGCAGGCGGGAGCGCAGGCGCTTGAGGTTGGCGCGCAGAGCCGGGAGGCTGATCTCGGCCCAGGTCGGCCGCAGGAAGGGCCTATCCACGCTAGGAAATCCTCTCCGGATTTCCCGCCATCAGGCGAAGCTCTCCTGAGCCTCCTCTATTACCCGCGTCTCGCCGGGCTCGGATGAATCCATGGCAAAGTTGCCGAAACGCGTGTACCAAGGGTGGAACGAGACTTTTACCACGTCGGTCGGTCCCTGGCGGTTCTTGGCCACGATGATCTCCGCTTGTTTCTCCAGTTCCTGATCGTCGGGCTTGCTCAGGAATCTGCGGTACAAGATAAGGACCATGTCGGCGTCTTGTTCGAGGGAGCCGCTCTCACGAAGGTCCGAGAGCCGGGGCCTCTCATCCCCGCGCTCCTGGGTCTCGACGCGCCGGTTGAGCTGGGCCAGGGCGATGACGGGGATGTTGAGGTCGCGGGCCAGGAACTTGAGGCCCCTCGAGATCTCCGCGACCTCCTGCTGCCGGCTCTCGCTCCTCGGCCCGCGCACGAGCTGGAGGTAGTCGATGACCACGAGGCCCAGGCCCGAGCCCGTCTCTCGCTGGAGCCGCGCGTTGAGGAGGCGCGTCTCGGCCCTGATGGAGAGCACGTTCATGCCGGGCCGGTCCGTGATGTAGAGCGGCGAGGTCTGAAGCCTCGCCAAAGCGTTGGTAATCTCGGTGAAACGGTTCTTTGCGAAGAAGCCCGTGCGCAGCTGCTTGAGGTCCACCCCGGCCGTGCTTGCGACGAGCCGGTCCATCAAGGCGTGACGGTTCATCTCCAGGGAGAAGAAGAGGACCGGCCTGGGCTTCTTCGCCAAGACCACGTTCGTCGCGATGTTGAGGCCCAGGGCGGTCTTGCCGTGCCCGGGCCTGCCCGCGATGAGGACGAGCTCTCCTCCCTGGAACCCCGTGGTGGTGCTGTCGAGCCTCGTAAGCCCCGAAGGGACGCCCGTGACGCTGGCCTTGGTGTGGAGGGCCTTCTCGATGCGCTCGAGGGCCTCGTGGGTCAAGGACTTCATCTCGATGATCTCCCCTCCCGCCTGGGATTCCGAGATCCTCAGGATGGAGCTCTGCGCTTCGTCGAGAATCTCGGCGGCGGGCTTCGCCTCCGCGAAGCAGGTCGAGACCGTCGCGGTGGAGGCGCGGATGAGGTCGCGCAGCACCGACTTCTCCTTCACGATGCGCGCATAGTGCTCGACGTGGGCCGCGGTCGTGACCCGGCCGGTAAGCTCCACGAGGTACGCCTTCCCGCCGGCCTCGTCGAGCGACTTGGCCTTTCTAAGCTCCTCCGCCACGGTCACCAGGTCCACGGCATGGTTGAGGGAGGCTAACCGCGCCATCGCCTGGAAGACCTTCCGGTGCGATTCCTGGTAGAAATCCTTCTCGGCGAGGACGTCCAGGGCCTTCTCGACGGCGTCACCTTCGATGAGCATCGAGCCCAGGACCGCCATCTCGGCCTCGACGGCTTGAGGGGGAAGATTGATGTTCGTGGTCAAAGGGATTCCTTATGATTTGCGCGCGAACTTCGTTCGCGCGCCGCTACTCCCGCGCGACGACCGACACCTTGATCTTCGCTGAGACCCCGGGCCGGAACTTCAACTCGACCTCGTACTCGCCGGTCTTCTTGATCGCCTCGTCGAGAGCCACCGCGGCCTTGTCGACGTCGAAACCGCAGGTCTTGAGGCTCTTGACGATGTCGCTCTTGCCCACCGAGCCGTAGAGCTTGCCTTCGGCCCCGACGGGTCTGGCGAAGGACAGGGTCGTCCCCGCCACCTTTCCGGCGAGGCCCAAGGCGAGCTGCGACTTGCGCTCGGCGAGCTTGGCGCGGCGCTCCTTGCCCTTCTCCCACCATCTCATGGCGGAAGGCGTCGCCAGCATCGCCATGCCCCTGGGCAGCAGGAAGTTGCGCCCGAAACCGGGCGCGACCTCTTTCACGTCTCCGGCCCGGCCCACAGCCGCGACGTCGGTCCTCAGGATGACTTTCATGGGAGGATCACGAGACGACGTACGGGAGCAAGGCGAGGTTGCGGGCGCGCTTGATGGCGCGGCGCACCTGCCGCTGGTGCCTGGCGCAGTTCCCGGTCATCCGGCCGGAGAGAATCTTGCCGCCGTCGGTCATGAAGGCGCGCAGGACCGGGACCTGCTTGTAGTCGATGTCGACGACCCTCTCGGCGCAGAACCGGCAGACCTTCCTCCTTGCGGCGATGGGTCCCCGGCGGCGGCCGGTCGAGTCTGTCTTGCGGGCCTGTCGGGGATCAGCTGGCGCCGCCGGCTGCTCGGTCGGGGCCGCCTCGGTCTTGGACTCGACGATTTCTTCTGGCATCTAAAAAGGAACCTCCTCCATGTCGTCGGCGGCAGCGGGACCGCCGTCCTCGGCGGCCAAGGGGCCGCCGTCCCCGGAGGCGGAAGGCGTGCTCCGCTCGCCGGAGGGGGCGGCGGGAGCCCCCGCCGCCTTCTTCCCGGAGGGGGCCGCCGTTTCGGGCCGGTCCGCGGGAGCCTGAGCGTCGGCGGGCTTGGCCAGGGCCAGGAACTGCACCCGGCGCGCCTCCACCTCCAGGATCGTGCGCTTGCTCCCGGTCTTCGGGTCGTCGTACTCGCGGCTCTTCAGGCGGCCCTCGACGTGCACCGGGCTGCCCTTCGAGAGCTTCTCCTTGCAGCGCTCGGCCACCTCGCGCCACACCACGACCGGGATGAAGGAGGTGTCGTCCTTCCACTCCCCCGTGGCGCTATCCTTGTACCGGCGGTTCACGGCGATGCTGAAACGGCACATGGCCGACCCTTTCTGGGTGTAGCGCACCTCGGGGTCGTGGGTCAGCCGGCCGACCAGGAAGATTTGGTTCTGCTCGAGGAGTCTGACGCCGATCATGTCACGCCGCCGCCGGCGCCTTGGACTTCTTGGGCTTTTCTTTGACCTTGCGCTCGCGCATGAGCGTGAAGGAATGGCGCAGGATGGAATCCGAGACCTTGAAGCTGTGGCCCAGCTTCTCCAAGAGGGCCGGGGCCGCCCTGTATTTGAAGTACAGATAGACCCCTTCGCGGGACTTCCCGATCATATGGAGCAGCTTGCGCCGGCCCCAATTGTCCTGGCTGACGACCTCGCCGTTGCCGCCGCCGATGGCGGCCTTGGTCTTCTCCATGACGTCGGCCACTTCCTGGTCCGACATCGCGGGCTTGAGGATAAGGACGGTCTCGTATAGTCGCATAAGTGCCGGAGTTTGACTTTTCGACGTGGATTTGTCGACGGGATTTGGCGCCGCGAAAAGTCAAGGTCCGTCGTCCAGTATACAAAATCCGCCGTCCCGGGGCAAGCCAAATTTGGTATAGTGAGCGATGCCGAGGAGAAATATGCGCGTCCTGACGCTGCTGTCCGCCCTTCTCGTCGTCCTCGCCTCGTCCTCGTTCGCCGAGAGCTTCGCCTCCTGGATCAAGAGCGCCGAGAAGGCCGAGGGCCGCAACCAGCCCGCCCGCGCCGTCGAGTGCTACGCGAACGCCCTGCGCATGTGGAAGAGGGGCGACGGCAACGACGCGAGGCTTGGCGCCCTGAAGGCGAAGGCCGCGTCCCACGCGGCCCTGCGTCAGTGGTCGGACGCGATCCGGGACCTCTCGGACGCCCTCAGCCTGGCCGCCAAAGACAAGGAATTGCTGCTCCGCAGAGGCCGCGCCTACGTCGAGGCGCGCAGGGAGCGCAAGGCCGTCGCCGACCTCAACGCCGCCATCGCGATCGACATCGATTATAAGGAAGCCTACTTCGAACGGGCCCGCGCCCACCAACGCCTCGGCGACAAGGCATTCTCTAAGGAAGACTTCAGGCACGCCTGCGAATTGGGCCTCAAGGAGGCCTGCCCCGCTCCCGCGACGGGTGGTCCCGCCCCCAATCCGAAGGATGGGTCCGCCAAGAAGCCGGCGCCCCCGGCTGACGACAAGTCCGACCCCCTCGACGCTCCGGCCTGCTTCGCCTCCCTGAACAAGTGCCTCGACGACGGCGATTCCTACGGTTCCTGCGTCTCGAAGCTGGAGCCCTGCGAGAAGAACCCCGTGAAGGGCTGCTGTCCGGAGGTCTGCCGCAAGAAGTTCTCGAAGATCCAGGAGGAGGAAGGCGTCGGCGAGGCAGAAGCCTTCCGCAGGGTCTTCCACCGGGGCAACGCTTGCCTCAAACGGCGTTGAGCGCCTCGGCGGCGCCGATCATCCTCGCCTTGGGTTTGGCATGCCCCCCGGCGTCGGCCGCTTCCCCAGGCGCCGCCGGAAGCGGAACGACGCCGGCGGGGCTCCCGGAGGCCATGAAGAAGCCTT